>NZ_VWXJ01000020.1:0-121643 GCF_011752535.1 Pantoea sp. Tr-811
TAGAGGTAGACTGTTTCGACTTTGGCGTCGGGTCGCATCATGGTCGGCGGGCTCCGGAAAGAAATCGGGAGCACAGCATCCGGGATCAGTTGAGCGCTTTGAATGTGGGGTTCATGGAGCGCTTACCCTAGTCTCGGGGTGTCGTTGAGATTCAGCGACACAGCTTTGACAGGCTGTAACGGTACATAGTGGCAGTCGCCTTCATGGCGGCTGTACGTGCGGGCACGCTTGCGTGCGCCGGAACTTGCTATGTCCGCCGGTCTGTCAACCCACGTACAGCTGCCACCCTTCTGTTTGACAGCAGGCAGGTGAAGGCTTCGATAAAAGGACGTACGCAATGCTAAAGATTGTCCCCGATCCACCCCACGATCTTCACTCCCTCGAAGACACCCTGATCCAAGCCACGGACTACGCCCTGTGCGCAGCCACCGTCGTGCATCAGGCCCTGCTGTTACAACCCAAGTCACCGGCTTCGATTCTGATGATGGCTTCCATGCATGAAATGGAGGCGTTGCGGGCGCTGCTGGAGCAGGCCTTGATTCAGGTGCAGATGCCCGTGGGGCCTCGAAACCTGCAGTAACGGTTTAGTGATGGGTTGCTTGGGATGGCCCTTTCGCGGGGCAAGCCCGCTCCTACAGGGTTGGCCTGTAGTGCAAAGGGCCATCGCGGGCACGTGAAATTTCAGGGAGATTCAATGATGACCACAGATAACACGCCATGCACCGTTGGCAAAACCAAGTTCTATCAGGGCGAAAACCAAACCCACCCATTGTTCCGCATCGAACCCGGCATCCCCTGCCAGCACGCCCGTGAACAGGCGTCCGAGCTGATGGGCTATGCGCAGGAACTCACCGTCAGCGGCCTGATGGATGAAAACCCCAAGCTAGTGTGGGCCGCCTACTACCTCGGTGCGCTGGCCAAGGCGCTGATGGATGATGCCGAGGCCGGGATGAAGCACTAAGCCCAAACAGGCAGGGTGGCCACCGCCCTGCCTTCGATACAAGGGGCGCACTACGGCGGGATAAGAAGGGCTGCCCGTTACTCGGCCCCCAAGAAATTTAGCCAACCCACTGACTGGGTGTTGGCTGAAAGAATGCCAGCCTCGGGTGGGGTCTTAGCGAATGTGCTCGGCCAGCCGGCGCGTACTTCGCGCCAGCTGGCTAATTGCTTATTGCACCGGGGTGATCGTGAATTGGTCAACACCCATGCCTAGCAGCCGCGAGTCGGTGCTCACGCCCAGCTGTTGTGGCGATACTGCTGCAGGCACCTTGATCACCAGCTTGCTTTCCTCATCAGGGTTGTTGATGCGAATGGTATAAGGCGCCATTTCACCATTGAGGGTCAGCGGGTAAACCTGGCCATCGACCTTGATCGCAAAAGCCTTGCCAGTGTTAGGGCCATAGGCCTTTGCATTCAAGCTCAAGTCGAATACCTTGGGCAACGGCCGCGCAAACTCGACCACTACTTCTTCGGCGTCCGACCAAGCACCCCAGCTTTCCGCATGGGACATACCGGCAAGGTTATCTATCGACTCTGGCAACATACTGCTGCGAAAATCAAGCACGATCGGGTACTGATTGGGTACCTTTCTCGCCAGCGAGAAACCGTTGAGCTTGAGTACCTTGAAGTCGCCCTTGGCAAATTGCACATCGCCCACCACCAAAATCCACTTCTTATCGGCGGGGGTCTGCGCGGCAGTGTACACAACCCCAGGCTTGTAGCTGAGGTCTGGGCCGGCGTTAAGGTCTTCCACCCAGAAAAGCGCGCGCAGTATCGATGCTGGATTATCACCTACAACCAACAACTGGGAACGCTCGGCCAATGGTAGGTACTGGCGGGCAAACTGGCCGGCTTTGTCGTAGGTATCAGGCTCTAGTCGATCGCGAACCGAGGCATTGGTGGTAACCGCCGTCACCAGTACCGACAGCGGCAGGTAAACAAACAAGAACAAACTGATGCCCCGGCGTGGCTGTCGGTACCAGAGCACCACGCAGGCCAGCGAAAGCAGCGCCAGTGGTACAAACACTTTCTTGTTCAAAGTGTACCCGCGTAGCTCCGGGTTATCGATGAAGCTCAGGGTGAAAGGGTGCATCCGGGTAATGCCGGCATAGATGATCGCTGCTGCCACGGCCAGCACGACGGCCAGTTTAAGGTGGCGGTGCAGCGACTGCACTGAGTTCAACTGTGCGCCAGCGGCGATGAACAATAGAGGGAAAATGAAATCGTAGTAGCGCATGTGCAAGCGCAGCGCGGTTTCGATGGCGTTAGAGCCGGCCACGGAAGCCGAGAACAAGGCCACCACGGCCACCAGGTTCAACAGCAGGAACAATGCGCAGAAGGCAAGCTTGTCTTCGTTCGTCAGGCCTTTGCTTACCAGCGACCTGAAACCTGCGCACAGCAGTACCGCCAGAGCGCAGCCGAACATCACTGTATTGCCCAGCAGATGCCCCGAGGCAATGTGAGGTGCCGCCAGCAAGATATCCAGATACCGCTGCAAGCTGGAGGCATTGGATTCGAGCGTCGAGGCGTAGAAATTACCAAACAGCGTGAGGCCTGCCTTACCGGCCACCGCAAAGCTGAACCCCCACTTGGTGAGCATCATGGTCAGGACGAATACCACGGCGCTCTTCGCGCCCGTGGTGAACCAGTTGTCAACGCTCTTGTAGGCGAAGAACATGATGCACAGGCAAAACGCGGGAATCACGAACATCGCATGGGGCTTGACCAACGACGCACAGCCCATGATGAAGCCGAACAAGGCCCATTGCTGGAGTGATGCGCGGGCATCCAAACTCAGGAAGTAGCAAACGCTGATCCAGAACGTCAGGAAGAACAACGCTTCAGGCATGAAGTACGCGGTATACCCGTTGATCGGCCCCAGCATGCCCAAACCTACGATCACCACCGCTACCGTTTTGCTGCAGTAACGGCGGGCTGTGAGGTAGATGAACGGCGCAGAAGCAACGAAGAACAGCACATTGAGCAGCTTCGTGCAGTTCATGAAGCCGTCACCGCACATCAGTGTGGCGCGATAGATCGACAGGTACAGATAATTAGGAATCGACGCTGCCGACAATGGCATCAAGCGCGACATCGAACTGTAACTGTATTCGTCACCGAACACGGTGGGGTAAACACCGCTGTTGCGCAACAACAGCAGCACCAACGTCAGCGCCATGATGCCTATGACGGCCGCGGATGCGCCGAAGCGCGACCCGTTTGTTGACAGCATATCTTCTTCCCTTCTATGCAAAACGGCAGCACCGGTGAAACGGGGCATGGGCCTTCAGGATTTCACGGCCAGCACAATGCCAAACATGATGAACGCCACGCCGATGAAATACTGAACCTGAAAACGCTCCCCCAAGATGAAGTGGCTGCCGATCGGCACCAGCACGAAGGCCAAGGCCATCAGTGGGTAAGCTTTTCCCAACTCGATTTTCTGCAGCACCCACACCCAAGCAATGGTGGTGATGCCATAGAGAGCGAAAGCCGAGCCAAGAATCATCAATGTCTTGAGGTCGAAGATAGTGCCAGCACGCTGCATTGCGCTGGCGCTCAACTTGAACATGATCTGACCCGAGGCGATGCCTAGAACGCACAGAATGGCAATGGCGTACATCATCGGCCGGCACCTGGCTTAGTTTTGGATTTCAAGCGTGAAAGGTGGAACGGACGTCTAGGCACGGAAGCAATGTCCTGTCCAAGGAACGCCAGAATAAATTGGATACCCAGGAAAATGGGTAAGGCCGACAGCATGACTGTGCCCGCCGAATTCGCCACGCCGGTGTAGATGGACGACGCCCAGTGCGAGGCGCCGAACAGTACACCCCAGATCAACATCAGCACACCGACAGGCAATTCCAGCGAAGCCAGCGACATGTCACGCAGGTAGTAATTGTAGAAAACCCGCTTCCCGAAGTTGCGCACGTGCTTGGCAAGGAACTCACCGACGATCTTCGAAATCTTCAGGTTGCTGACTTCGTCCCCGTACTTGGCGTCCATGGGCACGTCAACCACCACCGCACGCAGCGTATTCAGGCGGAACAGGATGTCGGTTTCAAAGAAGTAGCGGCGGCTGATTTTGCCAAATGGCAAATGGCGAGCAACATCACGGTGGATGGCGGTGTAACCGTTGGTAGGGTCGAACAAATCCCAATAACCTGAAGAAAACTTGGTCATGAACGACAGCACGGCGTTGCCGAATAACCGAATCCGCGGCATGGCGCGAATTTCCTCAAGATCGTAGAAACGGTTCCCTTTGGTGTAGTCGGCCGCGCCCTCAAGAATCGGGGTGACGAAGTTCATCAGTAGGCCTGGGTCCATTTGCCCGTCGCCATCTATCTTAACGATGACGTCGATGCCCTCACTCACTGCCGCCTGGTATCCAGTCATCACCGCACCGCCAACCCCTTGGTTTTCAGGGTTGCG
Source organism: Pantoea sp. Tr-811 (assembly GCF_011752535.1). NCBI lineage: Bacteria > Pseudomonadati > Pseudomonadota > Gammaproteobacteria > Enterobacterales > Erwiniaceae > Pantoea > Pantoea sp. Tr-811. The sequence goes on from NZ_VWXJ01000020.1 coordinate 4,432, forward strand.
TAGCACGACCACACGCGGGTCAGTGCAGTTTTGCTCCACATAACTGCCTGATCCCTCAGGGCAGCAGTCGTCGACGACGTAAATGCGCTCCACTTCAGGTCCGATTTCGGCGATCACACCCAGGATGTGCGCGATCACTTTGTACGAAGGGATTACCACGGCGATCCTGCTTTGGCCTTCCGCCGCATTCTGACTGCTTGCGCTCGGCAGGTTTTGCTGTTGCTGGCCGGTCATGTTCACTAGTACCTGTTTCTTCAAGACTTGATTGTTGATGTGCCGTGTTTCACCACACGAAACACAGCGCCCCCCGCCATCAGTCCCTCGACGGGGCGAAAGCCCATATTTTCATCACCAGGAAATTCAACACTGGAACGATGAAAATCACCATTAACAAGCCGACGACATAATGCAAACCAGCGTACTCAACCGCTGAAGTGATCAGCAGCGTGAGTGCAAGCGACACCAGTGACACCAGCAGGAAGCGCCGATAGCCAAAAAAACTCATTGGCGACCTGAAGGTGAAGCGGCTGTTGAGGGTGTAGGACATTAAATTGGCAAAAACGAATGCAGCGCCGTTGGCGATGGCCGCTGGCGGAGCCAGGGTTTCCATCAGCAAAACGACGATGCCTGCGTGCACGGTAGTATTGGCTACGCCCACCACAGCAAAACACAGAAATTGTTGATATTTTCTGATTAGCCTCATGGGTCAGGCGTGACCACGTCGCGCACAATGTACACCGGCCGGCGTTTCGATTCGGCGAAAATCCTGCCGACGTACTCGCCCAGCACACCAATGCCAATCAGTTGCACGCCACTTGCAAAAAGGATGGTGATCATCAGCGAGGCGTAACCAGGAGTGTCGGCGCCGAAGCACAGGGTTTTGATCAGCAGGTAGACCGCGTAGATAAATGCTATGGACGACACCGCACAGCCTAGGTAGGTCCAGACGCGCAACGGTGCCGAACTGTAGCTGGTGATACCCTCGATGGCGAAATTCCAAAGCTTCCAGGTATTGAAGCTGGTGGTGCCATGCTCCCTCGGTGCTACCTGATACTCCACGGTCACTGAATGGAAGCCCACCCAAGCGAACAGGCCTTTCATGAACCGCCGGCTTTCTGGCAAGGTTTTCAATGCCTGCACCACCTTGCGGTCCATCAGCCGAAAATCGCCGACGTCCGGTGGTATACGGATGTCTGAAATTGCGTTGTGCAAGCGGTAAAAACCGTTGGCCGTGAACTTCTGGATCGGCCGGTCGGTTTCACGGTCAATGCGTTTGGCCAGTACGACTTCAGCGCCCTCCTCCCATTTCTCGATCAACTGCGCTACCACTTCTGGCGGGTGCTGCAAGTCAGCGTCAATGGGCACGACGGCGTCGCCCGTCGCATAGTCCAGCCCTGCCGAAATGGCGGCCTCTTTCCCAAAGTTGCGCGACAGGTCGATGATCGTCAGATAAGGATGAACCCTTTGCGCTTGAACCAGTTGCGCATAGGTATCGTCGCGGCTGCCATCGTTGATGGCGATCACCTCGAAATCATAGCGAGGCTGTAGCTGGGCGGCCAGTTCGCCCACGCGCTCGAAGAACGCCTGCACGCCTTTCCCTTCGTTATAGAACGGCGATATCAGCGACACCTTGCGCCTTTGAGTATTCATAACCCGCTGTTCTCCAACTGGCCGAAGCGGCAGACATGGGCGAAGTCGACCTCGGTGCAAACCGGTTGATGATCGGCAGGGAACAAGGCTTTCGCCTGTTCCACTTGTGGGAAGTCGCCTTTTACAAACACGTAGACCGACTGATCGAATCGCGACGATGCGATTTCGGCAGCAGTGCTCTGCAGAGCGCAGTCTGAATTCGCACGTGCCACGTAGCCGGTGTTGATTTTGAGCCCGTGGTCCACTGCATAGCGCATGGTCGGCATCAATGTGCTCAGAATGAGGTCCGAGCGGCCACAGCGGAATTTGGGGAAGAAGTACAGGTAGTTGATGCCGCCTGCTGTTTGCCGCGCCCAAGCTGCCTGGTCAAGTACCGGGGTCGCCGTGCGCTTGGCAATATCAATCAGACGATGGCGCTGGATCGACATATCAGCAACCTGCACGCCGATCAGTGCCACCATGGCAACAGCAAACAGCTTGCCATTTAGCTTGCGGTACAACACCACCAGCGCCAACAGCGTCAGCGCATACCCCACTGGCCAGAAGAAGCGGCCCGAGGCGCGGAATTGGCTGGTAATGGGTTCCAGGAATGCAGGGTAATGAAACGCCAGAACTTGGTGCGTTCCCAGGTACAGGGTATCGGACAGCGCATAGATGCTGAAACCCAGCATGACTAGGTTCAGCGCCCAGTTTTCCTTCGCCCACTGCAACAGCGTCCGCCCGCCTAGCAACACCGCAGCCAGCAATGCGAGCAGCACTCCCAGCCCCAGGTAGTTGAACCCTTCATACTGGCCAGGCATTTCAGCATTGGCGATCGGGAGGAACGTGCCACCGGAAAAAGGTGCTAGCAGGTTCATCGAGAAGGTGCCGAAACCGCTCTCCTTGGCTACGTTGCCCGAGTCCATTGGGAACACGGTCACGAACAGGCTGGTGGCAACGAGCAGGAATGGCAGCAATGCGCGCGGCAGGTCTTTAAGGGTGTACTTACCGGGTTTGCTCAGCCAACTGGCTACGTAGATGGCGCTCGCCATCACGTACAGGTAGACGTTGATGTAGAAGCCAGCAACTAGCAGTACGGTCCAACTCGCCAGCGGCAATTGGCCAACACGCTTGCCCCGAAAATAGAGGGCCAGTGAGCCAAGCAGCATCCAGTGGGTCATTAACGAGATATGTGTGACCCTGGCGGTGAAAGCCGGAAACACCAACAGGCAGACGACAAGCGCCCCCAAGCCAAGCCAGGACTTGACTTGCAGTTCGCGCAAGAGCCACCAGCCGCACACTGCCTGCCCAATGAAGGCCAGCGCTACCCAGACGCCGTATGGATTAAACGGTGCTTGGCTGCCAGGCACCAGCACTTTCAGCAGTAGGGCATACAGGGGAATCGTGTCCATGAACGTGGCACGGGTGCCCTGCGGATAGTTGATGCTGTCGAAAGCCAGCAGCGGGTATTGGAAAGGCGCGCTGAAGAAAGCGTGAAACCCCGCCAAATACTGCGTGACATCCTCAACGTCAGACTGCCAGTACGATGAAGTACCCGCGACGAACCCAGCCGGGAAGTGATGCCAGATAAACCAAAGCGCGATGGCCAACGCTAACGCAAGGCCTGCACTCCCCGTTGAACTAAGCTTTGAACCCATTGACAGATGCCCCAAATACTCGGTTGACGGCGCGTTAGAACGCGCACTTATCGATTGCTGCAGTCAGTTGCTGCGCACTGCCCTTCCACGTCAGCCAAGGCATATGCTTGGATTGTGGATGTTCGCCCTGTTCGAACAGCGCAAGCCACGCCGTGATTCGGTCCGCGATCTCACTAGTTACATGCCCCTCGAAGAACCAGGCATGCTCACCTGCTACCTCGCGGAATACCGGCAAGTCTCTGGCGATGATGGGCAGCTCATGTTGCGCCGCCTCGATCAAGGGCAGGCCGAACCCTTCGCCATAAGAGGCGGCGATCAAGCAGTCCGAAGCCTTGTAAAGATGCTCCAGATACTCGTCACTGGCGCCTGCGAGCCAGAGTAGCCGCTTACCGCGCTCTGGATGGTTGCCAAGTTTGTCGGCCAGCTCGTCCACTAACCAGCCGTGCTTGCCAACAATGACCAGATTAACCTGCATGCCCCTCGCCCACATAAGTTCGAAGGCCTCCAGTGTCTGGGCATGGCCTTTACGCGGCTCCAGCGTACCTACCATCAGGAACGTCGGATTAGCGGCCAATGCTTCAAGACGCATCGATGGGTCCTCCGGAACGCCTTTGGAAGGCATCGACTGATCAATGTCGGCCCCGAGGTGGAATGCACCGATGCTCAACGGCCTGTTCCGGGGCGGCGCGTGTGTGGTCACCCAGGCCTGCAGTTCATCCGCCACCGCCTGGGAGATACAAATGGCACCGTCGTATCTCGTCACGCAGTCGATCCACTTCTGATAGTGCGCCTGCAGGCTATCGACGAAACAGTGAGGTAGCTGCAAGATCAGCAGGTCGTAGACCACAAAGAGAATACTGACTCCATGGTTGCGCATGGCATCAAAGTAAGCGGTTTTGTGCGGAAGTACGTCCATCAGTAGATCCAGCCCCAGGTAAACATCGCCGGCACGATAGCTGATAGCTTCGTCGGCCAAGGTAACCTGCGGCTCACGACCAAGGAACTTGGCGGTGAACTGATTGGCATGCCTATAGAACGGCTCACCGGCCAGGGTGTAGACAGGCTTGACCTGGTAACCCGGTGGCGGATTGGTCAACCATTCGAACAGTATGCTGCGCACTACGCGCTGAATACCGCTTTTGCCGTCATGCTTGCTCAGCTCGGAGATATCCACGAACAAGTGAGGCGTACCGGCTGGCCCCTGCACGGAATAATCGATGGCTTTAGCCAACCGCTCGACATGCATATTGTCGCTGCGCAGGTAGCCGCCGCTGCCCAAGGTGTCGATCAAGGCCTGCAGGTTATCGTGCACAGTTGCCACTGTACCCGCTACTCGGCCACCACCTTCCAGTGCTTTTTCGAACGCCACTACCGCCGCTCGCCCAGTATGGTCCCAGGAGAACCGTTCAGCCCGCTGCAGGCCATGGGCGGCCAACGCTGCACGGAATGCCTCGTCTAACAGCGCCTTGCGCAGTTTCGCGGCTATCGCTTCGGTGCTGCGTGGGTTGAACATCGCGTCATCCCAGCCGATCACCTCTGGCACGCTGGAGGTGTCGGCGCCGATCACGGCTGCACCGCACTTCATTGCCTCCAGCGGTGGCAGGCCGAAACCTTCGTGCCACGAAGGGAACACATACAGCTGGCAAATGTTGTACAAACCGCGCAACTCGGCATCGGTCACGAACCCGGTAAAGGCCAGGTCGTCGCCGCTGAGCCCTTGAGCCAACGCATGTTCACGGTATTTGTCGACGTGGTATTGCGGCATTTTGCCAGCGAACACCAACTGGGTATCACCCACTTCTGCCTTGATGCTGGCGAATGCCTCGATCAGCCGCGGCAGGTTCTTACGCTCGTCAGCACCACCTGAATACAGCACGAACGTTTCGCGCAGGCCGAACTTGGCCCGAAGCACCTCACGCTGTTCGACGTCCAGGTCGACAGGATGGAAAACGTCATCTGCCGCCGTCGATACATTCACCACCTTGTCGCCTTCCAGCGGCAGCAGCGACAGCGCTTCTTCGCGAGCGAACGCCGAGATCGACAGCAACAGGCCATAGTGTTTGAAGGCTTCGACCTTACCGAGGTAGTGCGCCTTGTACACGGGGTTACCTTCCAGGTACTGCTCAGGGCTGACCAGCGGAATCAGGTCGTAGAGCGTGGCGCTGACCAAGGCGCCGCCGTGTAGCGCTGGGCTGCCGATGACGGCATCGTCGATGTAGCCTTCCACCGCACTGGTGACGTGCACCACATCCGGCTCCAGGGCATCTATGCAAGCCTGGCGCACAAGTTCGGCCACCTGACGCCGGGCACTGTTGGCCGGATCATGGTCGGCAACAGGCCCTTGGGCGTACCACACACGGATATGGCTTTGTGGCAACAAGCCGGCAAACGCGCTGCGGATGCCCTCGATGCTGTCATTCAGCATGCCGTTGAGCACCAGGTAGACCTCATGCTCGCCACGGTTGCGTACGATGCCTTGAGCGAGGGCCAGGCTGTAGCGGCCAATTCCACGAAAGCGGCTTTCGGTCTGCGCGCCCTGCATGTCAATTACAATACGCATCAATTGTTGCCCTTCGTCATGGCTTGGCGCAGAGCACTTTCGATGTCGCGGCCGCGCGGTGTTAGTGGAGCGTGGTCGATGACGCCATGCGGCAAGTCGCTGGCGTCGGCGGCGGCTTCTGCCGGATCGGGTTTGAGCAATGCCCGCAGCTTGGCGACCAGCCACGGGCTGCGGCTTAGGGTGGCAAGCACCTTACGTTCAATAGCGGGACGCCGGGCAAGCCAGAGCCTTGCATGGGGCACTACCCTGCGCAGGCTTTGCCTGAGCACGGCCTTGGCTTGCGTAGGGTGCAGAACCATGTGCGCCGCGCCGCGCAAGGGCGCGGTGATGCGCCAGGCGGTACTACGGCGCAGTATGTCGAGTTGTTGCTCGAACGAGATCGCGCGCTCGTACCAATGGTGTGCGTTGCTGAGCGACTGGTTCATCTCGGCCTGCAATCGCTCGGCATGTTGCTGCATTTGCTCAAGGCTTTTTTGGAGCAAGGCACGCTCACGTTCGAAAGTGGCTTCGATCAGTTGCACGCGTTGAGCTTGCTCAGCTTGCAGGTTGGTCAATATATCCCGGACGTCGCTGGCCATCTGGTTCTCGATCTTGCTTAGTCGGCCTTCCAAGGCCTGGTCATAGCGCGAGGCAAGCTGATCCAACGACACGCCATAATCCCGGTCGAACAGTGCATCGAGTGCACCGAGCACTTCGGCGTTCGACTGTTTCTGTGCGATTACGGCGTAATCGGGGCTGGTACCTGCAAGCACATCCATGACACCCAGCTTCCGCTGAGGGTCGTGCAAATCCGGTGCTTCCTGAAGGCGCAGCACCTTGGAGCGGGCAAACCCCTTGAAGTCGGTTAGAAACGACAGCAACAAGCTAGGAATGGGCCGCTCGTGCGTCGGGTCTACGAAGAAATTATTGGTTCCGACTACCAGGTTCTCAGCATTCGGGGTCTCCAGAATCAGCAAACCGCCGGGGCGCAGCACGCGCGCAGCTTCGGTAACCATGCTTTCGAGTACCTCGAAAGGCACATGCTCGGCAATGTGGAAACCGCTGACGGCGATCAGGCTCTGGTCGGCGCATTGGCGCAGGGCGTTGAGTGCATCGTCGTTTCGCACGGGCAGACCCAAGGCGCGGCAGGCTTCGAGCATGCCCTCGTCAAGGTCAACCCCGGCGGCCGCATAGCCTTCGCGGCTCAACAGTTCGATCCACTCGCCACGGCCGCAGCCGATGTCCAACACTGCAGCATCCGGATAGAGCGCTTTGAGGGGAGCCAGGAAGGGTAAATACACTTCAAGGCGCCCTGTGATCAGTTCGCGAGAGCCACGGTGACGGTCCTCGAAAGCGCGGTAAAAACGGTTGTCCATCACTTGCACTCCACGGCCGGAGGTATCCAGGCAAGGCCCACGAATGTACTTTCCGACACATTCACAACGTTGAACACCAACGCGAGGTCCCGCCACTCGTAGTTATCGACGACGTGTGCGTCGGAGGCGTGCAAAGCGACCGCCACCGAATAGGAGCCCACGCCAAGGTTGGCTGGGAAACGGAACTGATAAGAAAGCAGGGTGCCTTCGGTGAGGTCCCTGCGCACGCAGTTCAAATGGTGGGTATTGGTACCAAACACATCCTGACCGAGGCGGTCCTTAATCACGTAGCCAACCACCAGTTCCGGCAGCGGGGCGTTAACCCTCACCTTGAGGTCGAGGCACACGTCCTCACCCACCGACACGTACTCGATCGGCGCCCCTTCGGCGTTGTACAGCGCCACACTGTCGATGGTGGCCTTGCCGTTGCCCGAGCGCGTTTGCACGGTGCCATCGGCCAGGGTTTGCACTTCGACGGTGGCGTTTTCCTTCTGGGCGATGATGGCGTTGTAGTAGTCCATCACCTCCTCGGGCGGGCCGTCCTTGATCACGGTACCGCCATCGATCAGGATCGCCCGGTTGCACAGGGCCTGGATGGCGCCGCGGTCGTGGGAGACGATCAGCAGCGTGGTGCCGGCTTTCTGGAACTCCTTGATACGGCCGAAGCTCTTGTGCTGGAAATAGCTGTCACCTACCGACAACGCTTCGTCGATGATGAGAATTTCCGGGCGGAAGGCGGTTGCCACCGAAAACGCCACGCGCATCTGCATGCCGCTGGAATAGGTGCGCACGGCCTGGTCGAAGTATTCGCCGATTTCGGCGAAGTCTTCGATATCGGCGATCACGCCGTCGATCTGCTGGGTAGTGAAGCCCATCAACCCCGCAGCGTGGTAGGCGTTTTGGCGCCCGGTAAGCTCAGCGTTGAAGCCCATGCCCAACTCAAGGATGGCAGCAATGCGGCCATGAACCTGGACCTTGCCCTCGGTCGGCTGCAAGGTGCCGGTAATCATCTTCAGCAGGGTCGACTTGCCGGCACCATTCTGCCCAACCAGGCCGATGGCCTCGCCGGCGGCAATGTTGAAGCTGATGTGCTTGAGTACCCAGTGCTCACTGCTGGCCTTCACCGGCAGGTAGAACCAGCGGGCGATGCGTTGCCATTCGGAGCGGTAGCTGCGGTAGGCCTTGCCAACGTTGTTGACGGACAGAAGCGTCATAGGGAGTCCACCATTTCCGCAGAGGCCCGACGGAACAGAAACATGCCCAGCACCATCAGGCACAGTGCAATGCCAACCGGAATGGCGAGTGCGGCGAGGTCTGGCGCAAGCTTGTACACCAGCACATTGTGGTAAGCGGAGACGATGGCGAACATCGGGTTGATATCCAAGGTGCCCTTGAGATAATCCGGCACGATGTTTACCGAATAGACGATTGGCGTGAACCAGAACCACACCTGCAGCACAATCGGGATCACCTGGCCGATGTCACGCAAGAATACGTTCATCACGCCCAGTACCAGCCCCAGGCCTACGGCGAAGGCCACCACCACCAGGGTCAGCGGCAACAACCAGAACATCTGCAGGTTGGGCGCATGGCCCAGCACGGCGAAAATGACCATGACCGCAGCGAACAGCAACAAGTTGTTCAGCAGGCACGAGCCGACCACGATCACTGGCAGGGCGATGCGCGGAAAGCGCATTTTCTTCATCAGGTTTCCCTGGTCGATGAACACCGTCAGGCAGCGCCCGACAATTTCGGCGAACAGGTTCCACGCCAGGATGCCGGCAATCAGGTACAGCGCGTAGGCGTACTTGTTGTCGATACCTGGGAGGCGCGCCCCGAGGACGTTGGACAGGATCAACGCGTAGATCGCCACCTGTGCCAGCGGATGGATGATCATCCACAGCCCGCCCAGCTTGCTGCGAGCGAAGCGTGAAATGAACTCGTTCTTGATCGACGTGAGAATGAAGCCTCTGTAATCCCAGATGCCCCGGAGCATGCCAAACATAATTATCCTTGGATCAGACGGGCAATTTCAGCCACGCGTTGCGCCACCAGCGCTTCATCGCCACGGCTTTCGACGTTCAGGCGCAGCAGCGGCTCGGTATTCGACCCGCGCAGGCTGAAGCGCCAGTCGGCGAACTCGACGCTGATGCCGTCGGTGCGGTCGACGCTTGGGTTGTGCGGCAGGTAGAAGGCCAGGATCTTCTCGAGGGTGCCTTTCACATCGGCCACTTCGTAGTTGATCTCGCCGCTGCACGGGAACGCTGCAATACGCTCGTCCACCAGCTGGGCCAGGCTCTTGCCGGTTGCGCTCATCAGCGCGGCCACCAGCAGCCAGGGGATGTTGCCGCTGTCGCAGTAGGCGAAGTCGCGGAAGTAATGGTGGGCGCTCATCTCGCCGCCGTACACGGCGTCTTCGGCGCGCATGCGCTCCTTGATGAAGGCGTGGCCGGTTTTGCTCTGGATGGCCTGGCCGCCGGCAGCACTGACCTGCTCGATGGTGTTCCAGGTCAGGCGCGGGTCGTGGATGATCTTGCTGCCCGGGTGCTGGGCCAGCAGCATTTCGGCCAGCAGGCCGACCACGTAGTAACCCTCGATGAAGCGGCCCTGGTTGTCGAAGAAGAAGCAGCGGTCGAAGTCGCCGTCGAAGGCGATGCCCATGTCGGCACCGGTGTCGAGCACGGCCTGGCGGGTGAGCTCGCGGTTTTCCGGCAGCAGCGGGTTGGGGATGCCGTTGGGGAAGTTGCCGTCGGGCTCGCCATTGATGATGGTGATGGCCAGCGGCAGGCGCGCCTTGAGCAGTTCCAGTACCGGGCCGACGGCGCCGTTGCCGGGGTCGGCCAGCACCTTCAGCGGCTTGAGCGCGGCCAGGTCGATGTAGGTCAGCAGGTGGTCGATGTAGGCAGTTTTGTCGAACGCTTCGCGGATGCTGCCTGGGGTGGCGGCCTGGGCGCCGAGCTCGCCGGCTTCGACACGTTGGCGAATATCGTTGAGGCCAGTATCGCCGCTGATCGGCCGGGACTGCTCGCGCACCAGCTTCATGCCGTTGTAACCCTTGGGGTTATGGCTGGCGGTGACCATGATGCCGCCATCGGCCTGGTAGTGGCTGGTGGCGAAATACACTTCTTCGGTGCCGCACAGGCCAATGTCGATCACATCGGCGCCGCCTTCGGTCAGGCCTTTCATCAAGGCGCGGGACAGGCCGGGGCTTTCCAGGCGCATGTCGCGGCCAACGACGTAGCTGCGCCCGCCCAGTTGGGCCACCAGGGCACGGCCGATGCGGTAGGCGATGTCGTCGTTGAGGTCGGTCGGCACTTGGCCGCGAATGTCATAGGCTTTGAAGCAGCGGGTTTGAATAGGTGCGTACATACATCTCTCTCGGTGGGTGACGCCTGCGCGTACACCGACGGGAAGGGGATGGCCGGCGAATGGATTGCCGCATGAGCATCGGCCCGGCGCCTCGGTGAGGCGCACAGGGGCCGACAGGAAAGGCCTGGGGTCAGGCGTCGCAACGACCGTATTTGTCCTCGAAGCGGACGATGTCGTCTTCGCCGAGGTAGTCGCCGCTCTGCACTTCGATCAGGACCAGGTCTATGACACCTGGATTTTGCAAACGGTGCTTGTGGCCGGCACGAATGAAGGTGGATTCGTTGGTGTTGAGCATCAGCTCCTGGTCGTCATTGACCACCACGGCCATGCCGCTGACCACAATCCAGTGCTCGCTGCGGTGGTGATGCATCTGCAGCGACAGCGACGCCTTGGGCTTGACCACGATGCGCTTGATCTTGAAGCGCTCGCCGTCTTCCAGGGTGGTGTAGGTGCCCCATGGGCGGTGCACCGTCTGGTGCAGCATGTGGGCTGCGTGGCCGTCGGTTTTCAGGCGCTTGACGATGTGCTTGACGTCTTGGGCGTGGTCCTTGTGGGCGATCAGCAGGGCGTCCGGGGTGTCGACCACCAGCAGGTCCTGCACGCCGACCAGGGCCGCCAGGCGGTCTTCGGTGCTGACATAGTTGTTGCTGGCGCCGTAGGCCATCACTTCGCCTTCAAAGCGGTTGCCGTGCTCGTCGGGCGGGGTCAGTTCGCTGACGGCGTTCCACGAGCCGATGTCGCTCCAGCCGATGTCGCACGGAATGGTCGCGACCTTGCGCGAGCGCTCCATCAGCGCGTAGTCGATGGAGATGTCCGGCACCTGGGCGAAGCTGTCGGCATCCAGCGACAGGCAGCTGTAGCCTTTGGAGGTGGCGCGGCGCGAGCTTTGCAGGGTGTGCTCGACGGCTTCGAGCACATCCGGGGCGTGGGCCTTGAACTCTTCGAGCACGGCGCCGACCTGGAAGCAGAACATGCCGGCGTTCCAGAAGTAGTTGCCGGCCGCCACGTAGGATTCGGCGGTTTTCTGGTCAGGTTTTTCGACGAAGCGCTCAACCTTGAGGCCACCTTCGAGCTTGCCGGCAGCGGCTGCCTCGATGTAGCCGAAACCGGTTTCCGGGTACTGCGGCTTGATACCGAAGGTTACCAGCCAGCCCTGCCCGGCCAGGTTCACGGCCTTGGCCACGGCATCGGCGAAAGCGGTTTCGTCCTGGATCAAGTGGTCGGCGGCCAGTACCAGCATGTAGGCCTGCGCGCCGTGGGTCTGCTGCAGTTGCAGTGCGGCGGCGGCTACGGCGGCAGCGGTGTTGCGGCCGAACGGCTCAAGGATGTAGCCCTGGGCGTGGCCCTGGGTATTGATGGTGCGGTACTCGTCTTCGGTCTTGAACAGAAGCTCACGGTTGGTAACGGTCAGCACCTCAACCACACCGTCCAGGCGTGCGGCGCGCTGGAAGGTCTTCTGGATGAGGTTTTGCCCGTCCGGCAGGGTCATGAACGGCTTTGGGTGAGCCTCACGGGACACTGGCCACAAACGGCTACCAACGCCACCAGAAAGAATTACCGGGATCAATTCCATAATCGAGTCCTTAACGGCCACTTGAAGTTTTCAACCTTCAGGGAACCTGCATGTGTCTTATATCTGACCGCTGCCGCGACAGCCGCAACAGCGCTTAAATTTACGCGCCCAGCGTGTGAATTCCCTGGCCATCCATAGGCTCAAGACGCAAGCTTCGGCCAGTAGAATACCAGAGATTTTTCCCTGTAGCTTGGTGGCGGAAGATGCGCCAATCGCGGCTTCGCCGTGTAAAGAAAGGCAAATTGCCAGCACTTGTAACCGCCACGAAACACTTCGTGGCGGGTATAAGACAGCAGTGTTTGTCAATGTTCAGTGAAAGGCCTACCTATTGGGCAATTAAAATGTCCGCCGGTCGATTCAGTTGCCCCAGCCGAAGCGCCAACGCCTGCTTCAAGGCTACTTTCGCCTTGGGCGCCCCATGCACGAGAACGATCTTCTCTGGGCCATGGGATATACCTTCAACGAACGTTACCAAGCCCACTTGATCGGCATGCCCCGAATAACCACCCATTGAGATCACTTTTGCGCGGATCTCTTGCAACTGCCCATCCAGGTCGATGTGCACGAAGCCTTCGGCACCTTCACTGGCCTGAATCACGGCGCCGGGCGTGCCCTTGGCCTGGTAGCCGACGAACATCACTTCATGGCGCGGGTCACCCAGCATGGCCTTGAGGTAGTTGACGATGCGCCCACCGGAGCACATGCCGTTGCCAGCAATGACGATCGCCGGCCTGCCGGTGCTTTTCAGGTAGTTGACCACCTGCTGGTGCCGGGCATGGGTATCGACGCTCAGCAACTGGGCAAAGCCGAGCGGCGCCCTGCCCTCGCCCAGGCGCTGCTGGGCATCGTCATTCCAGAAGGCATGCAGCTCGCCGTAAACCTGGGTGATGCGCTGCGCCAGTGGCGAATCGAGGATGATCGGCAAGCGGGACCAGTCCGTGAACTTCAGCGGGTCTGCCAGGGGATCGAGCGCTTTCCCTTGGGCCAGCTGCTTGCGGTGCAGGATGTCTTCAAGCTCGTACAGCAGCTCTTGGGTACGCCCCAGGCTGAACGCTGGAATCAGCAAGGTGCCGCTGTCGGCCAGGGCGCGATCGATGGCGGCTTCCAGGCGTGCCAGGCGATCGCTGCGCCCGGCGTGCAGGCGGTCACCGTAGGTGCTTTCCAGTACCAGGATATCGGCGCGCTCCGGCGACTGCGGCGCCCGCAACAACGGGTTGCAGGGTGCCCCCAGGTCGCCCGAGAACACCACCCGGGTGCTGCTGGCGGCGCCTGGGTAACCCACATCGCATTCCACATAGGCTGAACCGAGCAGATGGCCGGCGCGCTGCAAGCGCACGGTGCAACTGACACCCGCCCCTTCGACCACAGGGTGCCACTGATCGAATGGCACCGCCACGATCAGCCGCTGCAGCAGCGCAAGGTAGCGGTCGACCTGTACCGGGTCGGCGCTGATACCCAGCTTGTAGGCATCCTCCAGCACCAGGGGCAACAGCCTTGCAGAGGGCTCGCTGCACAGGATGGGGCCGCGAAAACCAGCAGCCAGCAAGGCCGGAATGCGGCCTACGTGGTCGAGGTGAACATGAGTGACAACGAGTGCCTGGATGCCAGCAATATCAAAGCCGATGGGCGCAGATTCGCTGCCTGGCGTGGCATCATCGCCTTGTTCAAGGCCGCAATCGATCAATAGACTGGTGGCCGCGTCGAGGTGCAATTGGTGGCACGAACCGGTGACGCCGCGGGTGCCACCATGGTGGGAAAGGCTGGGGAAACTCATTGGGTGCACGCTCGCCAGGGCCGGAAGTGGAGCTGCTATTAGCCCACTTTGGCCGAGCTGTGCACAGGTGATGCTTTCCTACTGTGCTGTAGGAATTTTCATCAATTCCCGCTCAAGACTGCCTGGCGTGCAGAAGCGCGGATCTTGCGCTTGCTGCGCTGCACACCGTAGGCGCCAAGCAGTGGGCCAACGGCAAGGCCCAACACCAAGGCGCAAAGCACAGGCACTGCCGCCGGCAGTTCCGGGGCCGACCAGCCGAACAGCATCAGTGCCACCGGTTGCTGGTTTTCCAGCACGAAGAACAGCACCACAGCCGCCAACAGCAGCACGAACAACGCCGCCAAGGCGCGCTTGAGGTTACGCATCAGATTGCTCCTTCACGGCTTAAAGGTGTTCGTGTTCTTCTTCGTTCACCCGGTCACGCAGTTCTTTGCCGGGTTTGAAGTGTGGCACGAACTTGCCTTCCAGCTCCACCGACTGGCCGGTCTTGGGATTGCGCCCAACCCGTGGTGCCCGATAGTGCAGGGAAAAACTGCCAAAACCACGGATCTCGATGCGATCACCTGTGGCCAGGCATTGGGACATCTGTTCAAGCATGGTCTTGATGGCCAACTCCACGTCCTTGGACGAGAGCAGCCCCTGATGGGTGACAATACGTTCGATCAGCTCCGACTTCGTCATATTTTTCCCTTCGTTATCAAGCAGCTAGATCATTGCTTAATCAGTTTGTAGCACGCCCGGAGGGATTTGAACAGGGCGGTTCTTGACTTAATAAAAAAATTCAAGATTGGAATGAAAGGAAATATGTGGTGTTTGGGCTGAGATCGAGCGCCGCCTGCGCGGCGCATCGCGAGCTGCGCTCGCTCCTACGTTTGTTTTGGCCGGTAACGCCGATAAGGGTAAATGTAGGAGCGAGCGCAGCTCGCGATGCGCCGTGCGAACGGCGCTCGATCTCATAGGCGCCATTCACATCCTGAAAACCTGATTACCGCTGCCACTCGAACACCCCGACTACGCTGTGCCAGGACGTCTCCATTCAAGGATGAATGCAATGATCAAAGCCCATGGCAACCGCCTTCGCCACGCCCGCTGCTCGGTACCAGGCAGGCTCTACATGCTAACGACCGTTACCCACCAGCGTCGGCCGCTGCTGCGCAACTTCCGCCATGCAAGGCTGGTCATCCATCACCTTCGCGAGGCAGAGCAAAGACAGCACTGCCGATCGCTCGCCTGGGTGGTCATGCCAGATCATGTTCACTGGCTGCTTGAATTGAAAGACACGACACTTGGAACGTTGATGCAACGCTTCAAGTGCCAGTCCAGCCATGCATTGCGCAAGGCCGGTGTTGGTGCATCACCCATCTGGCAGGCCGGTTATTACGACCATGCGCTCCGGCGGGATGAGGACGTCGTGAAGATGGCCAGGTACATCACCGCCAATCCAATCAGGGCGGGGTTGGTGACTAAGGCGGGGGATTATCCGCATTGGGATGCGGTGTGGGTTTGAGATGGGGCGCCGCTTTGCGGCGCTTCGCGAGCTGCGCTCGCTCCTACCGGGTTTGCGTAGGCATAAAAAAAGGGTGGCCCGAAGGCCACCCTTTTTTACCGATCAAACAGAACTTAGTTCTGCTTGGCCATAGCTTCGCGCAGCAGCGCGGCCATGGTGGTGTCGGCAGCCGCTTCCGGAGCGTTTTTCAGGCTCTGGATGGCTTCACGCTCTTCAGCGTCGTCTTTCGACTTGATCGACAGGCTGATCACGCGCGACTTGCGGTCAACGCTGATGATCTTGGCTTCGATCTCTTCGCCTTCCTTCAGAACGTTACGCGCGTCTTCAACGCGGTCACGGCTGATTTCGGAAGCTTTCAGAGTGGCTTCGATGTCGTCGGCCAGGGTGATGATGGCGCCTTTGGCGTCAACTTCTTTCACGATGCCCTTGACGATAGCGCCCTTGTCGTTGACAGCAACGAAGTTGGAGAACGGATCGTCTTCCAGCTGCTTGATGCCCAGGGAGATGCGCTCGCGCTCTGGGTCAACCGACAGGATGACGGTTTCCAGCTCGTCGCCCTTCTTGAAACGACGTACGGCTTCTTCGCCGGTTTCGTTCCAGGAGATGTCGGACAGGTGAACCAGGCCGTCGATGCCGCCGTCCAGGCCGATGAAGATACCGAAGTCGGTGATCGACTTGATGGTACCGGTGATCTTGTCACCCTTGTTGAACTGGCCGGAGAAGTCTTCCCATGGGTTGGACTTGCACTGCTTGATGCCCAGGGAGATACGACGACGCTCTTCGTCGATGTCCAGAACCATAACTTCCACTTCGTCGCCAACCTGAACGACTTTCGACGGGTGGATGTTTTTGTTGGTCCAGTCCATTTCGGAAACGTGTACCAGACCTTCAACGCCTTCTTCCAGCTCAGCGAAGCAGCCGTAGTCGGTCAGGTTGGTAACGCGAGCCTGTACGCGAGTACCTTCTGGGTAGCGCGAAGTGATAGCAACCCACGGATCTTCGCCCATCTGCTTCAGACCCAGCGAAACGCGGTTGCGCTCACGGTCGAACTTCAGAACGCGTACGTCGACTTCGTCGCCAACGTTAACGATTTCCGATGGGTGCTTGATGCGCTTCCAAGCCATGTCGGTGATGTGCAGCAGGCCGTCGATACCGCCCAGGTCCACGAATGCGCCGTAGTCGGTGAGGTTCTTGACGATACCTTTGACTTGCTGGCCTTCCTGCAGGGTTTCCAGCAGGGCTTCGCGCTCGGCGGAGTTCTCGGCTTCCAGCACGCTGCGACGGGAAACGACAACGTTGTTGCGCTTCTGGTCCAGCTTGATGACCTTGAATTCCAGCTCTTTGCCTTCCAGGTGGGTGGTGTCGCGCACTGGGCGGACATCAACCAGGGAGCCCGGCAGGAACGCACGGATGCCGTTAACGTCGACAGTGAAGCCGCCCTTAACCTTACCGTTGATAACGCCCTTGACCACTTCTTCGGCGGCGAAAGCTGCTTCCAGAACAATCCAGCACTCGGCGCGCTTGGCTTTTTCACGGGACAGCTTGGTTTCGCCAAAGCCGTCTTCGACCGCGTCCAGCGCAACGTGAACTTCGTCACCGACCTTGATGGTCAGCTCGCCAGCTTCGTTGTAGAACTGCTCGAGCGGGATGACGCCCTCGGACTTCAGGCCAGCGTGTACGGTAACCCAGTCGCCGTCGATGTCGACAACGATACCGGAGATGATGGCACCCGGCTGAAGATTGAGGGTTTTCAGGCTTTCTTCAAAGAGTTCTGCAAAGCTTTCGCTCATTTTAATTCCTGTAGATTCGGGCGAAACAAACGCCCCTCGCCACATTCCAGACAATGTGGGTTTGTTTTAAGTAAAGGAAAGCCGGCAGGACGTTGACTGGTGCCCCTGCCTGCTTTCCTGGCTATCACAGCAAGTCGCGCTGGGCGAGCTCGCTTCTGATACGTTGCAGCACCTGCTCGATGGACAACTCGGTAGAGTCCAGCTGAATGGCGTCGGCCGCTGGTTTCAGCGGGGCCACTGCGCGCTGGGTGTCGCGCTCATCACGCGCACGAATCTCATCTAGCAGACTCGACAGACTAACATCTTCACCCTTGCCCTTCAACTGCAGGTAGCGGCGACGGGCACGCTCCTCGGCGCTGGCGGTCAGGAACACCTTCAGCGGCGCATCGGGGAACACCACGGTGCCCATGTCGCGGCCATCGGCAATCAGCCCGGGCGCTTCACGGAAGGCGCGCTGGCGCTGCAGCAGCGCTTCACGCACCGCCGGCAGCGAGGCGACCATCGATGCACCGGCACCGACGGTTTCGGTACGGATGACGTTGCTGACATCCTCACCCTCAAGAATGATCTGCTGCAGCTTACCCGGCTCGGCCGCGATGAACTGCACATCCAGATGGGCGGCCAGGGCCTTGAGCAGTTCTTCGTTGGTCAGGTCGACGCCGTGGTTGCTGGCGTTGAACGCCAGCAACCGGTACAGCGCGCCGGAGTCCAGCAGCTTCCAGCCGAGCTCGCGGGCCAGCAGGCCGGCGACCGTGCCCTTGCCCGAGCCGCTTGGGCCATCGATGGTGATGACCGGTGCTTGCGAATTCACGACTTGCCCTCTTCGGCCACGCGGATACCCACGTCGGCACACAGTTTCAGGAAGTTCGGGAACGAGGTGGCGACGTTGGCGCAGTCATGGATGCGGATCGGCGCATTGGCGCGCAGCGAGGCAACGCTGAAGGCCATGGCGATACGGTGGTCGCCGTGGCCGTGCACTTCACCGCCGCCGATCTGGCCGCCGTCGATGATGATGCCGTCCGGGGTTGGCTCGCACTTCACGCCCAGGGTGACCAGGCCATCGGCCATCACCTGGATGCGGTCCGATTCCTTCACCCGCAGCTCTTCGGCGCCACGCAGCACGGTGCGCCCTTCAGCGCAGGCAGCGGCAACGAACAGCACCGGGAACTCGTCGATGGCCAGCGGTACCAGCTCCTCTGGGATGTCGATACCCTTGAGGCGGGCACCGCGCACGCGCAGGTCCGCCACCGGCTCGCCGCCGACTTCACGCTGGTTCTCCAGGGTGATGTCGCCGCCCATCAGGCGCAGGATGTCGATGACGCCGGTGCGGGTCGGGTTGATGCCGACGTGTTCGAGCACCAGCTCCGAGCCTTCGGCAATCGAGGCGGCCACCAAGAAGAACGCGGCGGAGGAAATATCCGCGGGCACTTCGATGCGGGTGGCGGTCAGTTTGCCGCCAGCTTCCAGCGAGGCCACCGGCCCGTTGGTTTCAACGGCGTAACCGAAGCCGCGCAGCATGCGCTCGGTGTGGTCACGGGTTGGCGCAGGCTCGGTGACGGTGGTTTTGCCTTCGGCGTACAGGCCGGCCAGCAGCAGGCAGGATTTGACCTGAGCGCTGGCCATCGGCAGCGTGTAGGTCAGCGCCTTGAGCTTGCTGCCACCACGAATGGTCAGCGGCGGGCGGCCTTCGGGGCCGGTTTCCACCACCGCGCCCATTTCCCGCAGCGGGTTGGCCACGCGGTTCATCGGGCGCTTGGACAGCGAGGCGTCGCCGGTCATAGTGACGTCGAACGGCTGGCCGGCCAGCAGGCCCGAGAGCAGGCGCATCGAGGTGCCGGAGTTGCCGACATACAGCGGGCCAGGCGGCGGCTTGAGGCCGTGCAGGCCAACGCCGTGGATGGTCACGCGGCCATGGTTCGGGCCTTCGATGACCACACCCATGTCACGGAAGGCCTGCAGGGTCGCCAGGGCGTCCTCGCCTTCGAGGAAGCCTTCGACTTCGGTCGTGCCTTCGGCCAGCGAGCCGAGCATGATCGAACGGTGGGAAATCGACTTGTCGCCCGGTACGCGGATTCGCCCGGTCAGGCGGCCACCCGGTTGGGCCAGGAAAATCAGATCGTTGGCGTTCATAGCGTCCACATAGGCCCGGCGGGCCAGGATTTTACTGAAATGCTCGCGGGCAACACGTGCGCGGGTGAATACTCCCAGCAACTGATGCCCGTCCCCAGCATCGACCGCGTCGCGCAAGGCGTCGAGGTCGCTGCGAAATGTATCGAGGGTACGCAGGACCGCCTCGCGGTTGGCGAGGAAGATGTCGTGCCACATGGTCGGATCGCTGCCGGCGATTCGGGTGAAATCGCGGAACCCTCCCGCAGCGTACCGGAAGATGTCGAGGTTTTCATTGCGCTTGGCCAGTGAATCGACCAGGCCGAAGGCCAGCAGGTGCGGCAAGTGGCTGGTGGCGGCCAGCACTTCGTCATGGCGCTCGACGGGCATGTGCTCGACGTCGGCATCCAGCGCACGCCACAGGCGGTCGACCAGGGCCAGGGCGGCCGGGTCGGTTTCCTCCAGCGGGGTCAGGATTACCTTGTGCCGGCGGAACAAGGTGGCGTTGGCAGCCTCGACCCCGCTCTGCTCGGAACCGGCGATCGGGTGGCCGGGCACGAAGCGCGGCAGGCGCTGGCCGAACACGGCGCGCGCCTCACGCACGACATTGCCCTTGGCACTGCCCACATCGGTGATCACGGCATGGCCCAGGTCAAGCTTGGCCAGGTGCGCCAAGACCTTTTCCATGGCCAGGATCGGCACCGCGAGCTGGATTACATCGGCACCGACGCAGGCGGCGGCGAGGTCGGCTTCGCAGCGGTCGACCACGCCCAGGTCCACGGCCAGCTTGCGCGACGGGGCATCGAGGTCGACACCGACCACTTCCCGGCACAGGCCGCTTTCGCGCAGGCCCTTGGCGAAGGAACCGCCGATCAGGCCGAGGCCGACGACGACCAGGCGGTCGATGATTGGTGCGGGTTTGGTGTTTGCTGCATTTACCACTGGTGCGAACCCTGTTCAGAAATCTGGGCAGTTTGTGAGGCCGATTGGGGCGGCTTTGCCGCCCATCGCGACTTAACAGTCGCTCCTACATGCGCCCCGAGGCCTTGAATCAAAGCACTGCCTTGGGATAGGAACCCAGCACCTTCAGCGCCACGGCATCCTGGCTGATCTTCTCCAGCACCGCCTTGATCAGCGGGTCGCGGTGGTGGCCGACGAAGTCGATGAAGAACACGTAGGTCCACTTGCCACTGCGCGACGGGCGGGTTTCGATGCGGGTCAGGTCGATG
The DNA here is from genome assembly GCF_011752535.1 of Pantoea sp. Tr-811. Classification (NCBI taxonomy): domain Bacteria; kingdom Pseudomonadati; phylum Pseudomonadota; class Gammaproteobacteria; order Enterobacterales; family Erwiniaceae; genus Pantoea; species Pantoea sp. Tr-811. Next base: position 24,982 of record NZ_VWXJ01000020.1, read on the forward strand.
CCGTTCTCGTGGAATGGCACCAGCAGCTCGTGCAACGCACCTGGCTTGTTGCTCATCGACACGATGATCGAGGTTTTGTCGTCACCGGTCGGCGGCACTTCCTGGTTGCCGATCATCAGGAACCGCGTGGAGTTGTCCGGGCGGTCTTCGATCTTCTCGGCCAGGCGAGTCAGGCCGTACAGGTTGGCCGCCATGTCACCGGCGATGGCCGCCGAGTTCCACTCGCCCTTGACCCGCTTGGCCGCTTCGGCGTTGCTGGAAACCGCCACGCGCTCCACGTTCGGGTAGTGCGCATCCAGCCACTTGCGGCACTGGGCCAGGGACTGGGCGTGGGAGTAGATACGGGTGATGCTGTTGGTCTTGGTGCTCTCGCCCACCAGCAGGTGGTGGTGAATGCGCAGCTCCACTTCGCCGCAAATCACCATGTCGTGCTCAAGGAAGCTGTCGAGGGTGTGGCTGACCGCACCCTCGGTGGAGTTTTCCACCGGCACCACACCGAAGTTGACGGCGCCGGCCGCCACTTCGCGGAACACTTCGTCGATGGCCGCCATCGGCCGGCTGACCACGGCGTGGCCGAAGTGCTTCATGGCCGCGGCCTGGGTGAAGGTGCCCTCTGGGCCGAGGTAGGCGACCTTGAGTGGTTCTTCCAGGGCCAGGCACGACGACATGATTTCGCGGAACAGCCGCGCCATCTCTTCGTTGCCCAGTGGGCCCTTGTTGCGCTCCATCACGCGCTTGAGCACGGCGGCCTCACGCTCGGGGCGGTAGAACACCGGCTTTTCGCCTTCGGCCAGCGAAGCGGTTTTGACCCGCGCCACTTCTTCGGCGCAGCGGGCGCGGTCGCTGATCAGCTCGAGGATTTTCTCGTCGAGGCTGTCGATGCGCACGCGCAGGGCCTTGAGTTCCTGTTCGGACATCAGCCGTGCTCCTTCTCGAATTCGGCCATGTAGGCCACCAGGGCTTCCACCGCGTCCAGGCCCAAGGCGTTGTAGATCGAGGCGCGCATGCCGCCGACCGAACGGTGACCCTTGAGGTTGAGCAGGCCACGGGCATCGGCGCCGGCCAGGAAGGCTTTGTCCAGGCGCTCGTCGGCCAGGCGGAATGGGACGTTCATCCACGAACGGGCGTTGTGGCTGATCGGGTTGGTGTAGAACTCGCTGGCGTCGATGAAACCGTACAGGCGGTCTTTCTTGGCGCGGTTGCGCTGTTCCATGGCGTCGACGCCGCCCTGCTCCTTCAGCCACTCGAACACCAGGCCCGAGAGGTACCAGGAATAGGTGGCCGGGGTGTTGTACATCGAACCGTTGTCGGCCGACACCTTGTAGTCGAGCATGGTCGGGCAGCTGCTGCGGGCACGGCCCAGCAGGTCTTCACGCACGATCACCACCACCAGGCCGCTCGGGCCGATGTTCTTCTGCGCGCCTGCGTAGATCAGGCCGTATTGCGACACGTCGATCGGGCGCGAGAGGATGTCGGAGGACATGTCGACCACCAGCGGCACGTCACCGGTTTCCGGCACCCAGTCGAACTGCAGGCCACCGATGGTTTCGTTGGACGCATAATGGACGTAGGCGGCGTTCTTGGTCAGCTTCCACTCGTTCTGGCCAGGAATGGCCAGGTAGTCGTAGGGCTTGGCGCTGGCGGCGACGTTGACGCTGCCGAAGCGGCGCGCTTCCTCGATGGCCTTCTTCGACCAGATGCCGGTTTCCACGTAGTCGGCGGTGGCGTTTTCCGGCAGCAGGTTCAGCGGAATCTCGGCGAACTGCTGGCTGGCGCCACCCTGCAGGAACAGCACCTTGTAGTTGGAGGGGACGGACAGCAGGTCACGCAGGTCCTGCTCGGCCTTTTCGGCGATGGCCACGTAGTCATCGCTGCGATGGCTCATTTCCATCACCGACAAGCCCTTGCCGTTCCAGTCCAGCATTTCGGCCTGGGCGCGCTGCAGTACAGCGTCAGGAAGCGCGGCAGGGCCTGCGCAGAAGTTAAAGGCTCGTTTGCTCACATCCACTCTCGCTCTAATAGAACAAAAATCTAACCAATCTGGTGCAGCGCAACCCCTGTAGGAGCGGGCTTGGCCCGCGAACACCGGCGAAGCCGGTGCCATCTAGCGCAGTGCCTGCATCGCGAGCTGCGCTCGCTCCTACCGGGTGCGGGCGGGCCGTGGGGCGCACCCTTCACAGTCAAACGGGGCGACCTTGGTCGCCCCGCTTGGGTTTTACGCTTGCTTATTCCTGTGCAGCCTCTTCGCTGCCAGCGGCTTCATCATCTGGCGCATCGGCCTCGACGCCCTCCTCGTCCGGCTCGACCAGGTCATCGAGTTCGTCCTCGGACGGCTCCTGGATACGCTCCAGGCCCACCAGCGTCTCGTCGGTGGCCAGCTTGATCAGGGTGACGCCCTGGGTGTTACGGCCCAGGCTGGAAACCTCGCCAACCCGTGTGCGCACCAGGGTGCCCTGGTCGGAGATCAGCATGATCTCCTCGCCTTCCTGCACCTGAATGGCGCCGATCAGCAAACCGTTGCGGCCCTTGGTGCCCATGGCGATCACGCCCTGGCCGCCACGCCCGCGACGCGGGAACTTCGACAGCGGCGTACGCTTGCCGAAGCCACGCTCCGACGCGGTGAGGATCTGCGCGCCCGACTCAGGAATCAGCATCGAGATGATCTGCTGGCCCTTGCCCAGCTTCATGCCGCGCACGCCACGGGCGGTACGGCCCATTTCGCGCACTACGCTCTCGGCGAAGCGGATCACCTTGCCGGCGTCGGAGAACATCATCACTTCCTTGGCGCCGTCGGTGATGGCCGCGGCAATCAAGGTGTCGCCTTCCTTGAGCTTCAGGGCGATCAGGCCGCTGGAGCGTGGGCGGGCGAACTGCGCCAGCGGGGTTTTCTTCACGGTGCCGGAGGCAGTCGCCATGAAGATGTACGCGCCGGTCGGCTCTGCCGCCCACTCCGGGGTATCGCCGTCTTCTTCGTCGATTTCCTCGGCTTCGACGATTTCGCCTTCGATCACGCCATCGTCGCCGTCTTCCAGCTCTTCTTCAGGGTCGGCGTTCTGCTGCAGGGCTTCCAGGTCGATCTGCAGCATGGCGGTGATGCGCTCACCTTCCTCCAGCGGCAGCAGGTTGACCAACGGGCGGCCACGGGCAGCGCGCGACGCTTCAGGGATGTCGTAGGTCTTGAGCCAGTACACCTTGCCCTTGCTGGAGAACAGCAGCAGGGTGGCGTGGCTGTTGGCGACCAGCAGGTGCTCGATGTAGTCCTCGTCCTTCACGCCGGTGGCCGACTTGCCCTTGCCACCCCGGCGCTGGGCCTGGTAGGCGGACAGCGGCTGGGTCTTGGCATAACCGCCGTGGGAGATGGTCACCACGCGCTCTTCTTCCGGGATCATGTCGCCGTAGTTGAGGTCGTGGCGGGCATCGAGGATTTCGGTGCGACGGGCATCGCCGTACTCGGCACGAATGGCTTCGAGCTCTTCGCGAATCACTTCCATCAGGCGCTGGGCGCTGTTGAGGATGCGGATCAGCTCGCCGATTTGCTCGAGAATTTCCTGGTACTCGGCCAGCAGCTTCTCGTGCTCCAGGCCGGTCAGGCGGTGCAGACGCAGGTCGAGAATCGCCTGGGCCTGTTCCGGCGACAGGTAATACTTGCCATCGCGCAGGCCGTACTGCTCGGGCAGGTCTTCAGGGCGGCAGGAATCGGCGCCGGCGCGCTCGACCATGACCTGCACGGCACTGGATTCCCAGGCAGTGGACACCAGCGCTTCCTTGGCTTCGGACGGCGTTGGCGAGGCCTTGATCATGGCGATCACCGGGTCGATGTTGGACAGCGCAACCGCCTGGCCTTCAAGGATATGGCCACGCTCGCGGGCCTTGCGCAGCTCGAACACGGTACGGCGGGTCACCACTTCGCGGCGGTGACGGATGAACGCTTCGAGCAGGTCCTTGAGGTTGAGCAGGCGCGGGCGACCGTCGACCAGGGCAACCACGTTGATACCGAACACGCTCTGCAGCTGGGTTTGCTGGTAGAGGTTGTTGAGCACCACCTCCGGCACCTCGCCGCGGCGCAGCTCGATGACGATGCGCATGCCGTCCTTGTCGGACTCGTCGCGCAGCTCGGTGATGCCTTCGATTTTCTTCTCTTTGACCAGCTCCGCGATCTTCTCGATCAGGCGGGCCTTGTTCAGCTGGTACGGCAGCTCGGTGACGACGATCTGCTGGCGGCCACCAACCTTGTCGATGTCTTCGATCTCGGAGCGGGCACGCATGTAGATGCGGCCACGGCCGGTACGGTAGGCCTCGATGATGCCCTGGCGGCCGTTGATGATACCGGCAGTCGGGAAGTCGGGGCCGGGGATGAACTGCATCAGTTCATCGATGGTGACGTCCGGGTTGTCGATCAGCGCCAGGCAACCGTCGATCACTTCACCGAGGTTGTGCGGCGGAATGTTGGTTGCCATGCCCACGGCGATACCGCTGGAGCCGTTGACCAGCAGGTTGGGGATGCGGGTAGGCATCACCGCCGGGATCTGCTCGGTGCCGTCGTAGTTGGGCACCCAGTCGACGGTTTCCTTGTGCAGGTCGGCAAGCAGCTCGTGGGCCAGCTTGGTCATGCGCACTTCGGTGTATCGCATGGCCGCGGCGTTGTCGCCGTCCACCGAACCGAAGTTGCCCTGGCCGTCGACCAGCAGGTAGCGCAGCGAGAAGGGCTGGGCCATACGCACGATGGTGTCGTAGACCGCGGTGTCGCCGTGCGGGTGGTACTTACCGATCACGTCACCGACCACACGGGCGGATTTCTTGTACGGTTTGTTCCAGTCGTTGCCCAGCTCGCTCATCGCGTAGAGGACGCGACGATGCACGGGCTTCAAGCCATCGCGGGCATCGGGCAGCGCTCGCCCGACAATCACGCTCATGGCGTAGTCGAGGTAAGACTGTCTCAGTTCGTCTTCGATATTGACCGGGAGGATTTCTTTGGCCAGTTCGCCCATGAGAAGCCTGATTCCTTTTTTCGGGTGAAACTTCGTAGCTCCATCAAGGGCCGAACGAAGCTCGCCGCCGCAGCGCATAGGGGTGCGACGACTTACGACAAATCAATGAGTTGTTGCATGGATCTGCGCAATGAAGGCCGCCTTCGTGGGCGGTCCTGGAAACTGCCGGATGTTACCACAAAGGCGGGGCGGTGGGGAGATAGGGTACGGGGTGGTTGCGCGGGATATTAGCGCCGCTCACGCGGCGCATCGCGAGCTCTGCTCGCTCCTACCCGGCATGCGCAACCCCGGCAACGCTCGCGATGGGGGCCTCAATGCAAACGCTTGCGGCACATCAGCTGCGCCAGCTTGGCAGCATCGGGCCGTTCGACGATGCCGCGCTCGGTGACGATCACGTCGATCAGGTCGGCCGGAGTTACGTCGAACACCGGGTTGAACACCTCCACATCCGGCGCCACACGGGTGCCGGCGTAGTCCAGCAGCTCATCGGCCTCACGCTCTTCCAGCGGAATGTCCTCGCCCGTGGCCAGGTTGAGGTCGATGCTGGTGCTTGGCGCCACCACCATGAAGCGCACGCCGTGGTGCATGGCACTGACCGCCAGCTGGTAGGTGCCGATCTTGCTGGCCATGTCGCCATTGGCCGCGATGCAGTCGGCGCCCACCACCACCCAGGTGATGCCCTTGGTCTTCATCAGGTGGGCCAGCGCCGAATCGGCGCACAGGGTGACCGGAATGCCTTCGCCGGCCAGCTCCCAGGCCGTCAGCCGCGCACCCTGCAGCCAGGGGCGGGTTTCGCCGGCGTACACCCGCTCGACCATGCCTTCCAGGTAACCGGCGCGGATCACCCCCAACGCCGTGCCGATGCCACCGCTGGCCAGGGCACCGGCATTGCCATAGGTAAGCAAGGTCTGGGCATTGCCCTGGTGGCGGCGGATCAGCTCGATGCCGTGCTGGGCCATGGTCAGGTTGGCCTCGCGGTCACTCTCGTGAATGGCCACGGCCTCGGCCTCCAGCGCCGCCAGCACGTCTTCTTCGTCGCGCACCCGCTGCAGGCGGTCGCGCATGCGGTTCAGGGCCCAGAACAGGTTGGCGGCAGTGGGGCGCGCCTCGGCCAGGCTCAGGAAGTCTTCTTCCAGGTCCATTTCCCAGTCGCCGCCTTCGGCCAGGCGCTCCTCCAGGGCCAGCACCAGGCCATAGGCCGCGGCGATGCCGATGGCCGAGGCGCCGCGCACGGCCATGTCACGGATCGCCGCAACCACCTGTGCAACATTGTCGCAGGCCAGCCAGCGCTCTTGCGACGGCAGCAGGCGCTGGTCGAGCAGGTGCAGGACGCCGTCGTGCCAGCGAATCCCGGTCACCTTCTCCGCCGCCAAAAGTCGCTCGCGCATCGCCTCTCCCCGTCGTTCGGATATCAAAAGCCGGCGATTATAGCGACCCTCGGCGCCGGACGCTCGGGTATACTGCGCCCCATTTGAAGTGCAAGTTCCAGAGGATTGTTCAATGAGCAACGTCGACCACGCCGAAATCGCCAAGTTCGAAGCCTTGGCCCACCGCTGGTGGGACCGCGAAAGCGAGTTCAAGCCGCTGCACGACATCAACCCGCTGCGCGTCAACTGGATCGACGAGCGCGTCAGCCTCGCCGGCAAGAAGGTGCTGGACGTGGGCTGCGGCGGCGGCATCCTCAGCGAAGCCATGGCCCTGCGTGGCGCCAGCGTTACCGGTATCGACATGGGCGAGGCGCCGCTGGCCGTGGCCCAGCTGCACCAGCTGGAATCCGGCGTGCAGGTGCAGTACCGGCAGATTACCGCCGAAGCCCTGGCCGAAGAGATGCCCGAGCAGTTCGATGTGGTCACCTGCCTGGAAATGCTCGAGCACGTACCCGACCCGTCGTCGGTGATCCGCGCCTGCTTCCGCATGGTCAAGCCCGGCGGCCAGGTGTTCTTCTCGACCATCAACCGCAACCCCAAGGCCTACCTGCTGGCCATCGTCGGCGCCGAGTACATCCTCAAGATGCTGCCGCGCGGCACCCACGACTTCAAGAAATTCATCCGCCCGTCGGAGCTGGGCGCCTGGGCCCGCGTGGCCGGCCTTGAGGTCAAGGACATCATCGGCCTGACCTACAACCCGCTGACCAAGCACTACAAGCTCAGCAGCGACGTGGACGTGAACTACATGATCCAGACCCTGCGCGAGGAATGAGCATGCGCCTGCGAGCGGTACTCTTCGACATGGACGGCACCCTGCTCGACACGGCGCCGGACTTCATCGCCATCTGCCAGGCCATGCTGGCCGAGCGCGGCCTGCCGGCGGTCGATGACCAGCTGATCCGCGACGTGATTTCCGGCGGCGCCCGGGCGATGGTCGCCGCCACGTTTGCCATGGACCCGGAGGCCGAGGGTTTCGAAGCCCTGCGCCTGGAGTTCCTGGAGCGCTACCAGCGCGACTGCGCGGTGCACAGCAAGCTGTTCGATGGCATGGGCGAGCTGCTGGCCGACATCGAGAAAGGCAACCTGCTGTGGGGCGTGGTCACCAACAAGCCGGTACGCTTCGCCGAGCCGATCATGCAGCAGCTGGGCCTGGCCGAGCGCTCGGCGCTGCTGATCTGCCCGGACCACGTGAAGAACAGCAAGCCCGACCCCGAGCCGCTGATCCTGGCCTGCAAAACCCTCGACCTGGACCCTGCCAGCGTCTTGTTCGTGGGCGACGACTTACGCGATATCGAGTCGGGCCGCGACGCCGGCACCCGCACGGCGGCGGTGCGCTACGGCTATATTCATCCAGAGGACAACCCCAACAACTGGGGCGCCGATGTGGTGGTGGACCACCCGCTGGAACTGCGCAAGGTCATCGACAGCGCGCTGTGCGGTTGCTGACCTGACCCTGCGCGCGCCCCTGTAGGAGCGGGCTTGCCCCGCGAACACGGGCGCAGCCCGTGCCAGCCGCTGCGGCGCCTGCTTCGCGGGGCAAGCCCGCTCCTACAAGGCCCGTATCAAGCCTTCGAGAAAGGGAATTATCCATGTTCGACTACACCGCCCGCCCCGGCCTGCTCGCTGGCCGCATCATCCTGGTCACCGGCGCAGGCCGTGGCATCGGCGCCGCTGCCGCCAAGGCCTATGCCGCCCTGGGCGCCACCGTGCTACTGCTGGGCAAGACCGAAGCCAACCTCAACGAGGTCTACGACCAGATCGAAGCCGCTGGCCACCCGCAACCGGTGGTCATCCCGTTCAACCTGGAAACCGCCCTGCCCCACCAGTACGACGAACTGGCGGTGATGATCGAGGAGCAGTTCGGCCGCCTCGACGGCCTGCTCAACAATGCCTCGATCATTGGCCCGCGCACACCGCTGGAACAGCTGTCGGGCGACAACTTCATGCGTGTGATGCACATCAATGTCGACGCCACCTTCATGCTCACCAGCACCTTGCTGCCGCTGCTCAAGCTGTCGGAGGACGCCTCGGTGGTGTTCACCTCCAGCAGCGTGGGGCGCAAGGGGCGCGCCTATTGGGGCGCCTATGGTGTGTCGAAGTTTGCCACCGAAGGGCTGATGCAGACCCTGGCCGACGAGCTTGAAGGTGTGGCGCCGGTGCGTTCGAACAGCATCAACCCGGGGGCCACGCGCACGGCGATGCGGGCGCAGGCGTATCCCAGCGAGAACCCGCAGAACAACCCGCTGCCTGAAGAGATCATGCCGGTTTACCTGTATCTGATGGGGCCCGATAGCAAAGATGTGAATGGGCAGGCATTGAACGCCCAGTAATGCAGGTTCGGCCCTTTCGCGGGGCAAGCCCGCTCCTACAGGGAAATCACTGCCTTCGGGTTTTGTGATATCCCTGTAGGAGCGGGCTTGCCCCGCGAAGAGGCCAGCACAGCATTCAGCCGGCAGCCAACGCCGGCCGCAGCCGCCCCTGCTGGCGCACCTCCATCTGCATGCAGCGCTCCAGGAACAGGAACATGCAGTCGTAGCTCTTGCAAATGGCCTTGCGCAGCTCGTTGCGCAGCCCTTGGGTAGGGTTCTCGCCCGCCAGCGTGCAGATGATCTCCAGCGCCTCCCACGGGTGCGCATCGTCATACTGGGCATGCATCTTCAGCCACTTCATCGCCCGCTTGCGCTGCTCCTCGGGGAAGCCCATGGCATAGGTGTCCTCGGCGCACACCACCGCCGACCACTCCCCGGTCGCCCCCTCGATGGCATAGTTGGTCGCCGCCATGGCAATGGCCAGCGACTCGGTGGCGCACACCCGCCAGCACCAGTCGTTGAGCCCATTGAGCTCCGGTGGCACTTCCTGGGCCTGCAGGTCGTGCAAGTGCACGCCATGGGCCTGGCACCAGTGCACCCAGTAGTCGGCATGGTTGAGCTCAACGCGGATGTTGCGCATCAGCCAGCGCCGCGCCATGTCTTCACCGGGGTGGCGGCCATAACGGGTCTTGGTCAGGTTATGGGCCATGTACAGGGAAAACTGCTCGACCACCGGCCAGCCGCCCACCAGGTACTGGCGGATGGTCGCCGGGCGCAGCTGCCCCTCGCGCAGGCGCTGGTAGAACGTATGCTCCACCACCCGGCGCTTGCTCTCGCGGCAATCCTCGATCAATTGCTGGGCCCAGGCGGGGTAACTGGCGGGGTCCATCAAAGGCCCGATACGAACGAATGCGTCAATCACTTTCTACTCCTTGATCCCTGTGATTTCACGAACGTATTTCAGCGAAAGGTGCCCGGCGCCCGGTGCAGCAAGGGCCGCGCAGCGATTCGCTGGCGCTGCAGGCTGTCGCAGGTGAACACCTGCGGCCGCTCGATGAGGTAGCCCTGGGCGTAGTCCACGCCAATTTCCTGCAGGGCCTGCTCGATCAACGGTGTTTCGACGAACTCGGCAATGGTGCGCTTACCCATGACGTGGCCGATGTGGTTGATTACCTCGACCATGGCACGATTGATGGGGTCGTCGAGCATATCTTTGACAAAACTTCCGTCGATCTTCAAGAAGTCTACGGGTAAATGTTTCAAATAGGCGAATGACGACATTCCGGCACAGAAGTCGTCCAGCGAGAACTTGCAACCCAGCCCTTTCAATTCATTGATGAAACGAATGGCACTTCCGAGGTTGGCGATGGCACTGGTTTCGGTAATTTCAAAACAAATCATCCGTGGCGGGATGGAAAATTCGACGAACAGCCGTTGCAGGTACTCCAGGAACTTGTCGTCACCAATGCTGGAACCGGACAGGTTGATCGCGCACATTGCCAGCGGCCCCTCCCTGCCCTCGTCCAGGCACTGGCGCACCACCTGGAACACATTGCGCACCACCCAGCGGTCCAGGGCGGTCATCAGGCCGTAGCGCTCGGCGGCGGGTATGAAACTGTCGGGCAGAATGGTGCGGCCACTTTCGTCATGCAGGCGCAGCAGAATTTCGATGTGGCCGGGGCCTTCGATGGCCTTGAGCGGGGCGATTTCCTGGCAATACAGGCAGAAACGGTTTTCTTCCAGGGCCACATGCAGGCGCTGGATCCAGGCCATTTCGCCAAAGCGCATGGACAGCTCGCTGTCGTCGGCGTGGTACACCTGAACCCGGTTGCGGCCCTTTTCCTTGGCCATGTAGCAGGCCATGTCGGCGGCCCGCAACGAGGCCTCCAGCGTGCCCGGGGCCTGGGCGATATGCACCAGGCCAATGCTCACGGTGGTGACGAACGGCCGCCCCTTCCACACGAAGTGCAGGCTTTGCACCGCCTGGCGCAGGGTTTCGGCGATGCGTTCGGCCTGGTCGCCCGGGCAGTTTTCCAGCAGCACGCCGAACTCGTCGCCGCCCAGCCGGGCCAGGGTGTCGCCTTCGCGCAAGCCCGACTGCAGCACCGCACAAATGTGCCGCAGCAGTTCATCACCGGCGGCATGCCCGCAGGTGTCGTTCACCAGCTTGAACTGGTCAAGGTCAAGGAACATCAGCGAATGGCGCCCCGGCTGGCGCACCAGGCCATTGAGCGCCTGCTCCAGGCGGTACTCGAACTCGCGGCGGTTGGCCAGGCCCGTCAAGGCGTCGTGGGTCGCCTGCCAGGACAGGTTGGCGATGTACTGGCGCTCCTGGGTCATGTCGTGCAGCACCAGCACGATGCCGGCCAGATGGCCATCGTTGACGATGGTCGAACCGACCAGGTTGATCGACACGGTACTGCCGTCCAGGCGCTGGATCAGCCGGGCATGCTCGGCACCGCCCTTGAGGCTGCCGCTTTGCACTTGCTCCACCAGCGAGCGGCTGTCGTGCTCGGCCTGCTCGTCCACCAGGCTGAACAGCGCCCCCACCGGCAAGCCCTGGGCTTCACAGGCCTGCCAATGGGTAAGCTGTTCGGCGGCAGGGTTCATATAGCCGATGTTGCCCTCCACATCGGCGGTGATCACCGCATCGCCAATGGACTCCAGGGTGATTTGCGCGCGCTCTTTCTCTTCCTGCAGGGCGCTGGCGAAGGCTTGGCGCTGGGCCAGCAGCTTGCTCGACCGGCGCCAGGCAATGGTAATGAGGATGAACGCGGTGAGCAGGTTGGTAATCAGCAGCACCCGCAGCAGCATGCGCGAGCCTTCGCCCAGGGCATCGCTGAAGGCCTTGGCCGCAGGCGTCACCCCTTCATTGATGGCAACGATGCGGGCCTTCCAGTCAGCCAGTTGCACCTCGTCGAACTGGCCGGAGGCGAAGCCGTCACGCATTTCGCCGGCCAGCACATCGAGCTTGGCCAGGTAGGCATCGCCGACGTTCCAGTAGTCGATGGCGGCCTGCATGTAGCTGACCTGGTGGAAGTTGCGGTAGAACCAGATGATCCGGTCGACATCGTCCGGGTGGTTGCCGCCCTGCAGCACGGCCAGGCGCGCGCCTTCCAGGTCGGGGCTGGGCTGGTCGAGCAGTTCGCGCAGCTTTTGGTCGCCCTGGGGAATGGCCATGACCTGGTGGTAACGGCGCAGCGTGCGCTCGTCGTGGTCGTCGGCGTAGAGGTTGAGGTAGTAGATGGCGTCTTTCTGGGCCTTGGACCACAGGCTTTCGCCGGCCACGTAGGCACGCACGGCCGACAGCGCATACAGGCTGAGGCTACCCAGCAAGACCTGGAAGACTACGACGGCGACGAAAGGCCAGATAATCCCCAGCAGCCTTGGCGCCTCTAGCGTGCGATGTCCCTTCATGTAGTCCCTGTCACAGAGCAGATAAGGCTCGGATCAACCCAGACAAGCACAGCGTAGGCCATTTGCCATCTATGTGGAGGGGAATTTTATGGGCGCGATTGGGCGTCGCGTTTGCGACGCCATCGCGAGCTGCGCTCGCTCCTACATTGTGTTGCGCAGGTAGGCCGCGATGAGGCCTTCAGGTCTGTTGCAGATGCCCGTAGAGCTTGGCATACAACCCACCTTCGGCAATCAGCTGCTGGTGGTCGCCATCCTCGGCGACGTGCCCGCCGTCGAACACCAGCACCCGGTCGGCCTGCTTCACCGCCGACAGGCGGTGGGCGATGATGAGGGTGGTGCGGCCACTGAGAAAGCGCGCCAGGGCCTGGTGCAGGTTGTACTCGGTGGCGGCGTCCAGCGCCGAGGTGGCCTCGTCGAGAATCACCACCTTGGGCTCGGCCAGCACCATGCGGGCAATGGCCAGGCGCTGGCGCTGGCCGCCAGACAGGCGCACGCCGGAACGCCCGACCACGCTGTCCAGCCCCTGGGGCAAGGCGGCGATGGTGGCATCGAGCTGGGCGATGCGCAGCGCCTGCCAGCAGGCGTCGTCGCTGCACTCACGGCCCATGGTCAGGTTGGCGCGCACGCTGTCGTTGAACAGCGAGGGGTGCTGCAGCACCACCGCAACGTTTTCGCGCAGGGTTTCCAGGCCGATTTCCTGCAGGCTCGCACCCCCAAAGCGGATGGTCCCAGCCTGGGCGCTGTACAACCCCAGCAGCAACTGCACCAAGGTGCTCTTGCCACCGCCACTGGCGCCGACGATGGCCACCTTCTCGCCCGGGGCGATGGCCAGGTTCAGTTGGTCGAGTACCGGCTCGTCGGCATAGGCAAAGCGCAGGTCGCGCACCTCGATGCCCACCGTCTGGCGGCCGGCGAACGGGTCGCTGGCAGCCGGGTACTGGGGCTCGTCAGCCCTCGAGAGCAGTTCGTTGAGCCGGCTCAGGGCGCCGCCGGCGGCATAGTAGGCGTACTGCAGGTTAAGCAGCTGTTCCACCGGGCCGATCATGAACCACAGGTAGCTGAACACCGCCAGCATCTGGCCGATCGACAGGTCGGAGAACAGCACGGTCAGCATGGCCGCAGCGCGGAAGATATCGATGCCGAACTGGAACAACAGGCCACTGGCGCGGCCACTGGCATCGCTTTTCCACTGCGAATCCACGGCGTAGTCGCGCACTTCCCGCGCGCGCAGGCCAAGGCGGCCGAGGAAATAGCCCTGGCGGTTGCCGGCACGGATTTCCTGGATAGCGTCGAGGGTTTCCGACAGCGCCTGGGTGAACCGCGCGGTGCTGTCGTTCTCCAGCTTCTTCAGGTGCTTGACGCGCTTGCCCAGTTGCACGGTGAAGTAGATCACCAGCGGGTTGAACAGCAGGATCAGCAGCGCCAGCTTCCAGTGCATGAAGATCAGGATTGCCGCGGTGCCGGTCAGGGTCAGCATGGCCACCAGGAAGCGGCTGAGGGTTTCGCCGACGAATTTGTCCAGGGTGTCCAGGTCGGTGACCAGGTGGGTGGTCACCGTGCCACTGCCCAGGCTTTCGTATTCCTTGAGCGAAATGCGCTTGAGGCGTTCGATCAGGCGAATGCGCAAGCGGTAGACGATGTCCTTGGCCAGCCCGGCGAACAGCTTGGCCTGCACCACATTGCAGGCCAGCGCGGCCAGGCGCAGGCACAGCGTGGCCGCCAGCATCAGGCCGATGTAACCGGCGGCCACCTGCCAGCCGCTGGGCAGCAGGTGGTTCATCCATTTGAGCGCGGCATCGCCATGGCCGAGCAGCACTTCGTCCACCAGCAACGGCAGCAGCAATGGAATCGGCACGCTGCAACAGGCCGCCAGCACGGCGACCAGGTTGGCGGTCCAGAGGCTTTTCTTGTGGTGCAGGGCCAGGCGGCGGATTTCCGCCCAGCTCAGGCGATCGGGCGCAGCGGCAGGCTTCCCTGGCACAGGGTCTGGCGACCCTGGCAGGTCAAGCACAGACGGCCTGCTGCAGCCAGCGGCCCAGCAGCGGTTGCAGGCTGTCCAGCGGCTGGTAGCCGTTGGTCAGCAGCGCCAGTTGGCCATTGCGTTCGGCCAGCAGCGTCGGGAACCCGGCGATGCCCAGGTCTTGCACCCAGCTGAAGTCGGCCGCCGTGGCGGCGCGCATGTCGTGCTGGCCGAAGTGCTGGGCGAACGGCTCACGGGCATAACCGGCCTGCACGGCCAGTTCGACCAGCTGCGGTGCGCGGGTAACGTCCACGCCCTGCTCGTAGAATGCTTGCTGGATCAGCGCCAGCAAGGCCCACACGCGCTCGCCGTCCAGGGCCCGGGCGGTAACCAGGGCGCGGCAGGCAGGCTCGGTGTCGTAGACGAAGCCATCGGGCATCGCGCCTTCGAAGCGAAACGCCTGCCCGGTGGCGTCATGCACGGCCTGCCAGTGCTCAAGGATGTACTTGCGGGTGGAAGCGTCCAGCGCACTACCGCCGCTGCGCAAGCCGCCCGGCACCAGGCGCGTCGGCACGCCGGCTTCAGCGGCCTGGGCGATCAGGGCTTGGGCCACGGGCGCGAACCCCCAGCACCAGGAGCACATCGGGTCCATCACGTAGAGCAGGCGGGCAGTCATGGATCAAGCCTCGGCTTTGTAGTTGTAACCGATCGGGTGTGGCTGGTTGCGCGCCTTGGCCAGTTCGATCTGCTTCTGCCGGTCGATGGCGCTGCGCCGGGTTTTCTCGCTCAGGGTGTCCCAGCAATGCGGGCAGCTCACGCCTGGCGAATAGTGCTCGGACTCGCGGTCCTTCGCATCGACGGGGTGGCGGCAGGCATGGCACTGGTCGTATTCGCCTTCGCTCAGGTCGTGGCGCACCGTCACGCGGTTGTCGAAGACGAAGCAGTCACCGTCCCACAGGCTTTGCTCCTGAGGCACTTCCTCGAAGTACTTCAGGATGCCCCCCTTAAGATGATAGACCGCCTCGAAGCCTTCACCGAGCATGTAGCTGGAGGCTTTTTCGCAACGGATGCCGCCGGTGCAGAACATGGCGACCTTCTTGTGCTTGCTGGGGTCGAAGTTGGCCTTGATGTACTCGGGGAACTCGCGGAAGGTTTCGGTCTTCGGGTCGATGGCGCCCTTGAAGGTGCCGATGGCCACTTCGTAGTCGTTGCGGGTGTCGATCAGCAGCACTTCCGGGTCGCTGATCAGGGCGTTCCAGTCCTTGGGGTCGACATAGGTGCCGACCGCCTGGTTCGGGTCTACCCCTGGCACGCCGAGGGTGACGATCTCTTTCTTGAGCTTGACCTTGGTGCGGTAGAACGGCTGCTCGTCGCAGTACGATTCCTTGTGGTCGACATCCACCAGGCGCGGGTCGTTGCGCAGCCAGGCCAGCAGGCCGTCGATGCCTTCGCGGGTGGCCGAGACGGTGCCGTTGATGCCTTCCTGGGCCAGCAGCAGGGTGCCTTTGACGCCGTTGTCGAGCATGGCCTTGAGCAGCGGCTCACGCAGTTCGACGTAGTCTTGCAGGGTGACGAACTTGTACAGCGCCGCCACGACGATCGGTTGGGACATTTGCGGTGAATCTCCAGGTGGGTGCCCTCGTAAGGGGCGAACCGGGGTTTGACATGAAACAGGGGGCTGCTGCGCAGCCCATCGCAGGCAAGCCAGCTCCTACAGGTGCGGCGCAACCGCTGATGGATGCGTTGTACCTGTAGGAGCTGGCTTGCCTGCGATGGGCCGCGTAGCGGCCCCCTTGGGATACTGCAGATTGTACCAGAAGGACGGAAAGGATTCAGTGCCCGCCGCCAGCACAGACCGGCGAAGCCGGCGCCACGCCTACCTTGGCCCATTCTTCGGCGGTGTAGGTGTGGATCGCCAGGGCGTGGATTTCGCCCATCAGCTCGCCCATGGTGGCGTACACCTTCTGGTGACGCTTGACGCTGTTCAGCCCGGCGAACTGCTCGCTGACGATCACCGCCTTGTAGTGGGTTTCCTGGCCACGGCTGTGCATGTGGCTTTCGTTGTGCACTTCAAGGTGCTGCGGCGCCAGCGTGGCCAGCTGCTGCTCGATGCGTTGCTGCATGCTCATCGGGCGTTACTCACTTCTTGGCCGGTGCGGCGGCCTTGCCGGCGTTCGGGTCCAGTTCCTTGGTCATGTCGTCGAGCAGCTTGTTGACCACCGGCACGGCCGGTTCCAGGCTGTTCTGGGTCAGCTGGGCCGATTGCTGGGTGACCTTGGGCATTTCACGCAGCACTTTCATGCCCAGCGGCGACTCGTAGAACTTGACCAGGTCCTTGAGTTCCTGCTCGGTGAAGGTGGCGGTGTACAGGTCGACCATCTTCGGCTTGAGTTTCTTCCAGCCGATGGCGTTGTCCAGGGCGGCGTTGGCCTTGGCCTGGTAGCTGTCGAGTACCCCTTTCTTGGCGTCCGGCGCCTTGGTTTGGGCGAAACGCTGGGCGAACATCTGCTGGACCTGCATGTACACCGGGGTGCCCAGCTTGTCGGCGTGGGCCAACTCCAGGAATTTCTCGGCGGCAGCGTTGTGGCTGGCCGTGGCGGCGAGTACCTGGCCGCTGGCACACACCAGGGCGACGGCGGCAAAGAGGACACGAAGACGGGTCATTGCAATTCCTTCAGGAAGGGGGAGGCGGTACCTCAGGGTAGAGCATTCTGCGCCCGCAATGGGGCAGCACTCAAGTGGCACGACGAGCGAATGAACCGCCGCATCGCATGAGGGCCTAAACTGCTGATTCTGACTGACAAAGGAGTGAACGCAGCATGAGCCGTATCGAGACAGACAGCCTGGGCCCGGTCGAAGTTCCTGAGGACGCCTATTGGGGCGCCCAGACCCAGCGCTCGCTGATCAACTTTGCCATTGGCAAGGAACGCATGCCGCTCGCGGTGCTGCACGCCCTGGCACTGATCAAGAAGGCCGCGGCGCGGGTCAACGACCGCAACGGCGACCTGCCCGCCGACATCGCCCGGCTGATCGAACAGGCCGCCGACGAGGTGCTGGGTGGCGAGCACGATGGCCAGTTCCCGCTGGTGGTGTGGCAAACCGGCAGCGGCACCCAAAGCAACATGAACGTCAACGAGGTGATTGCCGGGCGCGCCAACGAGCTGGCCGGCAAGGGCCGCGGCGGCAAGGTGCCGGTGCACCCCAACGACCACGTGAACCGCTCGCAGAGCTCCAACGACTGCTTCCCCACCGCCATGCACATCGCCGCCGCCCAGGCCGTGCACAGCCAGTTGCTGCCGGCCATCGCCGAGCTGTCGGCGGGGCTGGCCGAGCTGTCGGCACGCCACCAGCACCTGGTGAAAACCGGCCGCACGCACATGATGGACGCCACGCCGATCACCTTCGGCCAGGAGGTTTCGGCGTTCGTTGCCCAGCTCGACTATGCCCAGCGCGCCATTCGCGCAACCCTGCCTGCGGTATGCGAGCTGGCCCAGGGCGGCACCGCCGTGGGCACGGGGTTGAATGCCCCGCACGGCTTTGCCGAAGCCATTGCCGCCGAGCTGGCGGCGTTGTCCGGCCTGCCCTTCGTCACCGCACCGAACAAGTTCGCCGCCCTCGCCGGCCATGAGCCGCTGACCAGCCTGGCCGGGGCCTTGAAGACCCTGGCGGTGGCCTTGATGAAAATCGCCAACGACCTGCGCCTGCTGGGCTCCGGCCCGCGTGCGGGGCTGGCCGAGGTGCGTTTGCCGGCCAACGAGCCGGGCAGCTCGATCATGCCCGGCAAGGTCAACCCCACCCAGTGCGAGGCGCTGTCGATGCTGGCCTGCCAGGTGCTGGGCAACGACGCGGCGATTGGTTTTGCCGCCAGCCAAGGGCACTTGCAGCTGAACGTGTTCAAGCCGGTGATCATCCATAACCTGTTGCAGTCGATTACCTTGTTGGCCGACGGCTGCCGCAACTTCCAGCAGCACTGCGTGGCCGGTATCGAGCCGGATGCCGCGCAGATGGCGGCGCACCTGGAGCGCGGGCTGATGCTGGTAACGGCGCTGAACCCGCACATTGGCTATGACAAGGCGGCGGAGATTGCCAAGAAGGCCTATGGCGAGGGCAAGACCCTGCGCGAGGCGGCGTTGGAATTGAAGTACCTGACCAACGAGCAGTTCGACCAGTGGGTAAGGCCGGAAAACATGCTCGCGCCCGGTGGCAAGGGCTGATGGCAACGTCCCGGTTGGATCGAGTCCCCGGTAGGAGCGAGCGCAGCTCGCGATGCGGCGCGCAGCGGCGCTCGATTTTGAGGCCCCATCGCGAGCTATGCTCGCTCCTACCAGGCGGGCCAGGCGGGCGCAGGCGGGCCCGCGTTGGCTGCTATTTCTTATCCTTGGCGAACGCCGCTTCCAGGGCCTCGTTGATGGTGCGCAGCACCTTCACCCGCGCCCAGCGCTTGTCATTGGCCTCCACCAGGGTCCAAGGCGCGATCTCGCTGCTGGTGCGGTCGACCATGTCGCCCACCGCCTCGGCATACAGGTCCCACTTGTCGCGATTACGCCAATCGTCCTCGGTGATCTTGTAGCGCTTGAACGGAATCTGCTCGCGCTCCTCGAAGCGTTCCAACTGGGTTTGCTGGTCGATCGCCAGCCAGAACTTGACCACCACCACCCCGGCGTTGACCAGTTGCTCCTCGAAGTCGTTGATCTCGCCATAGGCGCGCATCCAGTCGCTCGGCGTGCAGAAGCCCTCCACCCGCTCCACCAGCACCCGGCCATACCAGGAGCGGTCGAAGATGGTGAACTTGCCGCGCGCCGGAATGTGCCGCCAGAAGCGCCACAGGTACGGTTGCGCGCGCTCCTCTTCGGTGGGCGCGGCAATCGGCACGATGCGGTACTGGCGCGGGTCCAGCGCCGCCGCCACACGGCGGATCGCACCGCCCTTGCCCGCCGCGTCATTGCCCTCGAACACCGCCACCAGCGAATGCCGGCGCATGTGCTTGTGGCGCAGCAGGCCGGCCAGGCGCGCCTGTTCGGTCACCAACTGCTCCTGATAATCCTGTTTGTCCAGGCGCAGGCTCAGGTCCAGGGCGCCCAGCAGGCTGCGCTGGTCGATGCTACGGCCCAGCGGCGCGATGTTGCCCTGGTGCTTGCCCTTGGGGTTGTTGGCCAGGGCCGCCTGCAGGCTTTCCAGCAGAATGCGCCCAACCGCCAGGCTGCGGTAATGCGGGTCGACGCCCTCCACCACATGCCAGGGCGCGTAGTCGCGGCTGGTGCGGCGCAGCACGCGCTCGCCGAAGCGCACGAAACGGTCGTAGGTTTGCGACTGCTGCCAGTCTAGCGGGCTGATCTTCCAGCTGTGCAGCGGGTCGTCCTTGAGCGCTTTGAGGCGGGTTTTCATCTGTTTCTTGGACAGGTGGAACCAGAACTTGATCACCAGCGCGCCTTCGTCGCACAGCATCTGTTCCAGGCGCTCGGCGCCGGTGATGGCCTGGTCGAGCACGGCGTCCTTGATAACCCCATGCACCCGGGCCTGCAGCATCTGGCTGTACCAGTTGCCGAAGAACACCCCCATGCGCCCCTTCGGCGGCAGGGCCCGCCAGTAGCGCCAGGCGGGTGGCCGGGCCAGTTCCTCGTCGGTTTGCTGGTCGAAGGTGAGCACGTCGATCATGCGCGGGTCCATCCACTCGTTCAGCAGCTTGACCGTCTCGCCCTTGCCCGCGCCTTCCACGCCGTTGATCAGCACGATCACCGGGAAACGCCCCTGCTGCTTGAGGTCGAACTGGGCGTCGAGCAACGCCTCGCGCAGGGCAGGCACTTCGGCCTCGTAGGTGTCCTTGTCGATGCTGTGACCGATTTCCGCAGATTCGAACATGCACTGGCTCCTTGGTCTGGATTAGCAAGACTAGCGGAATTGTGCGGGGTCTGTGCGGGGCTCTTCGCGGGGCAAGCCCGCTCCTACAGGTGCAGCACCCAGTACGGCCTGCGCAAATGCGCCCGGATAACATAAAATCCGCTATCCGCTGCAACCGAGCCAACCATGTCCACCCTCCTCCAGCACGCCCAGATCGACTGGGACGACCAGGGCCGCCCCCACTCGCGGCAATACGACGACGTGTACTTCTCGAAAAACGAAGGCACCGACGAAACCCGCTACGTCTTCCTGGAACAAACCCGCCTGCGCGAGCGCTTCGCCGCGCTGGCGCCCGATGCCTGCCTGGTGATCGGCGAAACCGGCTTTGGCACCGGCATGAATTTCTTCTGCGCCTGGCAGCTGTTCGCCGAACTGGCCCATGCCCAGGCGCGCCTGCACTTCGTCAGCGTCGAGAAGTTTCCCCTCAGTTACGACGACATGGCCCGCGCCATGCGCCTGTGGCCGGAACTGGCGGCCTTCACCGAGCCGTTCCTGCAGCAGTACGTGGCCGTGCACCCGGGCTTCCAGCAGTTCAGCTTCGACAACGGCCGGGTCACCCTGACCTTGCTGGTGGGCGATGTGCTGGAACAGCTGCCACAGCTCGACGCCCGCATCGACGTGTGGTTCCTCGACGGTTTCGCCCCGGCGAAGAACCCCGACATGTGGACACCCGAGCTGTTCGCGCAACTGGCGCGGCTGGCCCACGCCGACACCACCCTGGGCACCTTCACCACCACCGGCTGGGTACGCCGTGGCTTGATCGACGCGGGTTTTCGCATGAAGAAAATCCCAGGCATCGGCAAAAAATGGGAAGTGATGAGCGGCCACTACATCGGCGCGGCCAATGCCAGCGGGCCAGCGCCCTGGTATGCCCGACCGGCCCTGGGCGACGGCCCACGCCAGGCACTGGTGGTCGGCGCGGGGCTGGCCGGCAGCGCCACGGCGGCCAGCCTTGCCCGGCGTGGTTGGCAGGTGACGGTGCTGGAGCGCCACGAGGCCCCTGCCCAGGAAGCCTCGGGCAACCCGCAAGGGGTGCTGTATCTGAAGCTTTCCGCCCACGGCACGGCGCTGTCGCAGATGATTCTTTGCGGGTTCGGCTACACCCGGCGCCAGCTTGAACGCCTGCAGAAAGGCCAGGACTGGGATGCCTGCGGCGTGCTGCAACTGGCCTTCGACAGCAAGGAAGGCGAGCGCCAGGCCAAGCTCGCCCAGGCCTTCGACAGCGGCCTGCTGCGCACGCTGGCGCAAACCGAGGCCCAGGCGCTTGCCGGGGTGGCGCTGCCATCCGGTGGCCTGTTCTACCCTGAAGGCGGCTGGGTTCACCCGCCGGCTCTGTGCCGCCTGCAACTGCAGCATTCCAACATCCGCGTGCTGGTGCATCAGGACGTGGTGGAACTGCGCCAGGCCGATGGCCTCTGGCAAGCCTGGAGCGGCGAACAGCTGTTGGCCAGCGCGCCCGTGGCGGTGCTGGCCGGGGCCGCCGACGTGCGCCGTTTCGCGCCGTGCGCGGCATTGCCGCTCAAGCGCATTCGCGGGCAGATCACCCGCCTGCCGGCCACCGAGGCCAGCCGTGCACTGCGCACGGTGGTGTGCGCCGAGGGTTACGTGGCGCCACCGCGCGACGGTGAGCACACCCTGGGCGCCAGCTTCGACTTCCACAGCGACGACCTTGCCCCGACGGTGGCCGAGCATCAGGGCAACCTGGCGCTGCTCGATGAAATATCCCCCGACCTGGCCCAGCGCCTGGGCGCAGCGGCGCTGGATGCCGGGCAATTGCAGGGGCGCGCGGCGTTTCGCTGCACCAGCCCGGACTACTTGCCGATTGTTGGGCCGCTGGCCGAGCCTGCGGCGTTCGCCGAGGCCTTTGCGGTGCTGGGCAAGGATGCACGGCAAGTGCCGGAGGTGGCGTGCCCGTGGCTGGATGGGCTGTATGTGAACAGCGGGCATGGGTCGCGGGGGTTGATCACCGCGCCGCTCAGTGGCGAGTTGATTGCGGCTTGGGTATGCGGGGAGCCGCTGCCATTGCCCAGGGCGGTGGCCGAGGCCTGCCACCCGAACCGGTTTGCGTTGCGCAAGTTGATTCGCGGCAAATAACAGCTCACTGCTTCCGCGTTCGGTAGGAGCGAGCGTAGCTCGCGATGCGCCGCCTGCGGCGCGCGGTTCCCCAGCTAATGGCTATCTACAGTGTTGCCTGTGCCATGGAGCGCCGCAGGCGGCGCATCGCGAGCTGCGCTCGCTCCTACGCCAGGAACAAGATATGCCTTCAGCCTTATAACAGATCGATCTAAAACTCCCACAAACCACACAGGTCAGTTCCTTACAGGGTGCCCTAATCCGGGGCACTCATTCCCCAACGGAAAAACCGGTAAGGACTTATGTGCGGATTAGCAGGAGAGTTGCGTTTCACCCCCATCGACCAAGCCCCTCGCCCAGCCGACCTGGCTGCGGTAGAGCGCATCACCCATCACCTGGCGCCTCGCGGCCCGGATGCGTGGGGCTTCCATAGCCAGGGCCCGATTGCCCTCGGCCACCGCCGGCTGAAGATCATGGACTTGTCCGACGGCTCGGCGCAGCCAATGGTCGACAACACCCTGGGCCTGTCGCTGGCGTTCAACGGCGCCATCTACAACTTCCCCGAACTGCGCCAGGAACTGCAAGACCTGGGCTATACCTTCTGGTCCGACGGCGACACCGAGGTGTTGCTCAAGGGCTACCACGCCTGGGGCGCGGCGTTGCTGCCCAAGCTCAACGGCATGTTCGCCCTGGCCATCTGGGAGCGCGACAACCAGCGCCTGTTCCTGGCCCGCGACCGCCTCGGGGTCAAGCCGCTGTACCTGTCGCGCAACGGCGAGCGCCTGCGTTTCGCCTCCACCCTGCCAGCGTTGCTCAAGGGCGGTGACATCGACCCGATGATCGACCCGGTGGCGCTCAACCACTACCTCAACTTCCACGCCGTGGTGCCGGCCCCACGTACCCTGCTGGCCAATGTGCAGAAGCTTGAGCCCGGCACCTGGATGCGCATCAACCGCCACGGCGAGGTGGAACGCCAGACCTGGTGGCAGCTGCACTACGGCCCCAACCCCGACGAACGTGACCTGGACCTGGAAGGCTGGACCACCCGCGTGCTCGACGCCACCCGCGACGCCGTGGCCATCCGCCAACGGGCGGCGGTGGACGTTGGCGTGCTGCTGTCCGGCGGCGTCGACTCAAGCCTGTTGGTCGGCCTGCTGCGTGAAGTGGGTGTGGACGACCTGTCGACCTTCTCCATCGGTTTCGAAGACGCCGGCGGCGAACGCGGCGACGAATTCCAGTACTCCGACCTGATCGCCAGGCACTACGGCACCCGTCACCATCAACTGCGCATTGCCGAGCACGAGATCATCGAGCAACTGCCGGCCGCCTTCCGCGCCATGAGCGAACCGATGGTCAGCCACGACTGCATCGCCTTCTACCTGCTGTCGCGGGAAGTGGCCAAGCACTGCAAGGGCGTGCAAAGCGGCCAGGGCGCCGATGAGCTGTTCGCCGGCTACCACTGGTACCCGAAAGTGGACGGCGCCGCCGATGCCTTCGGCGCCTACCGCGAGGCCTTCTTCGACCGCAGCCACGAGGAGTACCGCGACACGGTGCAAGCGCCCTGGCTGCTGGAAACCGACGCTGCCGGCGATTTCGTGCGCGAGCACTTCGCCCGCCCCGGCGCGGCCGATGCGGTAGACAAGGCCCTGCGCCTGGACAGCACGGTGATGCTGGTCGACGACCCGGTCAAACGGGTGGACAACATGACCATGGCCTGGGGCCTGGAGGCGCGCACGCCATTCCTGGACTACCGCCTGGTCGAGCTGTCGGCGCGCATTCCGGCGCGCTTCAAGCTGCCGGACGGCGGCAAGCAGGTGCTCAAGCAAGCAGCGCGGCGGGTGATCCCCCACGAGGTGATCGACCGCAAGAAGGGCTACTTCCCGGTCCCGGGCCTCAAGCATCTGGAAGGCGCCACCCTGGGCTGGGTGCGCGACCTGCTGACCGACCCGAGCCAGGACCGAGGCCTGTTCAACCCGGCCATGCTCGACCGCCTGCTGAGCAACCCACACGGCCAGCTCACCCCACTGCGCGGCTCCAAGCTTTGGCAGCTGGCGGCCCTGAACCTGTGGCTCAGCGAACAAGGAATCTGACCGATGAAAGCCCACGAGATCGCCTACGGTCAGCGCCTGCTGCGCGGCCAGGCGCCGTCCTACGAGCGCCTGCAGGCGCGCCTGGCCGGCGATGGCAGCGACCCCCACGACCAGCCCCGCGCCCTGCACTGCGGCTGGGGCCGGCTGCTGATCGGCCACACCTACCCCGACCCAGCCAGCCTGGCCCAGGCGCTGCAGGAGGAGCGCCCAGGCGAGCGCGACATCGCCCTGTACGTGGCCGCGCCCCAGCAGTTGCTGGCCCAGGCCCCGCAACAGCTGTTCCTCGACCCCTCCGACACCCTGCGCCTGTGGTTCACCGACTACCGCCCGGCGCAGCGGGTGTTCCGCGGCTTTCGCGTGCGCCGGGCGCAGAACGAGGCGGACTGGCACGCCATCAATACCCTCTACCAGGCGCGTGGCATGCTGCCGGTGGACCCCGACCGAGTCACCCCGCGCCACCTCGGCGGCCCGGTGTACTGGCTGGCCGAGGACGAAGACAGCGGCGCGGTGATCGGCAGCGTCATGGGCCTGAACCACAGCAAGGCCTTCGACGACCCCGAGCACGGCAGCAGCCTGTGGTGCCTGGCGGTGGACCCGCAGTGCACCCGCCCGGGCGTGGGCGAGGTGCTGGTGCGCCACCTGATCGAGCACTTCATGAGCCGTGGCCTGACCTACCTCGACCTGTCGGTGCTGCACGACAACCGCCAGGCCAAGCGGCTGTATGAAAAGCTCGGTTTTCGTAACCTGCCGACCTTTGCGGTGAAGCGCCGTAATGGCATCAACCAGCAGCTGTTCCTGGGCCCCGGCCCGGCAGCCAACTTGAACCCCTATGCCCGCATCATCGTCGACGAGGCCCTGCGCCGGGGCATCGAGGTGCAGGTGGACGACGCCGCCGCTGGCCTGTTCACGCTCAGCCTGGGCGGGCGCCGCGTTCGCTGCCGCGAGTCGCTGAGCGACCTTACCAGCGCCGTGACCATGACCCTGTGCCAGGACAAGCGCCTGACCCGCCAGGCCCTGCACAACGCGGGGTTGCAGGTGCCGGCGCAGCAGCTGGCGGGCAATGCCGACGATAACCTGGCGTTTCTCGACGAACACGGCGCGGTGGTGGTCAAGCCGGTGGATGGCGAGCAAGGCCAGGGCGTGGCGGTGAACCTGAACACTGTTGACGACGTGACCCGCGCCGTGGAGAACGCCCGCCAGTTCGACAGCCGGGTGCTGCTGGAAAGCTTCCACCCTGGCAGCGACCTGCGCATCCTGGTGATCGGCTTCGAGGTGGTGGCCGCGGCCATTCGCCACCCGGCCCAGGTGATTGGCGATGGCAAGCACAGCATTCGCCAGTTGATCGAGGCGCAGAGCCGTCGGCGCCAGGCAGCCACCGGCGGCGAAAGCCGTATTCCGCTGGATGACGAAACCGAGCGCACCCTGCACGGCGCGGGGCTGGGCTACGACGACGTGCTGCCGGCCGGCCAGCGCCTGGCCGTGCGCCGTACAGCCAACCTGCACACCGGCGGCACCCTGGAGGACGTGACCCAGCGCCTGCACCCGGTGCTGGCCGATGCCGCCGTGCGCGCGGCGCGGGCGCTGGAAATTCCGGTGGTGGGCCTGGACTTCATGGTGCGCGATGCCGAATGCCCGGAGTACGTGATCATCGAAGCCAACGAGCGTGCCGGGCTGGCCAATCATGAGCCACAGCCCACGGCCGAGCGCTTTGTCGACCTGCTGTTTCCGCATAGCCGAGCGTTGGCGTAACACAGTGATGGCCTCTTCGCGGGGCAAGCCCGCTCCTACAGGGGATGCGCGGTACCTGTAGGAGCGGGCTTGCCCCGCGAAGAGGCCGGCACAAAAAAAGAGGAACCCCCATGACCGAACGACACCCCGAACCCGACCTCGACTACCTCAAGCGCGTGCTGCTGGAAATGCTTGCCATCCCCAGCCCCACCGGTTTCACCGACACCATCGTGCGCTATGTGGCCGAACGCCTGGACGAGCTGGGCATCCCCTTCGAACTGACCCGCCGCGGCACCATCCGTGCCACCCTCAAGGGCCGGCAAAGCTCCCCCGACCGCGCCGTCTCGGCCCACCTGGACACCATCGGCGCCAGCGTGCGCCAATTGCAGGACAACGGCCGCCTGGCGCTGGCGCCGGTGGGCTGCTGGTCGAGCCGCTTCGCCGAAGGCAGCCGGGTCAGCGTGTTCACCGACACCGGCGTGTTCCGTGGCAGCGTGCTGCCGCTGATGGCCAGCGGGCACGCCTTCAATACCGCCATCGACCAGATGCCGATCAGCTGGGAGCACGTGGAAGTGCGCCTGGACGCCTACTGCACCACCCGCGCCGATTGCGAGGCGCTGGGCATCGCCATCGGTGACTTCGTGGCCTTCGACCCGTTGCCAGAGTTCACCGAAAGCGGCCATATCAGCGCCCGCCACCTGGACGACAAGGCTGGGGTGGCGGCATTGCTGGCGGCGCTCAAGGCCGTGGTGGAAAGCGGCCGCCAGCCGTTGATCGACTGCCACCCGCTGTTCACCATCACCGAGGAAACCGGCTCCGGCGCCGCTGCCGCCCTGCCCTGGGACGTCAGCGAGTTCGTCGGCATCGACATCGCACCGGTGGCGCCCGGCCAGGCCTCCAGCGAACACGCGGTAAGCGTGGCCATGCAGGATTCCTCCGGGCCCTATGACTACCACTTGTCGCGCCACTTGCTGAAGCTTGCCGGCGATCACGACCTGCCGGTGCGCCGCGACCTGTTCCGCTACTACTTCAGCGACGCCCATTCGGCGGTAACGGCAGGCCACGACATTCGCACCGCGTTGGTGGCCTTCGGCTGCGACGCCACCCATGGCTACGAGCGCACCCATATCGACAGCCTGGCCGCGCTCAGCCGCCTGCTGTCGGCCTACCTGTTGAGCCCGCCGGTGTTCGCCAGCGACTCGCAACCGGCCAACGCTTCACTGGAGCGCTTCAGCCACCAGTTGGAGCACGATGCGCAAATGGAGAGCGATACCCGGGTGCCGGCGGTGGACAGCCTGGTAGGAAACAAAAGCTGACGGAGGCGGATTCGCGTAGCATGCAGGTATTCGTCAACAGAACCGTGCCCTGCCCATGCTGATCCCTTACGACCAACTGCAAGCTGAAACCCTGACCCGCCTGATCGAGGACTTCGTGACCCGTGACGGCACCGACAACGGCGATGACACGCCGCTGGAAACCCGCGTGCTGCGGGTGCGTCAGGCATTGGCCAAGGGGCAGGCGTTCATCCTGTTCGACCTGGAAAGCCAACAGTGCCAGTTGCTGGCGCGGCATGATGTGCCGCGCGAGTTGCTGGAGTGACCAGCAAGGCCATTCAACACCGTTTGGCCTTGCGCACCTCCCCTTCCTTGATCCGCCGATACACTTCGGCCCGGTGCACCGCCACCTCGCGCGGCGCGGTTACGCCGAAGCGCACCTGGTTGTCGCGGGTTTCCACGACCTTGATGTGAATGTTGTCGCCAATGATGATGACTTCACCGACTTCACGTCCGATTACCAACATGCTGGGGTTCTCCTACCTGTGGGAAAACCCCAGCCTGCATGCGGATATTCAGCTACACAACGGTTCGCCGGAAATTCAGAATCACCCTACAAGGGGTGGTAAAACTTCCTACAGACAGATCCCACATTCAGCGTGAATGGGCCTTTGCCCGCATCTTCACCGCCATCTCCGCCATTTCGTCATACAGCTTTTCCGGCGCCTGGCGCTTGAGTGCCCAGGCCTGCTGCCCGGCCTCGTGGGGCAGGATCAGGAACTGGCCGGCCGCAACCTGCTGGTGAATGTGCTCGGCAATGTCGGCGGCACTGATCGGCGAGCCCTCCAGCAGCTTGCCAACCTGGGCCTTCATGGCCGGGTTGGGCCCGCGGAACGAGTCCAGCAGGTTGGTCTGGAAGAACGAGGGGCACACACAGTGCACCGCCACCTCAAGCTGGCGCAGCTCCACCAGCAGGCTTTCCGACAACGCCAGCACGCCGGCCTTGGCCACGTTGTAGTTGCTCATGCCCGGGCCCTGCATCAGGGCGGCCATGGACGCGACGTTGATGATGCGCCCCTTGCTGCGTTCGAGCAGCGGCAGGAAGGCCTTGCAGCCCTTGACCACGCCCATCAGGTTGATTGCGATCTGCCAGTCCCAGTCTTCCAGCGACAGCTCGGCGAAAAAGCCGCCCGAGGCGACGCCGGCGTTGTTGACGACCACGTCGATACCGCCGAACTTGTCTTCGCAGGCCTGGGCCAGGGCGGTGAGCTGGCTGTAGTCGCGCACGTCGCAGCGCTGGATGAAGCCCTCGCCGCCTGCGGCGCGCACCTGCTCCAGGGTGTCGCGCAGGCCTGCCTCGTTGACATCGGCAAGCGCCAGGCGCCAGCCGTCGCGTGCCCAGCGCAGGGCGATCTCGCGGCCGAGGCCGGAACCGGCGCCGGTGATCATGATGCGGTTTTGCATGGTGGCTCGCCTTGTTCTGACAGGTTGTGCGAGGAGTCTAATCAAGGCCTTGGCCAGAGGCAGGATTCATCAGGATAGTGAATGGCCGGGCATGACTGCATAGTCTGTCCCGGCAGCACACAAATGGAATCTTTCCCAAGCGGCAAGAGTCGGAATTATCAAGAGGCCAGCATTACGAGGCCCTTGACCTTCAACCACGCAAGGATTCCCTCATGACCACGATTCTCATCATCATCCTGATCCTTCTGCTGATTGGTGGCTTACCGGTCTTCCCGCATTCACGCAGTTGGGGCTATGGCCCGTCCGGCATCGTCGGCGTGGTGCTGGTCATTCTGCTGGTGCTGTTGTTACTGGGCATGATCTAGCGCCCTGGAACGAAAAAACCGCGCCGAGGCGCGGTTTTTTCTTGGCTGCAGGGATCAGTGCGATACCGCGCCGGAAGCCCCCAGGCCGGTTTGCGAACGCACGAACTGCGGGAAGAACTTGGCACGCTCGTCGTCGGCCGCCTTGGACTTGTCGGTGACCGAGAAGAACCAGATACCCACGAAGGCAATGATCATCGAGAACAGCGCCGGGTACTCGTACGGGTAGATCGCTTTCTCGTGGCCAAGGATCTGCACCCAGATGGTCGGGCCGAGGATCATCAGCGTCACCGCACTGATCAGGCCCAGCCAACCGCCGATCATCGCGCCGCGGGTGGTCAGCTTCTTCCAGTACATCGAAAGCAGCAGCACCGGGAAGTTGCAGCTGGCAGCAATGGAGAACGCCAGGCCCACCATGAAGGCGATGTTCTGCTTCTCGAACAGGATACCCAGGCCGATCGCCAGTACGCCCAGGGCGACGGTGGTGATCTTCGACACGCGGATCTCGTCCTTGTCGTTGGCCTTGCCCTTGCGCCATACGCTGGCGTACAGGTCGTGGGACACCGCCGAGGCACCGGCCAGGGTCAGGCCCGCCACCACCGCCAGGATGGTGGCGAAGGCCACCGCCGAGATGAAGCCGAGGAACACGCTACCGCCCACGGCATTGGCCAGGTGCACCGCCGCCATGTTGTTGCCGCCGAGCAGGGCGCCGGTGGCGTCCTTGAATTCGGGGTTGGTGCTGACCAGCAGAATGGCGCCGAAGCCGATGATGAAGGTCAGGATGTAGAAGTAGCCGATGAAGCCGGTGGCATACAGCACGCTCTTGCGCGCTTCCTTGGCGTCGCTGACGGTGAAGAAGCGCATCAGGATGTGCGGCAGGCCAGCGGTGCCGAACATCAGCGCCAGGCCCAGGGAGAACGCCGAGATCGGGTCCTTGACCAGGCCGCCGGGGCTCATGATCGCCTCGCCCTTGGCGTGTACCTTGATCGCCTCGGAGAACAGGGTGTTGAAGTCGAAGCCCACGTGTTTCATCACCATCAGCGCCATGAAGCTGGCACCGGACAGCAGCAGCACGGCCTTGATGATCTGCACCCAGGTGGTGGCCAGCATGCCGCCGAACAGCACGTACAAGCACATCAGGATGCCCACCAGGATGACCGCCACGTGGTAGTCCAGGCCGAACAGCAGCTCGATCAGCTTGCCGGCGCCGACCATCTGCGCAATCAGGTAGAACGCCACCACCACCAGCGAACCGGAGGCCGACAGGGTGCGAATTTCCTTCTGCCCCAGGCGGTACGAGGCAACGTCGGCAAAGGTGTACTTGCCCAGGTTGCGCAGGCGCTCGGCGATCAGGAAGAGGATGATCGGCCAGCCGACCAGGAAGCCGATGGAGTAGATCAGGCCGTCGTAGCCGGAGGTGAACACCAGCGCGGAAATGCCCAGGAACGAGGCGGCAGACATGTAGTCGCCGGCAATCGCCAGGCCGTTCTGAAAGCCGGTGATCTTGCCGCCGGCGGCGTAGTAGTCGGAGGCCGACTTGTTGCGCTTGGACGCCCAATAGGTGATGCCCAGGGTAAAGGCGACGAAGGCCACGAACATGGCGATGGCGGAAACGTTGAGCGGTTGCTTCTGCACCTCGCCGGTCAGGGCATCGGCGGCCCACACGGCGGGTGCGAAGGCTCCGCAGGCCAGTACGGCCAAGGTTTTGGCGTGACGGATCATTGTTGCGCCTCCTTCAGGATGGCCTTGTTCAGCTCATCGAATTCGCCATTGGCGCGGCGAACGTAGATGGCGGTGAGCACAAAGGCCGAGACGATCAGGCCGACGCCCAGGGGAATGCCCCAGGTAATCGACGACCCAGGGCTGAGCTTGGCGCCAAGCACTTGGGGACCGTAGGCAATGAGGAGGATGAAGGCGCAGTAGAGGCCGAGCATGATCGCCGAGAGGATCCAGGCGAAACGTTCACGTTTGCTGACCAGCTCCTTGAAGCGCGGGCTGTTTTGTATCGAGAGGTAAATGCTGTCGTTCATTGTTTTTGTCCTAGCAGCACAGGTAGGGGATGTACCCACACCCTTACTTTATGCTGCCGCTGGACGCCAACCAGACGACCTTAGTCTTAGATGCATCGGTGCTTTACCGATTGTGTAACAAAGGGGGCCCTTTCGCGGGGCAAGCCCGCTCCTACAAGGAGCCGCGTGTAGGAGCGGGCTTGCCCCGCGAAGCCGCAAAACTGGCCCTAACGACCGATCACTTGCCTGTCCACTCGCTGACACGGTCCGGGTGCTTGCTCACCCAATCCTTGGCCGCCACTTCAGGCTTGGCCCCATTCTGGATCGCCAGCATCACCTCGCCGATCTCGTCCTTGGACTGCCACTGGAACTTCTTGAGGAATTCCACGACTTCCGGCGCTTTGGTCGCCAGTTCCTTGCTGCCGATGTTGTTGACGGTTTCCGCCGCGCCATACACCCCTTTCGGGTCATCGAGGAATTTCAGTTTCCACTTGGCGAACATCCAGTGCGGCACCCAGCCGGTCACCACAATCGGCTCCTGCTTGGCGTAGGCCTTGCCCAGCTCGGTGGTCATCCCGGCGCCGGAGCTGGCGCGCAGTTTGTAGCCGGTCAGGTCGTAGTCCTTGATCGCCTGGTCGGTCTTTATCATTACCCCGGAGCCTGCGTCGATGCCAACGATCTGCTGCTTGTAGCCATTGTCGGTCTTGAGGTCGGCGATGCTTTGGGTCTTCACGTAGTCTGGCACGATCAGGCCGATTTTCGCGTCCTTGAAGTTAGGCCCGTAGTCGACCACTTTGTCCTTGTTCTTGGCCC
The DNA here is from genome assembly GCF_011752535.1 of Pantoea sp. Tr-811. Lineage (NCBI taxonomy): Bacteria > Pseudomonadati > Pseudomonadota > Gammaproteobacteria > Enterobacterales > Erwiniaceae > Pantoea > Pantoea sp. Tr-811. The sequence goes on from NZ_VWXJ01000020.1 coordinate 56,794, forward strand.
AGTATTCGCCGTGGGTGACGGGCAGCCACGCCGAGAGAATCGCATCGAGCTTGCCGGTGGCCACGCCCTGCCACATGATGCCTGCGGCAACGGCCTGCAGCTTCACGTCATAGCCGAGTTTCTGCTTGATAACCTCGGCGGCGACGTTGGAGGTGGCCACGCTGTCGGCCCAACCGTCCACGTAACCGATGCTGACTTCCTTGGCCATGGCCTGTGCAGCGCCCATGGCCAGTACCAGGGCGGTGCCCACCCCCAGGAAACGGCGCATTCTTGTAAAAGTAGCCATCAAAGCATCCCCTCGTCAGGTCTAGGAGATTGCATCATCTTCCTGCAACAAACCCCGACCTGCTCCAGCTGCGACCTATACCCGCGCCATATGCGACAGCACTGTGCCATTAGCGGCATCGGCCCATGCGGGCCTGCGCGATCCTTGCATGCCAAAGGTTTGGCGCCGGGCTACTATCTAACGCTTTGTGCCTGACGATGGACCGCCCGATGCCCGAAGCCACCCGCTTGCTGTTGCCGTTGTACCTGCTCGCCTGCCTGCTGGCCCTGCTGGGGCTGGGGGCGCTCTGGTACGGGCTTGGCAAGCCGGTGACCCTGCCGGATGCGGCCAGCCCCACGCACAAGTTGCAGTGCGCGTCCTACACGCCCTTCGACAAGGACCAGTCGCCCTACGACCAGCCGTTTCGCCTGCGCCCGGCGCGCATGGACGCCGACCTTGCCCTGCTGGCTGAGCGATTTCAGTGCATCCGCACCTATTCCATGACCGGGCTTGAGGCCATTCCGGCCCTGGCACGCAAGCATGGGCTGAAAGTGATGCTCGGTGCCTGGGTCAATGCCAACCCCGCCGACACCGACAAGGAAGTGAAGGCGCTGATTGCCTCTGCCAATGCCAACCCCGACGTGGTCAGCGCGGTGATCGTGGGCAACGAGACGCTGCTGCGCAAGGAAGTCACCGGCGAGCGCCTGGCCGGGTTGATCGAACAGGTGAAAGGCCAGGTCAAGGTGCCGGTGACCTACGCCGATGTCTGGGAGTTCTGGCTGCAGCACCCGCAAATTGCACCGGCGGTGGACTTTCTGACCATCCACCTGCTGCCCTATTGGGAAGACGACCCGCGCGGCATCGACGATGCCCTGGCCCATGTAGCCGAGGTGCGCCGGGTGTTCGGCACGCGCTTTGCGCCCAAGGACATCTTCATTGGCGAAACTGGCTGGCCCAGTGAAGGCCGCCAGCGCGAAACCGCCATTCCCAGCCGGGCCAACGAGGCGCGTTTCATTCGCGGGTTCGTGGCCCTGGCCGAGGCCAACGGCTGGCACTACAACCTGATCGAGGCATTCGACCAACCCTGGAAGCGGGCCAACGAGGGCGCGGTGGGCGGCTACTGGGGGCTGTACGACGCCAACCGGCAGGACAAGGGCGTGCTCGAAGGCCCGGTCAGCAACTTGCCATTGTGGCCACAGTGGCTGCTGGCTTGCGCGGCACTGCTGGCGGCCCTGCTGCTGGCCGTCGGGCGCCCCGCCACGCCGCTGGCGGCGCTGCTGTTGCCGTTGCTGGTGGCGTTCGGCGCAGGGTGCCTGGGGTTGTGGGGCGAGCTGATGCGTACTCACGCACGGTTTGCCGGGGAGTGGCTGTGGGCGATGGTGCTGGCTGGGTTGAACGTGTTGGTGTTGATGCACGTCGCCTTGGGGCTGGTGCACCGCGAGGGCTGGCGCAAGCGGCTGTTCGCCTGGTTGCAGGCACGGGCGGGGTGGTGGCTGCTGGCCGCTGGGTTCGCGGCGGCGGTGAGCATGCTGGCGATGGTGTTCGACCCGCGTTATCGCAGTTTCCCAACCGCAGCGCTGGCACTGCCGGCCGTGGTTTACCTGTTGTGGCCGGTCGCGGCGCGGCGGGCGGAGGTGGCGTTGCTGGCATTTATCGTCGGCGCCGGGGTGTTGCCGCAGTTGTATCGGGAAGGGCTGGAAAACCAGCAGGCCTGGGGGTGGGCGTTGGTCAGTGTGCTGATGACCGCGGCTTTGTGGCGCAGCCTGAGGTCGCGTAAGGCTTGAGGGCCTATCGCGAGCTGCGCTCGCTCCTACCAGGGATGTGCAGGCGCCGGTTGGGGCTGCGCGGGTCACCGGACCAAACGCAAGCCCGCCAATACCACCGCAAACACCGCGATGCTGGCGGTATACAGCACCAGGGCGGGAATGCCGAACAGCAGCCCCAGAACCGCCAACCACCACCCTGCCCGGCCAGCCACGAGCTGCGCCAGCAGCGAAAGCCCAAGCCCGGCCCAGGGCAGCACCTGCCAATGAATCCCCAGCCCCAGCCACGCCCGCGCCTGGCACTGCCAGTGGTCGGCTGGCACCGTGCACAGACCAACCCACTGGCCATCCTCCATCAGCCCATAGCGCACGCCATAACTGGCCGCGAGCCACAACGCCAGAAACACCAGCAACAGAGCGGCTGGCAGCGATCGAGACATCCCGTTCTCCAATAGCGGTAATCGAAATCATCCATGATCGCCCAAGCCCTGTTCTAAGGCAAAATCACAACCCTGCAGCTATGTTGCAGATAACAAGCACACCAAAGGCCACTGCACCGGGCAACTTTGCCGGTAGAGCGATGGTCCTAGCCTGCGTACCGCACGACCTTGATCCTTCTGGGGGAATACATGCTTCGATCCTGGCGCCTAGTCGCCCTTCTTGGCGGCCTGCTCATGGCTGCCGCCGCTTCGGCGCGGGATATCGACGCCGCAAGCTATGGCTACCCCTTGACCAACCCGTTCGAGGCCACCATTGCCACCACGCCGCCGGACCAGCGCCCGACCCTGCCCAGCGACGATGACATCAACCAGTCCGACTACAGCCTGAACCTGCGCCCGGAGCGGGCCTTCACCCTGCCCGACAACTTCTGGGCGGTGAAGAAGCTCAAGTATCGCCTGGCCCGCCAGGACCACGCGGCGCCGCTGATCTTCATCATTGCCGGCACCGGTGCGCCCTATTCCAGCAGCATCAACGAATACCTGAAGAAGCTGTTCTACCAGGCCGGCTTCCATGTGGTGCAGTTGTCCTCGCCCACCAGCTACGACTTCATGAGCGCCGCTTCGCGCTTCGCTACCCCCGGCATCAGCCAGGACGACGCCGAGGACATGTACCGGGTGATGCAGGCCGTGCGAGCCCAGCACCCGCGCCTGCCGGTCAGCGAGTATTACCTCACCGGCTACAGCCTTGGCGCGCTGGATGCAGCCTTCGTCAGCCACCTGGACGAAACCCGCCGCAGCTTCAACTTCAAGCGCGTGCTGCTGCTGAACCCGCCGGTGAACCTGTACACCTCGATCAACAACCTCGACAAGCTGGTGCAAACCCAGGTCAAGGGCATCGACCGCAGCACCACCTTCTACGAACTGATGCTGCAGAAGCTCACCCGCTACTTCCAGGACAAGGGCTACATCGACCTCAACGACGCCCTGCTGTATGACTTCCAGCAGTCCAAGCAGCACTTGTCCAATGAACAGATGGCCATGCTGATCGGCACCTCGTTCCGTTTCTCGGCGGCCGACATCGCCTTTACCTCCGACCTGATCAACCGCCGCGGCCTGATTATTCCGCCGAAGTTCCCAATCACCGAGGGCAGCAGCCTCACGCCGTTCTTCAAGCGCGCCCTGCAGTGCGACTTCGACTGCTACATGACCGAGCAGGTGATCCCGATGTGGCGCGCCCGCACCGACGGCAACAGCATCCTGCAACTGGTCAACCAGGTAAGCCTGTACGCCCTGGCCGACTACCTGCACGGCAGCGACAAGATCGCCGTGATGCACAACGCCGACGACGTGATCCTCGGCCCCGGCGACATCGGGTTCCTGCGCAAGGTGTTTGGCGATCGCCTGACCCTCTACCCCCATGGCGGCCATTGCGGCAACCTCAATTACCGCGTCAACAGCGACGCCATGCTGGAGTTCTTCCGTGGTTAACAAATGCCTCTTCGCCGCGGCCCTGCTGCTGGCCGGCCATGCCATGGCCGCTGAAACCGCGCCACGGGCCAGCGTGGTCGAAGCCGACCCACACGTGGCCGGCTCCGCAACCCTGGCCCCGGAAAGCGACGGTTTCCTCGACCCACTGCGTGAACTGAAATTCAACCCGGGGCTGGACCAGCGCGAGTTCGAACGCTCGACCCTGGAAGCACTGAACGTGTACGACCCGCTGGAGTCGATGAACCGGCGTATCTACCACTTCAACTACCGGCTCGACCAATGGGTACTGCTGCCGCTGGTGAGCGGCTACCAGTACGTGACGCCACGCTTCGTGCGCACCGGGGTAAGCAACTTCTTCAACAACCTGGGCGATGTGCCGAACCTGTTCAACAGTGTGCTGCAGCTCAAGGCCAAGCGTTCGGCGGAAATCACCGCACGGCTGATGTTCAACACCATCATCGGCGTGGGCGGGCTGTGGGACCCCGCGACCAAGATGGGCCTGCCACGCCAGAGCGAGGACTTCGGCCAGACCCTGGGCTTCTACGGGGTGCCCGAGGGGCCTTACCTGATGCTGCCGGTGCTGGGCCCTTCGAACCTGCGCGACACCACCGGGTTGGTGGTGGACTATGCCGGGGAACAGGCGATCAACTACCTGGACGTGGCACAAACCAGCACCGACCACCCGGAAATCTTCGCCCTGCGCGTGGTGGACAAGCGCTATACCACCAAATTCCGCTATGGCGAGCTGAACTCACCGTTCGAGTACGAGAAAGTGCGGTACGTGTATACCCAGGCGCGCAAGTTGCAGATAGCAGAGTAAGCAGGGCCGGCCCTTTCGCGTTGTAGGAGCGGGCTTGCCCCGCGAAAGGGCCGGCACAGAAAAACTCAAATCCCCAGGAACTGGCACAACTCGCGCTTCTTGGCCAAGGCATCACGCCGCCCCAGCTCGATCAGCTCGCTGCAGTAGCTGGCCTCGAACAACAGGTAGCTCAACACCCCCGCGCCACTGGTGCGGGTCGCCCCCGGCCCGCGCAGGAACAAGCGCAACGCCGCCGGCAACTCACGCCGGTGCCGCGCCGCAATTTCATCCAGCGGCTGGCTCGGCGCCACCACCAGCACATCCACCGGCGCCAGCCCCAGGCGCCGCGCGTCCAGGTGCCCCGGCAGCAAACGGCTGAGGTGGTTGAGCCGCTGCAACAGTTCGATATCGTCTTCCAGGCTGTCGATGAAGGTGCTGTTGAGCATGTGCGCGCCAATCTGCGCCAGGCTCGGCTGCTGGCCGCTGAATACCCGCTGGGTGGGCAGCGGCGGTGCCGGGCGCTGCGGGTTGCCGCTCACCCCCACCACCAGCACGCGGCTGGCGCCCAGGTGCAGCGCCGGGCTGATCGGCGCCGACTGGCGCACCGCGCCGTCACCATAGAACTCATCGCCCAGGCGCACCGGTGCGAACAGCAGCGGGATCGCCGCGCTGGCCAGCAGGTGGTCGATGGTCAACGGCGTGGGCACGCCGATGCGCCGGTGGCGCAGCCAGGCGTCGATGGTGCCGCGGCCCTGGTAGAAGGTCACCGCCTGGCCGGTTTCGTAGCCAAAGGCGGTGACCGCCACCGCGCGCAGCTGTTCGGCGGCGATGGCCTGGCCGATGCCGTCGAGGTTCAGGTGCGCTTCCAACAGGCCGCGCAGCGGGCTGCTGTCGAGCAGGGCCACCGGCACCTGGCCGCCCAGGCCCAGCAGGCTGTGGCCGACGAATCGGCTGGCCTGGCGCATCACCCCGGGCCAGTCGCTGCGAATCACCAGGTGGCTGCGAAAGTTCTGCCAGAAGGTGGTGAGGCGCTGCACGGCGTCGTTGAAGCGGGTGGCACCGCTGGCCAGGGTGACGGCGTTGATGGCGCCGGCCGAGGTGCCGACGATGACCGGGAAGGGGTTGGTGGAAGCGGCCGGGAGCAGTTCGGCGATGCCGGCCAGAACGCCCACCTGATAGGCGGCGCGGGCGCCGCCGCCAGAAAGGATAAGACCGGTTACCGGGGGTGGGGCCATGGCGTCCTTCCTGGGGTTGTGGTGTTTTCAGGCCGGGCCCTTTCGCGGGGCAAGCCCGCTCCATGCGAAGGGGCCGGTACAGGCACTACAACAATCAGCGTTTTTTCTTGTCATACAACCGCGGCGCACCCTCCGGCCGCGACTTGAAGCGCCGGTGCGCCCACAGGTACTGCTCCGGGCACTCGCGCAACACCCCTTCGACCCACTGGTTGATGCGCAGGCAATCGGCCTCTTCGCTCTCACCCGGGAAGCCCTGGAGCGGCGGGTGAATCACCAGACGATAGCCGCTGCCGTCCTCAAGGCGCTTCTGGGTGAACGGAATCACCTGCGCCTTGCCCAGGCGGGCAAACTTGGTGGTGGCCGTGACCGTTGCCGCCGGAATGCCGAACAGCGGCACGAAGATACTCTGCTTGGCGCCGTAATCCTGGTCGGGTGCGTACCAGATCGCCCGGCCCGAACGCAGCAGCTTGAGCATGCCGCGCACATCGTCACGCTCCACCGCCAGCGAATCGAGGTTGTGCCGCTCGCGGCCACTGCGCTGGATGAAGTCGAACAGCGGGTTGCCGTGCTCGCGGTACATGCCATCGATGGTGTGCGCCTGGCCCAGCAAGGCGGCGCCAATTTCCAGGGTGGTGAAGTGCACCGCCATCAAGATGGCGCCCTGCCCGGCCTGCTGCGCCGCCTGCAGGTGCTCCAGGCCCTCGATGTGCGCCAGGCGCGCCAGGCGTGCCTTTGGCCACCACCAGCTCATGGCCATTTCGAAGAAAGCGATGCCGGTGGAGGCGAAGTTGGCCTTGAGCAAACGGCGCCGTTCGTCGTCGGACAGCTCCGGGAAACACAGCTCCAGGTTGCGCGCGGCAATGCGCCGACGCTCGCCAGCCACCCGGTACATCAGCGCACCCAGGGCGCTGCCGAGCCACAGCAAGGCGCGGTAGGGCAGCTGTACCACCAGCCACAGCAGGCCCAGGCCCAGCCACAGGCCCCAGAATCGCGGGTGAAGGAAATAGGGTCGAAAACGCGGGCGTTCCATTGAAGCTTCCGGCAAGACAAAGACCGCGCATTCTACATCGGTTCGTCGCCGGTTGCGGCCAACCGGTCTTATCGTTATAAGTCAGGGCACTTTTTTCGCAACAAGCCGTCTATGCAGACCATGAGCCCAAACCACACTCCCGACACCGCCTCCGTGTTCCAGCTCAAGGGCAGCATGCTCGCCATCACCGTGCTGGAACTGGGGCGTAACGACCTGGAAGCCCTCGACCGCCAGCTGGCGGCGAAAGTGGCCCAGGCCCCCAATTTCTTCAGCAATACGCCGCTGGTGCTGGCGCTGGACAAGCTGCCGGCCGACGAAGGGGCGATCGACCTGCCCGGGCTGATGCGTATCTGCCGCCACCATGGCCTGCGTACCCTGGCGATTCGTGCCAGCCGCATCGAGGACATCGCCGCGGCGATCGCCATCGACCTGCCGGTGCTGCCGCCGTCCGGCGCCCGCGAGCGGCCGCTGGAGCCAGAGCCTGAAGCGAAAAAACCCGAGCCCACCCCTGCCCCGGCGCCTGCCGCCGAGCCAGAGGTGCGGCCAACGCGCATCATCACCTCGCCCGTGCGTGGCGGCCAGCAGATCTACGCCCAAGGGGGCGACCTGGTGGTCACCGGCTCCGTCAGCCCGGGTGCGGAACTTCTCGCCGATGGCAACATCCATGTGTACGGCGCCATGCGCGGCCGCGCGCTGGCGGGCATCAAGGGCAATACCCGGGCGCGTATCTTCTGCCAGCAGATGACCGCCGAAATGGTCTCCATCGCCGGCCAGTACAAGGTATGCGAAGACCTGCGCCGCGACCCGTTGTGGGGTGCGGGCGTGCAAGTCAGCCTGTCCGGTGACGTGTTGAACATCACCCGTCTTTAACGGATACTTGCCGTCATTTTTAGAGCAACTTTTTTACCTGTTGCCGTTTTTTTTGCTTATTGCAGGGACACCTGTCCCATCTTATTTAGGGGTGAAACACCTTGGCCAAGATTCTCGTCGTTACTTCCGGCAAGGGGGGTGTGGGCAAGACCACCACCAGCGCCGCCATCGGCACCGGCCTCGCGCTGCGCGGCCACAAGACTGTCATCGTCGACTTCGACGTGGGCCTGCGTAACCTCGACCTGATCATGGGCTGCGAGCGCCGCGTGGTGTACGACTTCGTCAACGTGGTCAACGGCGAAGCCAACCTGCAACAAGCCCTGATCAAGGACAAGCGCCTGGAAAACCTGTTCGTGCTGGCCGCCAGCCAGACCCGCGACAAGGACGCGCTGACCCAGGAAGGCGTGGAAAAGGTGCTGATGGAGCTCAAGGAGCAGTTCGACTACGTGATCTGCGACTCCCCGGCCGGTATCGAGAAGGGCGCGCACCTGGCGATGTACTTCGCCGACGAAGCCATCGTCGTGACCAACCCGGAAGTGTCGTCGGTACGTGACTCGGACCGTATGCTGGGCATCCTGTCGAGCAAGTCGCGCCGCTCGGAAAACGGCGAGGAGCCGATCAAGGAACACCTGCTGATCACCCGCTACCACCCAGAGCGCGTGGAAAAGGGCGAAATGCTGAGCATCGCCGACGTGGAAGAAATCCTGGCAATCAAGCTCAAGGGCGTGATCCCCGAGTCCCAGGCCGTGCTCAAGGCGTCCAACCAGGGTATCCCGGTGATCCTCGACGACCAGAGCGATGCCGGCCAGGCGTACAGCGACACGGTCGACCGCCTCCTGGGCAAAGAGAAACCCCTGCGTTTCATCGAAGTGCCGAAGCAAGGATTCTTCGCGCGCCTGTTTGGAGGCAAGTAAACCATGAACCTTTTTGACTTCTTTCGTGGCAGGCAGAAACAGACCAGTGCGTCGGTAGCGAAAGAGCGTCTACAGATCATCGTGGCGCACGAGCGCGGCCAGCGCAGCGAACCGGACTACTTGCCGGAACTGCAGAAAGAACTGCTGGAAGTGATCCGCAAGTATGTGAACATCGGCAACGATGACGTGCATATCGAGCTGGAAAACCAAGGCAGCTGCTCGATTCTGGAATTGAACATCACCTTGCCTGATCGCTGATCCAGCGACCTGGCTCGATCATTGGGGCTGCCTTGCAGCCCTTCGCGGGTCAAGCCCGCTCCTACAGGATCCTCACCGGGCCTGTAGGAGCGGGCTTGACCCGCGAAGGGCCGCAAGGCGGCCCCAATGGTTTTCCCCGATTTGACCGAGACCAAGCAATGCCGCTGTCGAACATCCAGATCCTCCACGAAGACGCCGCCATCCTGGTGATCAACAAGCCGACCCTGCTGTTGTCGGTGCCCGGCCGCGCCGAGGACAACAAGGACTGCCTGATCACCCGCCTGCAGGAAAACGGCTACCCGGACGCGCTGATCGTGCACCGCCTGGATTGGGAAACCTCCGGCATCATCCTGCTGGCCCGCGATGCCGACAGCCACCGCGAGCTGTCGCGCCAGTTCCACGACCGTGAAACCGAAAAGGCCTACACCGCGCTGTGCTGGGGCCAACCGGCACTGGACAGCGGCAGCATCGACCTGCCCCTGCGCTACGACCCGCCGACCAAGCCGCGCCACGTGGTGGACCACGAGCAAGGCAAGCATGCGCTGACCTTCTGGCGCATCGTCGAGCGTTGCAGGGATTACTGCCGGGTGGAGCTGACGCCGATTACCGGGCGCTCGCACCAGCTGCGCGTGCATATGCTGTCGATTGGCCACCCGTTGCTGGGTGATCGGTTGTATGCCAACCCCGAGGCATTGGCGGCCCATGAACGGCTGTGCCTGCATGCCGCGATGCTGAGCTTTACCCACCCGGTTTCCGGGGAGCGGTTGAAGTTCGAGTGCCCTGCACCGTTCTGATTGGAGCGAGCATGGCCCGCGCCTGCAGGGGCGGTGAGCTGCGACACAAATGTTCGACTTTATACGCTAAACTCGCGCCACTGCTGTCTGGAGCGAGTTATGCGCGAAGTACTGAATACCGGCCTGATCGAATTCCTCAAGGCCTCCCCGACGCCCTTCCACGCCACCGCTAGCCTTGCCCAACGCCTGGAGGCCGCCGGCTACCAGCGCCTGGACGAGCGCGACAGCTGGGCCACGGTGCCCGGCGGGCGCTACTACGTCACCCGCAACGACTCCTCGATCATCGCCATCAAGCTGGGCAAGCAGCCACCGCTGCAGAACGGCATCCGCATGGTCGGCGCCCACACCGACAGCCCGTGCCTGCGGGTCAAGCCGCAGCCCGAGCTGCAGCGCCAGGGCTTCCTGCAACTGGGCGTGGAAGTGTACGGCGGTGCCCTGCTGGCGCCGTGGTTCGACCGCGACCTGTCGCTGGCGGGCCGGGTCACCTTCCGCCGTGATGGCAAGGTGGAAAGCCAGCTGATCGACTTCAAGCTGCCGATCGCGATCATTCCCAACCTGGCGATTCACCTCAACCGCACCGCCAACGAAGGCTGGCAGATCAACCCGCAGAACGAGCTGCCGCCGATTCTGGCCCAGGTGGCCGGCGACGAGCGCATCGATTTTCGCGCCGTGCTCACCGAGCAACTGGCCCGCGAGCACCAGCTCAATGCCGACGTGGTCCTGGATTACGAACTGAGCTTCTACGACACCCAGGACGCCGCACTGATCGGCCTGCACAGCGACTTCATCGCCGGCGCCCGCCTGGACAACCTGCTGTCGTGCTACGCCGGCCTGCAGGCGCTGCTGGCGGCCGACAGCGACGAAACCTGCGTGCTGGTGTGCAATGACCACGAAGAGGTCGGCAGTTGCTCGGCCTGTGGCGCCGACGGCCCGATGCTCGAACAGACCCTGCAGCGCCTGCTGCCGGACGGCGATGCCTATGTGCGCACCATCCAGCGCTCGCTGATGGTGTCGGCCGACAACGCCCACGGCGTACACCCCAACTACGCCGACAAGCACGACGGCAACCACGGGCCCAAGCTCAATGCCGGGCCCGTGATCAAGGTCAACAACAACCAGCGCTACGCCACCAACAGCGAAACCGCCGGGTTCTTCCGCCACCTGTGCATGGCCGAGGAAGTGCCGGTGCAGAGCTTCGTGGTGCGCAGCGACATGGGTTGCGGCTCGACCATCGGCCCGATCACCGCCAGCCACCTGGGGGTACGCACCGTGGACATCGGCCTGCCAACCTTTGCCATGCACTCGATTCGCGAGCTGTGCGGCAGCCATGACCTGGCGCACCTGGTGAAGGTGTTGACCGCGTTCTATCGCAGCCGCGAGTTGCCTTGAGGTCGGTGTAGGCAGGCCTGGCCCTTTCGCGGGTGTAGGAGCGGGCTTGCCCCGCGAAAGGGCCGGCCCTGCCAACCCCATGCCCAGGATCAATACCCCCTTCTGCCCAACCCGCTATGCTTGTTACATGGCCCCCAAAAAGCAGAAGGACCGCTGCCCATGTCCCCGTTCCTGTCACTCTTCATTCCGGTGTTCGGCTTCCTGATGCTGCTGACCATCGGCTTCAGCCTGCGCGAGCGCAACATCGGCGTGCTGATGATGTGGGTCGGCACCCTGGGCATCTTTGGCCTTACCTGCTGGAAGATCCTGGAGAAACTGCCGACATAAACCTCTACACTCGGTCAATCGTTTGACCTGAGGTAGATTTTCCGGTGCCTGCCCTTCTGCGTTGCCTTGCCCTGCTGCTGTTGCTGTTCATCGCCCCCGTCCAGGCCGCGGGCCTGCCTGGCCTGCTGGGTTCGAACACGCCCGCCCAACCCGAAGCCAGCGAGCCCCTGGGCAAATCGCTGGACGAGGTGATCAAGAACCTTGAGAACGACCAGCAACGCGCCAAGCTACTGGCCGACCTGAAGAAACTGCGCGACGCCACCAAGCAATCGCAACCCAGCGTCGAGCAAGGCGTGCTCGGCCTGATCGGCGGCGCCCTGCATGACTTCGAAAAGCAGTTCAGCGGCGATGCCAGCCCGTTCTACCGCTGGTCACAGGAAATTGACCAGGCCCAGGCGGAGCTGGCCGAGTTGATCGTGCCGGTGCACCAATGGCCGGCCATTCTGTTCGGTTTCGCGGCGGTAATTGCGGTGTGGAGCCTGCTGGCCTATGCCTTCAACTGGGTGGGCCACCGCGTGCGGGTGCGCTTCGGCCTCACCGAGGAACTGCCCCAGCACCCACGCACCTGGGACCTGGTGCGCTTCGCCCTGCGCAAGCTGGGCCCGTGGCTGGTGGCGCTGATCTTCACCGTGTACCTGAGCTTCGCCCTGCCGCCCTCGCTGGGCAAGTCGCTGGCCATGGTGCTGGCCTATGCCCTGGTGGTGGGTACCTGCTTCTCGGCCATCTGCGTGATCGCCTTCTCGCTGCTCGACGGCCCGCACCGCCACCGCGCCCTGCACATCCTGCGCCACCAGGCGTTTCGCCCGCTGTGGTTGATCGGCAGTTTCGCCGCCTTCGGCGAGGCGATGAGCGACCCGCGCATGCTGGTGGCCCTGGGCACGCACCTGGCCCATGCCCTGGCGACCCTGGCCAACGTGATCGCGGCGCTGTCCTCGGGCTTGTTCATCCTGCGTTTCCGCCGGCCCATCGCCCACCTGATCCGCAACCAGCCGCTGTCGCGGCGCCTGACCCGGCGCACGCTGAGCGACACCATCGAGATTCTTGGCAGCTTCTGGTTCATCCCGGCGCTGATCCTGGTGGCGGTGTCGCTGTTCGCCACCTTCGTCTCCGCCGGTGACACCAGCACCGCCCTGCGCCAATCGCTGATGTGCACCGTGCTGGTGGTGGTGTGCATGGTGCTCAACGGCCTGGTACGTCGCCACGCCGCCAACCCCAAGCGCGCCGGCAAGCGCCAGGCGGTGTATGCCGAGCGCCTGCGCAATTTCGGCTACCTGCTGGTGCACCTGTTCATCTGGCTGGTGTTCATCGAGCTGGGCCTGCGCGTGTGGGGGCTGTCGATGATCGGCTTTGCCGAGGGCGATGGCCATGAAGTGAGCCTGCGCCTGCTGGGCCTGGCCGGCACGCTGATCGTCGCCTGGCTGGTGTGGATCCTGGCCGACACCGCCGTGCACCATGCCCTGGTGCGCTCGCGCCGGGGCCTGGCCAACGCCCGTGCGCAAACCATGATGCCGCTGATCCGCAACGTGATGTTCGTGGTGATCTTCATCATTGCGGTGATCGTCGCCCTGGCCAACATGGGCATGAACGTCACCCCACTGCTGGCCGGTGCCGGTGTGATCGGCCTGGCCATCGGCTTTGGCGCGCAGTCGCTGGTAGCCGACCTGATCACCGGGCTGTTCATCATCATTGAGGACTCGCTGGCCATCGACGACTATGTCGACGTAGGCGGCCACCTGGGCACGGTCGAGGGCCTGACCATCCGCACCGTGCGCCTGCGCGACATCGACGGCATCGTGCACACCATTCCGTTCAGCGAAATCAAGAGCATCAAGAACTACTCGCGCGAGTTCGGCTATGCGATCTTCCGCGTGGCCATCCCCCACAGCATGAACATCGACCAGGCCATCTCGCTGGTGCGCGAGGTGGGGCAGAAACTGCGCAACGACCCGTTGATGCGGCGCAACATCTGGTCGCCGCTGGAGCTGCAGGGGGTGGAGAGCTTCGAGTCGGGCTCGGCGATTCTGCGCGCGCGGTTCAAGACGGCTCCGATCAAGCAGTGGGAAGTGTCGCGGGCGTTCAACCTGGCGCTGAAGCGGCAGCTGGACGAGGCCGGGCTGGATTTGGCCACGCCGCGGTTGTCGGTGCAGGTGGTGACCACCGGTGGTGGTGGCATGGCGGATACGGGGTCTTCCAGCTAGGGCCCTCTCGCATTTTCCCCCGCTGACGGTAGGCCTGGTAGGAGCGAGCGCAGCTCGCGATGGGCTGCAAAGCAGCCCCAGCATCCTGCGCCGCGAAGCTGAAAACCAGGGGCCGCTGCGCGCCCCATCGCGAGCTGCGCTCGCTCCTACCAAGCCAATCGCTCAGCCGGCCTGGGCACGGATACGAATGGCATCGTGCCGCCAATACTCAAGATCACAGTCGATCAAGTGCCCATGCTGGTCGCAGTTGACCCGGGTGATATGCAGCCCCGCGCTGCCCACCGACACCTTGAGCGCCGCTGCCGCCTCCACCGGCAAGGCGGTTGGCAGGATCTCGAAGCACACCTGCCCATAGGCGATGCCATACACCCGCCCATAGATCTCGGTCAGCGATTGCGCCAGGTCCTGCTCCAGGATATCGGGGAAGAACGCAGGGTTCAGGTAATGCTCGGCGTACAGCACCGCCCGCCCATCGATGCGCCGCAGCCGGCAGATCCGCACCACGCTGGACAACCCCGGCAGCTGCAGGCGCGCGCAGATCGCCGCCGGGGCCGGTTGCAGGCGGGCCGACAGCAACTCGGTGCTCGCCTCCCGCCCCTGGTCGCGCACCATGGCATGGAAATGGCTGCGCTCGATCAGGTCGTAGGTCAGGCGCTGGGGCGCGACGAACCAGCCGCGCCGCTCCTCACGGTAGATCAACCCCTGGGCCTCCAGCTGCACCAGCGCCTCGCGCAGGGTGATGCGCGTGGTATCGAATACCTCGCTAAGCTTGCGTTCGGCGGGCAACTTGCCACCCGGCGCCAGCAAGCCGTGCTCGATCTGCTCCTGCAGGGCATGGCAGATGGCTGTTACCGCACGCGGGGGCGTCGACTGCATCAAAAGGTTACCTATCTGGACTAGTCCAGCCCCAAAACGGGGCCTGTGGAGAATAGTGCAAGCCTAGGCAGGGCTGATGAACATCCTGTGACAAAGGCCTGGGCAGGCCTTGCCAGAAACGCGCCAAGCCAGCAAAGCCGGGGCAAGCAGGTGGTCTACGCTGTAGTTTCAGGGCCAGCCGTGGCCTTGCCCAACATCAAACTGTCACGCAAGCGGCCTACCTTGGCTCAAGCTTTGCTGACCTAGACCACGGTCACCCCTCACCGGCTTCACCTATAACAACGATCGCTAAAGGCATCCCATTCAAGGAGCTTCGGATGAAAAAGTTGTTCATGGCGTCACTGCTCGGCTCGGCCATCACCCTGTGCACCTCGGCCATGGCCGCCGGCCCCGACCTCAAGGCCCTGGAAGACGCCGCCCGCAAGGAAGGCAACGTCAACAGCGTGGGCATGCCCGATGCCTGGGCCAACTGGAAAGGCACCTGGGACGACCTGGCCAGCAAATACGGCCTCAAGCACAGCGACACCGACATGAGCTCGGCCCAGGAAATCGCCAAGTTCGAAGCCGAGAAGGACAACGCCAGCGCCGACATCGGCGACGTGGGCGCAGCCTTTGGCCCGATTGCCGCGAGCAAGGGCGTGACCCAGCCGTACAAGCCCAGCACCTGGGACCAAGTGCCTGAATGGGCCAAGGACCAGGACGGCCATTGGGCACTGGCCTATACCGGCACCATTGCCTTCATCATCAACAAGGACCTGGTCAAGGAAGGCGACCGCCCGAGCAGCTGGCACGACCTGGAAAAAGGCAAGTACAAGGTCGCCATCGGCGACGTCGGTACTGCCGCCCAGGCGGCCAACGGCGTACTGGCCGCGGCCATCGCCTACAAGGGCAGCGAGAGCAACATAGAGCCTGGCCTGCAGCTGTTCACCAAGCTGGCCCAGCAGAAGCGCCTGTCGCTGGCCAACCCAACCATCCAGACCCTGGAAAAGGGTGAAGTGGAAGTGGGCGTGGTGTGGGACTTCAACGGCCTGAGCTACCGCGAGCAGATCGACCCGAAACGCTTCGAAGTGCTGATTCCGTCCGATGGTTCGGTGATTTCCGGCTATACCACGGTGATCAACAAGTACGCCAAGCACCCGAACGCGGCCAAGCTGACCCGCGAATACATCTTCAGCGATGCCGGGCAGATCAACCTGGCCAAGGGGCATGCGCGGCCGATTCGTGCCGAGCACCTGAAGCTGCCGGAAGACGTGCAGGCCAAGCTGCTGCCCAACGCGCAGTACAAGGCGGCGCAGCCGATCAAGGATGCTGCCGCCTGGGAGGCCACTTCCAAGGCCCTGCCGCAGAAGTGGCAGGAGCAGGTAATCATCGAGATGGAATGATAGCGAGGGCTACGCCCTCGTTCGCGGGGCAAGCCCGCTCCTACAGGTTTGCGCGCTGTAGGAGCGGGCTTGCCCCGCGAAAGAGCCAACGCGGTTCAAGACTGGAGCCACCATGCATCACAACGTCATCCTGGTCCTGCTCGACGGCCTCAACTACCAGGTCGCCCACCACGCCATGGGCCACCTGCACGCCTACGTCGAGGCCGACCGCGCCGCACTGTACCGCGTGGAGTGCGAGTTGCCGTCGCTGTCGCGCCCACTGTACGAGTGCATCCTCACCGGGGTGCCGCCCATCGACAGCGGCATCGTGCACAACAACGTCAACCGCCTGTCCAACCAGCGCAGCGTGTTCCACTACGCCCGCGAGGCCAACCTGGGCACCGCGGCAGCGGCCTACCACTGGATGAGCGAGCTGTACAACCGCTCGCCCTTCGACCCCCAGCGCGACCGCCATACCCACGCGCCGAAGCTGCCGATCCAGCACGGCCTGTTCTACTGGGACGACCGCTACCCCGACTCGCACCTGCTGGCCGACGGCGAATACCTGCGCCGCCGCCACGCACCGAACTTCCTGCTGGTACACCCGATGAGCATCGACGACATCGGCCACCGCCACGGCCTGGACAGCAGCCAGTACCGCAACGCCGCGCGCAGTGTCGATATCTTGCTGGCCGACTACCTGCCGCGCTGGCTCGAAGAGGGTTACCAGGTGCTGGTGACCGCCGACCACGGCATGAACAACGACCGCTCGCACAATGGCCTGCTGGCCGAGGAACGCGAGGTGCCGCTGTTCGTGTTCGGCGACGCATTCAGCCTGGACCCGGCCGCCAAGCCGCTGCAAACCGAGCTGTGCGGCACCATCTGCGAGCTGCTGGGCGCGGCCCACGACAAGTCGTTCTGCCGGGAGCTGCTCAAGTGACGCCTCCCAACAGCAACCGCCCGCGCGGCCGCTACCTGGCCCTGCTGTGCCTGCTGCCGTTCGCCGTGTTCTTCGTGATCTTCCAGATCGCCCCGCTGGCCTGGGTGGCGGTCAACAGCCTGCAGTCAGGCGGTGCCTGGGGCCTGGACAACTTCAGCAAGGTGTTCGCCTCGAAGTTCTACTTGCAGGCGCTGCAACGCAGCTTGGAAATCAGCTTCTGGTCGAGCCTGTTCGGCATCGTCATCGCCACCCTGGGCGCCTATTCGCTGCGCCAGGTGGACTCGAAACTGCGCGACTTCGTCAGCGCCTTCGCCAACATGACCAGTAACTTTGCCGGGGTGCCGCTGGCCTTCGCCTTCATCATCCTGCTCGGTTTCAACGGTGCCTTGACCCTGCTGCTCAAGGAAGTGGGCCTGCTCGAAGACTTCAGCATCTATTCCAAGAGCGGCCTGATCCTGGTGTACACCTACTTCCAGATCCCCCTTGGCGTGCTGTTGCTGTACCCGGCCTTCGACGCCCTGCGCGAAGACTGGCGCGAGTCGGCCGCACTGCTGGGCGCCAGCCACTGGCAATTCTGGCGGCACATCGGCCTGCCGGTGCTGACCCCGGCGCTGCTCGGCACCTTCGTCATCCTGCTGGCCAATGCCCTGGGCGCCTACGCCACCGTGTACGCCCTGACCACCGGCAACTTCAACGTGCTGCCGATCCGCATTGCGGGCCTGGTGGCCGGTGACATCAGCCTCGACCCAAACCTGGCCAGCGCCCTGGCGATGGTGCTGGTGGGCCTGATGACGCTGGTGACGGTGATTCATCAATGGCTGCTCAAGAGGAGCTACCATGCGCGTTGAAACGTCCTCTGCCGGGCTCTACCACCGGCTGGTGGTGTACCTGCTGTTCCTGATCCTGCTGCTGCCGCTGGCCGGCACCCTGCTCTACTCGCTGGCCACCAGCTGGTCGGCCAGCCTGCTGCCCAGCGGCCTGACCTTCAAGTGGTACATCGCGCTGTGGAGCGAGCCGCGCTTCCTGGCGGCTTTCGGCCAGTCGCTGCTGGTGTGCGTGGGGGCACTGGTGCTGTCGGTGGTGCTGATCCTGCCGCTACTGTTCGTGGTGCACTACCACTTCCCCAAGCTCGATGCGCTGATGAACATCTTGATCCTGCTGCCGTTCGCGGTGCCGCCGGTGGTGTCGTCGGTGGGCCTGCTGCAGCTCTACGGCAGCGGCCCGATGGCCATGGTCGGCACGCCGTGGATCCTGATCGGCTGCTACTTCACCATCGCCCTGCCGTTCATGTACCGGGCGATCACCAACAACCTGCAGGCGATCAACCTGCGCGACCTGATGGACGCCGCCCAGCTGCTGGGCGCCAGTACCTGGCAGGCAGCGCTGCTGGTGGTGCTGCCGAACCTGCGCAAGGGGCTGATGGTGGCGCTGCTGCTGTCGTTCTCGTTCCTGTTCGGCGAGTTCGTGTTCGCCAACCTGCTGGTGGGCACCCGCTACGAAACCCTGCAGGTGTACCTGAACAACATGCGCAACAGCAGCGGCCACTTCAACAGCGCCCTGGTGATCTCCTATTTCGCCTTCGTGCTGGTGCTGACCTGGGTCGCCAACCGCCTGAACAAGGACACCCCCTGAGATGAGCTTCGTCAGCGTCCAGAACCTGCAGAAAAGCTACGCCGGCAGCCCGGTGTTCGAAAACATCGACTGCCACATCGAACGCGGCGAGTTCGTTACCCTGCTCGGCCCTTCGGGCTGCGGCAAGTCCACCCTGCTGCGCTGCATTGCCGGGCTGACCCCGGTCGATGGCGGCAAGATTTTGCTCGATGGCCAGGACATCGTGCCGCTCAGCCCGCAAAAGCGCGGCATCGGCATGGTGTTCCAGAGCTACGCCCTGTTCCCCAACATGACCGTGGAGCAGAACGTTGCCTTTGGCCTGCGCATGCAGAAGGTCAAGGCCCAGGAGAGCCAAACGCGCGTGCGCGAGGCGTTGGAGCTGGTGGAACTGGGCAGTTTCGCCGGGCGCTACCCGCACCAGTTGTCCGGTGGCCAGTGCCAGCGCGTGGCCTTGGCCCGCTCGCTGGTGACCCGCCCGCGCCTGCTGTTGCTCGACGAGCCGCTGTCGGCACTGGATGCGCGCATTCGCAAGCACCTGCGCGAGCAGATTCGCGCCATCCAGCGTGAGCTGGGGCTGACCACCATTTTCGTCACCCACGACCAGGAAGAGGCGCTGACCATGTCTGACCGTATCTTCTTGATGAACCAGGGGCGCATCGTTCAGAGTGGCGATGCCGAAACCCTCTATACGGCGCCCGTCGACCTGTTCGCGGCGGGCTTTATCGGTAACTACAACCTGCTCGACGCCGACGCCGCCAGCCGCCTGCTGCAGCGCCCGGTCAGCAGCCGCCTGGCGATCCGCCCGGAATCGATCACCCTGGGCATCAACGGCGACCTGGATGCCGAGGTGCGCAGCCACAGCCTGCTCGGCAACGTGATCCGTTACCGGGTGCACGTGCGTGAAGTGGAACTGGTGGTCGACGTGCTCAACCGCTCGGCACAAGACCTGCACGCCGATGGCCAGCGGGTTTCCTTGTCGATCGACCCCACGGCGCTGCGGGAAGTAGCCTAAGGAGCTTACACACGATGGCACTGGCAATTTTCGATCTGGACGAAACCTTGATCCACGGCGACTGCGCGTCGCTGTGGAGCGAGCAGATGGCCCGCCTGGGCTGGGTCGACGGCAAGGACTTCCTGCGCCGCGACCATGAGCTGATGGAGACCTATGGCAGGGGCCACCTGCAGATGGAGGACTACATGGCCTTCAGCCTGGAACCGATTGCCGGGCGCACCCTGGAAGAAGTCGAGCACCTGGTGGAGCCGTGGGTGGAAGATGTGATCGAGCCGATCATCTACGGCGACGCCTGCCGCTGCATCGCCGAGCATCGCCAGCGGGGTGACCGGGTCTTGATCATTTCGGCCAGCGGCACCCACCTGGTAGGGCCGATTGCGGCGCGCCTGGGGGTGGATGAATACCTGGCGATCGAGCTGGAGGCGGTGAACGGGGTGTACACCGGCAGGACCCATGGGGTGCTGACGTACCGCGAAGGCAAGATCACCCGCTTGCTGGAATGGCTCGACCAGGAGCAGGAGAACCTGGAGGGGGCGAGTTTCTATTCCGATTCGCGCAATGATTTGCCGCTGTTGCTGAAGGTGGATCACCCGTATGCGGTGAACCCTGATGCGGTGCTGCGCGAGCATGCCCAGACCAATGGCTGGCCGATTCTGAGCTGGAGCTGATGGCCCTTTCGCGGGGCAAGTCGGGTCGCCGCACCGCCGCTCCTACAGGTAAAGGGACTGCCTCTATCTTGTAGGAGCGGCGGTGCGGCGACCCGACTTGCCCCGCGAAGAGGCCAGCCCTGCTTACACCAGGCTAGGGTCGATCACCATCACCAACTTACCCGACACCTGGTTGCTCTCAAGCTCGGCATACGCCGCCTGGGCGAACTCCACCGGGTAGGTGTCGACCAGCTGCGGCGACAGCCGCCCTTCGCCGAACAGCGGCCACACCTGCTGTAGCAGCTCACGCAGCAGCTCGGCCTTGAAGCCATCGTCACGGTTACGCAGAGTGGAACCTGTGATCTCCAGGCGCTTGCCCAGCACCTGCGCCAGGTCCAGCTCAAACTTGCGCCCACCCATCAAACCGATGATCACCCAACGCCCGTCACGGGCCAGCAGCTTCAGGTTCAGCTCGCCGTAGCTGGCACCGACCGGATCGAGGATCACGTCGAACGGCCCGAAGCCTTCCAGCGCGTCGAGGTTGTGGTTACGCACCACGCCACCGGCAGCACCCAGCGCCTCGCAGTAGTCCAGGCGGTCCTGGGAACCGACACTGACCCATACCGGGCTGCCAAACGCCTTGCACAGCTGGATCGCTGCCGAGCCCACGCCACTGGCGCCGGCATGCACCAGCACCTTCTCACCGGCCTTCAGGCCACCGAGCTGGAAGATGTTCAGCCAGGCCGTGGCATACACCTCGGGCAGGCCCGCCGCTTCATGCAGGCTCAGGCCTTCGGGCACCGGCAGCACATGGCGGGCATCGACCACCACTTCTTCGGCCATGGCGCCGCTGGCCAGCAGCGCACACACCCGGTCGCCCACACGCCAGTCGGCGCCGGCACCGACTTCCTCGACCACGCCGGCGCACTCCAGGCCCATGTACGGGCTGGCCCCTGGCGGCGGAGGATACAGCCCCTTCATTTGCAACAAATCGGCCCGGTTCAAGCCAGCGGCAGCCACCCGAATGCGTACTTGGCCCGCGTCACAGGCCGGGCGTTCGGCCTCGACCCAGGCCACATGTCCGTCAACGCCTTGCAATGCCTTCACAGTGCCTCCATAGTTGAATCACATGACTGAGCCTGGGGAGCCCGCTCCCCAGGCTTTTTGCAGTATTTGCCCGGCTCCTGTGGAACCGGCGAACGGAAAAGACGGCCTACTATGCGTGATCAATTGCCTCCACGTCGAATCAGCATGAAGCATTTCCTTCCAAGCACCGCCCTGGCCCTGATGGTTGGCCTGGGTAGCCTTACGCTCGGCGGCAATGCGGCGGCCGCCAACAAGTGGGACAGCCTGCAGCCGGACCGCGACGAAATCGTCGCCAGCCTCAACGTGGTGGAACTGCTCAAGCGCCATCACTACAGCAAGCCTCCGCTCGATGACGCCCGTTCGGTGATCATCTACGACAGCTACATCAAGCTGCTGGACCCAGCACGCAGCTACTTCACCGCGGCCGACATCGCCGAGTTCGACAAGTGGAAGACGCAGTTCGACGACTTCCTCAAAAGCGGCAACCTCGACCCTGGCTTCACCATCTACAAGCGCTACCTGGACCGGGTGAAACAGCGCCTGGACTTCGCCCTGGCCGAGCTGGCCAAGGGTGTCGACAAGATGGACTTCACCACCCACGAAACCTTGCTGATCGACCGCAAGGACGCCCCGTGGATGAAAGACCAGGCCGAGCTCGACGACCTGTGGCGCAAGCGCGTGATGGACGAAGTGCTGCGCCAGAAAATCGCCGGCAAAGAGCCCAAGCAGATTCAGGACACCCTGACCAAGCGCTACAAGAACCAACTGGCGCGCCTGGACCAGACCCGTGCCGAGGACATCTTCCAGGCCTACATCAATACCTTCGCCCAGTCCTACGACCCGCACACCAACTACCTGTCGCCTGACAGCGCGGAAAACTTCGACATCAACATGAGCCTGTCGCTCGAAGGCATCGGTGCGGTGCTGCAAAGCGACAATGACCAGGTCAAGATCGTGCGCCTGGTGCCGGCAGGCCCGGCGGCGAAGACCAAGCAAGTGGCCACCGCCGACAAGATCATCGGCGTTGCCCAGGGCAACAAGGAAATGGTCGACGTGGTCGGCTGGCGCCTGGACGAAGTGGTCAAGCTGATCCGTGGCCCGAAAGGTTCGGTGGTGCGCCTGGAGATCATCCCGGCGAGCAACGCGCCAAGCGACCAGACCACCAAGATCGTCTCGATCACCCGGGAAGCGGTGAAGCTCGAAGAGCAAGCGGCGAAGAAATCGATCCTCAACCTCAAGCAGGACGGGCGTGACTACAAGCTCGGCGTGATCGAGATCCCGGCCTTCTACCTGGACTTCAAGGCCTACCGCGCAGGCGACCCGGACTACAAGAGCACCACGCGCGACGTGAAGAAACTGCTCACCGAGCTGCAGAAGGAAAAAGTCGACGGCGTGGTCATCGACCTGCGCAACAACGGCGGCGGCTCCCTGCAGGAAGCCACCGAGCTGACCAGCCTGTTCATCGAGAAAGGCCCGACCGTGCTGGTACGCAACAGCGACGGCCGTGTCGACGTGCTCGAAGACGAAAACCCCGGCGCCTTCTACAAAGGCCCGCTGGCGCTGCTGGTCAACCGCCTGTCCGCCTCGGCTTCGGAGATTTTCGCCGGCGCCATGCAGGACTACCACCGCGCGCTGATCATCGGCGGCCAGACCTTCGGCAAAGGCACCGTGCAGACCATCCAGCCGCTCAACCATGGCGAGCTGAAGCTGACCCTGGCCAAGTTCTACCGGGTATCCGGGCAGAGCACCCAGCACCAGGGCGTGTTGCCGGACATCGACTACCCGTCGATCATCGACACCAAGGAAATCGGCGAGAGCGCCCTGCCTGAAGCCATGCCATGGGACACCATCCGCCCTGTGGTCAAGGCTGCGGCCGACCCGTTCAAGCCATTCCTGGCCGACCTCAAGGCCAAGCACGATGCGCGCAGTGGCAAGGATGCAGAGTTCATCTACATCCGTGACCGCCTGGCCCTGACCAAGAAGCTGATGGACGAGAAGACCGTGAGCCTCAACGAGCAGGAGCGCCGTGCCCGCCACGACGACATCGAGGCCAAGCAGCTGGCGCTGGAAAACACCCGCCGCAAGGCCAAGGGTGAAGAGCCGCTGAAGGAGCTGAAGAAGGTCGACGAGGACGCCTTGCCGGAAGATGACGACAAGACCAAGCCTGAGGACGATGCTTACCTCGCCGAAACCGGTCGCATCCTGATCGACTACCTGCGCGAAAGCAGCACGGTGGCGAAAAAGTAATCCCGGCAGTGATGGCAGATTAATGTGACCTGTCATCAAACAGTCATCGCACTGTCGTGAAATAGCGGGGCCGGACATGCAAATGCCCGGCCCTTTCATTTTCAGGAATCCGTCATGACCGTTGCCGAACAGCTCAGTGCCTTGGGCGCCATCCTGGCTCAAAGCAGCATCCATAGCCTGTTCCAGCCGATCATTTGCCTCAGCGAGCAGCGCATCCACGGCCATGAAGCGCTGAGCCGCGGGCCGTCCAACAGCCCGCTGCATTCGCCCCTGAACCTGTTCGCCATCGCCCGCCAGGCTGGCCGCCTGACCGATCTGGAAGCCGCTTGCCGGGAAAGCGCGTGCCGGCGTTTCAGCGAGCAGCAGTTGGGCGGCAAGCTGTTCCTGAACATTTCACCGGAATCGTTGCTGGAGCCGAACTACCCTTCCGGGCGCACCCTCAAGCTGCTCGAACAGGTCGGGCTTGAGCCCAGCCGCGTGGTGATCGAGCTGACCGAGCAAACGCCGACCGACGATTTCCAGTTGCTGTCCAATGCCTTGCACCACTACCGCGACATGGGCTTTTCCATCGCCCTGGACGACCTGGGCGCGGGCTATTCGAGCCTGCGCCTGTGGTCGGAGCTGCGCCCGGAGTACGTGAAGATCGACCGGCATTTCATCGACGGCATCCACTGCGACCCGCTCAAGCGCGAATTCGTGGGTTCGATCCTGCAGATTGCCCGGGCGTCGAGGGCCCAGGTGATTGCCGAAGGCATCGAGCTTGCCGAAGAGCTGGCGGTGCTGACCGAGATGGGGGTGGACCTGGTGCAGGGGTACTTGCTGGGGCGGCCACAGGAATTGGGGGTGCGGGAGGTGGTGGCGCCGGTGATGCCGGTGGCTTCTGGCGGGCAGCCCACCGTGGGCTTGAATGCCACCCTTGGCCAAGTCATCGAGTTGTTCGGCCGCCATCAGCACCTGGAGTCCCTGGAAGTGCTGGGCGTGGATGGCAGGCCTTGTGGCCTGGTTCATCGAAGTGCATTGCCGGTCATGGCCTCTTCGCGGGGCAAGCCCGCTCCTACAGAGGCATGGCAAGCCCGGTAGGAGCGAGCGTAGCTCGCGATGGGGCGCGCAGCGCCCCCAGGGTTTCAGCTTCGCGGCTCATAACCCCAGGGCTGCTTTGCAGCCCATCGCGAGCTGCGCTCGCTCCTACCGGGGCGGCCGCTCAGGCAGGTTCGGGGTAGCTGTACTCGAACACCCTGACCACCTCGGAA
The DNA here is from genome assembly GCF_011752535.1 of Pantoea sp. Tr-811. Classification (NCBI taxonomy): domain Bacteria; kingdom Pseudomonadati; phylum Pseudomonadota; class Gammaproteobacteria; order Enterobacterales; family Erwiniaceae; genus Pantoea; species Pantoea sp. Tr-811. Next base: position 81,594 of record NZ_VWXJ01000020.1, read on the forward strand.
GCATGCCAGGACGCCGCTTCCATGCCATCCACAGGCCCGGTAAAGCGCCCCAGGCGCTCCACACACTCGAAAAAGCCAGTCCGTGGCAAGCGGCTTGCCCCCTGGCTGATCACCAGCGAGCTGCGCAGCGGCTGCTCGGCGCGGGCGTCCAGCACAGCCAGGTATTCCAGCGCGGCAGTCAGCGTCTGCATGGCCGGGCTGGGCAGTTGCAAGCGCTCGATCAGCGCACGGTAGGTGAGCAGGTGGCGTTGTCGTCGGGCCAGGTCAAGCTCGTCCAGCAGGTTTTGCCAATGCTGACGGCTGATCCTGACCTGGCTCATGACGGCTCGCTCCAGCCGGCCACCCCCAGGTGCCAGGCCAGGGCTCGGCGAATCGCCGCATCCGGCTGGCGCTCGCCCGACTCGATCATGGCCAGGTAGGCCGGGCTGACCCCCACATTGCGCGCCAGCTGCTCTGGCGCGATGCCTTTGGCCTGGCGCAGCTGCGCCACTTCACTGAATGCCGGCAGGCTGGCAGGCGCTGGGCCCTGCTCCTCTGCCCCGGCAGCCACCTCGGCAGGTGCCTGCCCAGCTGCCTTGAGCAGCGCCTGGTATTGCTCCCAGGGCACGACGGCGTACTCGGGCTGACCGTCCCGGCTAATAACCTGAATACCCATTACAACCCCCTTACGTAGGATTACGGCATGTAATCCGTAGGCATAACCCTTATGCCAATTATATTACCAAGCGCGGGAGTGTGTGGGCGACTGGCTCTTTTTCAGTGCGGGTTGCGCTCCAGGCGCAGGGCTTCAGGGGAATCGGGCAGGCGTTCGACCACGCGCAGGCGCTCTGGCGCCTGGCTGTCGCGCCAGGCCTTGAAACGCGCCAGCTCATCGGCCACGGTCTTGAGCACCCAGCCAAGCACGGCGATGTCGTCAAGAAAGCCCACGCCGACGATCCAGTCGGGTATGGCATCCAGGGGGCTGACGAAATACAGCAGGCCGGCAACGATGGTCACCAGTGCCTTGGGGCTGATGGCGCGGTACTCGCCACGCCACCAGGCCAGGCACAGCGACTGCAGCAACTTGACGTCTTCACGCAATTGGCCGAGCCGCGGGCCTTTGCGGGCCACGGCGAACAACAGCGCCGGCAACCGGCCACGGCTGAGCAGGCGCTCGGCCAGGGGCAGGAAGCGGGCGAAATTCCAGGGTGCGCTCATGGGGCCTCCAGCAGGCTCAGGTTATCCACATTTATTGTGGATAACCTTGTGAACAGGGCGACGTTTCTGACGGCAGGTGCCCACTCGGCAAGGGCCCCGGTCAGATCGGGCGTTTTTTACACAGTCGTTTCAACTGCGCAAACGATTTGCGTCAGCAGCGTGGCGTTGCTTCACAGTGCCCTAGGTGGGACAACCTGTGCAACAGCAGGTTCGGTGAAGGATGGTTCATAAACGACAACGCCCCGTCGAAACGGGGCGTTGGGGGCAACTGCAAGCATCAGCTAGAAGCGCGCAGCGGCGTTAGGCTCAAGCACTTACTTGGCCGGTGCCTCAGCCGGTGCATCGGCCTCTGGCGCCTCGCCACCCTGCAGCTGGGCCGGGTCCTTGATGGCGATCAGTTCCAGGTCGAACACCAGTACCGAGTTGGCCGGAATCAGCGGGCTCGGGCTCTGGGCGCCGTAGGCCAGTTCAGCCGGGATGAACAGCTTGTACTTCTCGCCGACGTGCATCAGTTGCAGGCCTTCGACCCAACCTGGGATCACACCGCTGACTGGCAGGTCGATCGGGCTGCCGCGCTCGACCGAGCTGTCGAACACCTTGCCATCGATCAGCTTGCCTTCGTAGTGGACGGTCACCACGTCGGTAGGCTTGGGCTGCGGGCCGTCGGCCTTCTTGACCACTTCATACTGCAGGCCCGAGGCGGTGGTGACCACACCTGGCTTCTTGGCGTTCTCTTCAAGGAATTTCTTGCCGGCGCTGGCGGCTTCTTCGCTGGCCTTGGCCAGACGCTCTTCGGCGCGCTTCTGCAGCGCGGTGAAGGCTTCTACCAGCTCTTCGTCCTTGAGGCGTTGCTCCTTCTTGCCAACGGCGTCTTCGATGCCGAGGGCGACCGCTTTCGAATCAAGGTCTTCCATGCCTTCCTGAGCCAGGCTCTTGCCCATGTTCAGGCCGATACCGTAGGAGGCTTTCTGTGCCGGAGTCTTCAGCTCGGGGCTGCTGGTCTGTTGATCACAGCCAGCCAGTACCAGGCCTACCAGGGCAACCGCAGCCGCCAAACGATGCTGTTTCATGCTATTTCCTTGTTCATGCGCCATAAGGGCAATCAGGGTAAAGCCGCGAGCTTAGCAGGCGGCCATGACCAATGGCTACCGGCATAGGAGCGGGTTTTCGTAAGGAAGTTCAGTAGGTAAACGCTTCTTCATGCAAGGTTTACAGCCATTGGCCAGTATTGACCCTTTGTGCCGGGTTTGCCTGGAAATTGTGAGGTTTTATTGCTGGGGGTTCTGAAGGCTTTTGCAGGCCTGGTACATCGTATCGCGAGCTCTGCTCGCGCCTACCGGATTGGTGTGCGCCTTCGGCTACGGGTAGCGCCCTTCCCGGTATTGCTCGGCCACTTCGCGCAGCACCTCGCACACCCACTGCCCTGGCAGGCTCAGCGGCAAGGCGGCGTTGCGGCTGATGCCCACCGAGCCGCCCGGCTCACGCACGCCAAGGTCCAGCTCGGCCAGCTCGCCGCGGCGCAAATCCAGCAGCACCGCATCGCGCGGCGCCACCCACAGCGCATCGCTGCCCAGCAGGTAGCGCCGGCTCAGCGCCAGTGACAAGGTTTCCAGCCGCTGCGCGGGCATCTGGATGCCGCACTGCACGAACAGGCTGTCGGCGTGCTGGCGGATGGTGGTGCCCGGCGGCGGCAACACCAACGGATAGCGCCCGACCCGCTGGCGCTCCACCGGCGCGCTCGCCAGCAACGGGTGGCCAGGGCGCACCACCAGGGCCATCGATTCACTGTACAGGTGCTCGAACGACAGGCCCTGGATCTGCGGGCTGTCGGTCATGCGCCCGACCACCAGCTCCAGTTCGCCCAGGCGCAGCTGGCCAAGCAACTGTGCACTGACCCCGGTCACCACGCTGATCACCAGCGCCTCGTGACGCTGGTGCAGGCGGCACAGCACCTCGGGCATCAACAACCCCTCGACCGTCGACAGCACGCCGATACGCACCTGCGACGGCGCCCGCGCCTCACCCCGCAGGCTGCTCACGCCATCGCGCAGGGCCTGCACGCTGGGCCCGGCGTAGCGCATGAAGCGGGTGCCGGCCGGGGTCAGCTCGACACCCTGGCGGCTGCGCTCGAACAGGCGCACCTCCAGCAGGTCTTCGAGTTCCTTGAGGGTCTTGGAAATGGCCGGCTGGCTGATCGCCAGGATGTCGGCCGCCCTGGCCAGGCTGCCCTGCCGGGCAATCTCCAGGAAGCACAGCAGGTGGCGGTACTTGATGCGGGTGTCGAGGTTCATGCCGGCAAGCTTACCGCATCGCCACCTGCGGCGTATCCGGGTCGCGCTGCTGGCGGCGGAACTGCCCCGGCGGCAGGCCATGGATCTGCCGGAAGCGCCGGGAAAAATAGGCTTCATCGGCAAAGCCGCAGAGCCGCGCCACCTCCCCTACCGGGCGGCTGCCATTGAGCAGGTAGTTGCGCGCGGCATGCATGCGCCGCTCCAGCACCAGCTCGCTGAAGGTCTTGCCGATTTCCTTGCGCAGCCAGTGGGTCAGGTAGGTGGGCGACAGGTAGGTGGCCGCGGCGACCTTGTGCAGGTTGAGGTCGGGGTCGTCGATGTGCCGGCGCAGGTACTCGCTCATGCGGTTCAACGCGGCGCGCCGGCTGAGCTGCGCGGCGTTGTTCTCGGCGAGCTCGCGCAGGGGCTCGGCGTACAGGCCACAGACCTGGCCGATCAGTTGCAGCAACAGGCCCTTGAGCACCTCGCGGGTGCCGAAGCGGCGGTTGGCGTCGAGGGCGCGCATGCGATCGAGCAGTTGCTGCACGCCGGCGAACTCGGCGTCGTCGAGACAGAAGTCCAGGTGTTCCTGAAAGCGAAACGGCGACAGTTCCGGCGCCTGCAGAATCGACACTTCCTCCAGGTCCATCGGGTCGCAGGCCAGGTGCGGCAGCAGGAAAGTCTGGGAGAAGTTGATCACCACGAAATCGCTGTCGGCCGGGTGCGGGATCACGTGCACCCGGTGCGGCAGGATGAAGGCCAGGGTGTTGCGCCGAAAGGGGCGCTGCACGTTGCCGATGTGCTGCACCGTGTCGCCGCCGAGGTTGACCTGGATCTGGAAGTATTCGTGACGGTGCGGCGCGGTCTCGGCCGGGCGGCCGCGCTGGTCGCGGATGTAGAAATCCATCAGCTCGCTGCGCTGCTGCATGACGTAGGTCGGGACCTCGCGCTTGGGCGGCATCAGGTGGCTCCTGTGAGAGGGGTGCTGGGTGTTCCGGCCCTTTCGCGGGGCAAGCCCGCTCCTACAGGGGCAGCGCATTGGCCGATTTTGTTGTGTAGGAGCGGGCTTGCCCCGCGAAAGGGCCGGAACAGGCAACACAAGTCATACGATGTCTAAACTCATCAAATTAAACCCCTCTGCAAAAAAACACGCAACCCCGCCTCCCCGCAGCAGCCTTAAATCAAGACTTCCAGCAAAAAAACCGCGCAAAACCCCGCCCCCGAATTTTCTTGGACAGCACAGCCCTCCCCCGCCCGTCGTGCAAAAAACGGTCTAAAACCCCCGTTGCGTTCACGCCGTTGTACGACCACCTTAGAAAAAGGCCTGCAGCCCAACCTCTACCAACAACAACAAACGAGGTCGACTCATGTCGAGCACCCCTACCCCCCGCGCCGCGTCGTCGTACGCGCTGGACGCGGCCCCTGCCCAGCGCCTGCCCACCCGCCGCCGCTGGTTCATGCTGTCGCTGCTGCTGGTGGCGACCATCATCAACTACGTCGACCGGGTGAACATCTCCATCGCCGCGCCGTTCATGGCCAAGGACCTGGGCCTGGACAAGGTCGAGATGGGCTTGATCTTCTCTGCCTTCGCCTGGACCTACGCCCTGGCACTGGTGCCCGCCGGCTTCATTGCCGACCGCTTCGGCTCGCGCCTGACCTATGGCGTGTCGCTGATCAGCTGGTCGGCGGTCACCGTCGCCCAGGGCCTGGCCAGCGGCTTCGCCTCGCTGTTCGGCCTGCGCCTGGCGGTGGGCGCCATGGAAGCCCCGGCGTTCCCGGCCAACAGCCGTGCAGTGACGGTGTGGTTCCCGGCCCGCGAGCGCGGCATGGCCAGCAGCATCTACGTGTGTGGCCAGTACCTGGGCACCGCCTTGTTCACCGGCGCGCTGCTGTGGCTGGCAACCACCTACGACTGGCGCCATGTGTTCTACAGCACCGGCCTGGTCGGCATTCTGTTCGGCGTGGTGTGGCTGTTCCTGTACCGCGACCCGCTGAGCTGCAAGAAGGTCAGCAAGGAGGAACTGGCCTACATCGAAAACGGCGGCGGGCTGGTGAAAAGCAGCCAGGAACGTACCCGCTTCGACTGGCGCCAAGTCGCCGAGTTGTTCCGCTACCGCCAGGTCTGGGCCATCTGCCTGGGCAAGTTCGCCAGTACCTCGGCGCTGTATTTCTTCCTGACCTGGTTCCCCACCTACCTGATCGAAGAACGCCAGCTGACGCTGATCAAGGTCGGCATCTTCGCGGTGATGCCGTTCATTGGCGCCACGGTGGGCATTCTGTTGGCCGGCATCGTTTCCGACCTGCTGATCCGCAAGGGCTACTCGCTGTCGTTCGCACGCAAGCTGCCGCTGGTGGTGGGCTCGATGCTCGGCATGTCGATCGTGCTGGTGAACTTCACCGACTCCAATGTGCTGTGCATCGCCATCCTGACCCTGGCGTTCTTTGCCCAGGGCATCGCCTCGGCGTCGTGGGCGGCGGTGTCGGAGGTGGCGCCCAAGGAGCTGATCGGCCTCACCGGCGGCATCACCAGCCTGGCGGCCAACATTGGCGGCATCGTCACACCGATCGTGATTGGCGCAATCGTGCATGCCAGCGGGTCGTTCGCGATGGCGTTCTGGTTTATCGGTGGGGTGGCGCTGATGGGCACCCTGTCGTACTCGCTGCTGCTTGGGAAGTTGTATCGCATCGAGTTGAAAGGTAGCGCCTGATTTGAGGGCCTCTTCGCGGGGCAAGCCCGCTCCTACAAAGGTTTTGTGCGTTGCTGAAATCGGTGTAGGAGCGGGCTTGCCCCGCGAAAAGGCCGGCACAGGTTACCGGGATAGTCCAACCCAACCCCGCTTTCGTCCAACTTTCAACGCCAGCCGCTGGCTACGCTGGCCACTCCAGCACGGAGGATTCACCCCATGACCTACCTGTTCAACCCACCGGCCATCGTCAGCCTGCCGATCCGCGGCAGCACGGCGCGCTTTCCGGTCGGCCGGGTGTTCTGCCTGGGCCGCAACTACCCCTGGCCGGCCACCTACGGCCCGGCGCCGCAGGAGCCGGTGTTCTTCATGAAACCGGCCAGCAACGTGGTCGAGGCGCACGGCGAGCTGCCGTTCCCGCCGCAAACCGATGAGTTCTGCCATGAGATCGAGCTGGTGGCGGCCATCGCCAAGGGCGGTGCCGACATTGCCCCGGAGCAGGCCCTGGCGCACGTGTTCGGCTTCGCCGCAGGCCTGGATATGACCCGCCGCGACCACCAGCGCAAGGCCAAGGCCGAAGGCCTGCCATGGGAAACAGCCAAGGTGTTCGAAGCCTCGGCGCCGATGACCGCCATTGTTCCGGCCACTGAATGCAGCTGGCCACTGGCAGGCGCACTGTGGCTGCAGGTCAATGGCCAGGAGCGCCAGCGCGCCCACCTGAACCAGCAGACCTGGGCCCTGGCCGAGGTGATCAGCCGCCTGTCCCGGCAACTGCCGCTGCGCCCCGGTGACCTCATCATGACCGGCAGCCCGCCCGGCGTTGCGCCCCTGCAACCGGGCGATGCGATTCACGCAGGCATCGACGGCATCGGCGAACTGCACCTGCGCGTCGGCCCCCGCCCTGCCGGGCAAGCAGCCAACGCAGCCTGAACCTACTGGAGCTAACCCATGACCCAAACCAAGAAAATCGCCCTGGTCACCGGTGCTGGCAGCGGCATTGGCCGCGCCGTGGCCCTCGCCCTGCTGGAAGACGGCTTCAGCCTGGTGCTCGCCGGGCGCCGCCCCGAGCCCTTGCAGGCCCTGGCCGAACAGGCCCGCGCCGCAGGCGGCGAAGCCCTGGCCGTGCCTACCGATGTGCGCGACGAACACAGCGTGGCGCAGCTGTTCGCCACCATCGAGGAGGTGCACGGCCGCCTCGATGTGATCTTCAACAACGCCGGCATCAACGCCCCTGCCGTGCCCATCGACGAGCTGGCGCTTGAACACTGGCGCAACGTCATCGCCACCAATGTCGATGGCGTGTTCCTGTGTGCCCGCGCCGCGTTCGGCCTGATGCGCCGCCAGCAACCCCAAGGCGGGCGAATCATCAACAACGGCTCGATCTCGGCCCACACCCCGCGCCCGTTCACCGGCCCCTACACCGCCAGCAAACACGCGGTGCTGGGGCTGACCAAGGCACTGGCGCTCGATGGCCGCCCCTACGGCATCGTCTGCAGCCAGGTGGACATCGGCAATGCCCTGACCGAGTTGTCCGAACGCATGACCCGTGGCGTGCGCCAGGCCAATGGCGAGATCGCTGCCGAACCGATGCTCGACGTGCGCCACGTGGCCGATGCGGTGCGCTACATCGCCGCCCTGCCGCTGAGTGCCAACGTGCTGAACATGACCGTGATGGCCAGCAACATGCCGTTCGTCGGCCGTGGCTAACCGGTTTTCAAGGAGTGAGTGATGAAACCTGAAGTTCTGCAACTGAGCCCGATCCTGATTCCGCAGATTCGCGAGCGCCTGGAGGCGCTGTTCACCGTACACCGCTATTACGAGCAGGCCGACAAGGACGCCTATGTCAGCCAGCATGGCGATAACATTCGTGGCGTGATCACCGGTGGCCATACGGGCATCAGCCAAGCGCTGATGGCGCGCTTGCCAAAGCTTGAAGTGGTGGCGGTCAATGGCGTGGGCACCGATGCGGTGGACCTGGCCTATGCCCGTGACCGTGGCATCCAGGTCACTGCCACCCTCGGCGCGCTCACCGACGATGTGGCGGACCTGGCCATCGGCCTGTTGATCGGCCTGTGCCGTGGTATCTGCACCGGGGATCGCTTCGTGCGCGCCGGGCAGTGGGCCACCAGCGCCACGCCCCTGGCGCCCCTGCCGCTGGCCCGGCAGGTGTCGGGCATGCGCGTGGGTATCGTTGGCATGGGCCGGGTTGGCCGCGCCGTGGCGCAGCGGGCGGCGGCGTTTGGCTGCCCGATTCGCTATACCGACCTGCAGGCGCAGGAGGTGCCCTATGGGTTCGAGGCGAACTTGCTGCAGTTGGCCAGGGACAGTGATGCGCTGATCCTGGCGGCGGCCGCCGACAAGGGTGAGGCGCTGGTGAACCGCGAGGTGCTGCAGGCGCTGGGGGCCGAGGGGTACCTGGTCAATATTGCCCGCGGCAAGCTGGTGGATGAGCCGGCGTTGATTGCAGCGCTGGAGGCTGGCGAAATCGCTGGGGCGGCGCTGGATGTGTTTGCCGATGAACCTCGTGCGCCTGAAGCGCTGTTCGGGCGTGAGGATGTGGTGCTGCAGCCGCACCGGGCCAGCGCCACGGTGCAAACCCGCACGCGCATGGGCGAGATGGTGGTGGCCAGCCTGGTGGATGTGTTTGCTGGGCGCAGGCCGCAGGGGTTGGTGATCTAGGTAGCCTGTGCCGGCCTCTTCGCGGGGCAAGCCCGCTCCTACAAGGACCGCGTTGTGGGAGTGGGCGTGCCCGCGAAGGGGCAGGCATGGGAGGATCAAGTTATTGCCAGTTCCACCGTTTCTCCGTTCAACCGCACCGGCCACACCCGCAACTGCTGCCCGGCGTCTTCAAGGCATTGGCCGCTGTGCAAACTGAAATGCTGTTTATACAACGGCGCCGCCACCACCAATTCGCCCTGCAGGCTGCCCAGCAACCCGCGCCCGATGATATTGGCCCCCGAGCGCGGGTCGCGATTGTCCAGTGCATACACCCCCTGCCCCGGCAGGTAGAACAACGCCACCTGCGCCCCATCCAGCCACACCACCACCCCGGAGTCGGCCACCAGGTCATCGGTGCGGCACACCGCTTGCCAGTTCGCCTGGGGGTTTACAACCGCATTGCTCAGGTTCATCACACAGCCTCCTCGATGGCGGGAATCAGGTGCAGCGGCGCCGCAGGCCGGCGCTGTTCACGCTCGCGCACGAAATGCACGTCGGGGTCGGCGCGGCGGTCGTTGACGAAGGTGCGGAAGCGCTTGAGTTTCTCGGGGTCTTTCAGGGCGTTGGCCCATTCGCATTCATACTGGTCGACCACATGCTGCATCTGCGCTTCGAGTTCGCCGGCCAGGCCCAGGCTGTCGTCGAGGATCACCTGCTTGAGGTAACCCAGGCCACCCTCAAGGCCCTCGCGCCACACCGAGGTGCGCTGCAGCTTGTCGGCGGTGCGGATGTAGAACATCAGCACGCGGTCGATCAGGCGCACCAGGGTTTCGTCGTCCAGGTCGGTGGCGAACAACTCGGCGTGGCGCGGGCGCATGCCGCCGTTGCCGCAGATGTACAGGTTCCAGCCTTTGTCGGTGGCGATCACGCCGATGTCCTTGCTCTGCGCCTCGGCGCACTCGCGGGTGCAGCCCGACACCGCGAACTTGAGCTTGTGCGGGCTGCGCAGGCCCTTGTAGCGGTCTTCCAGGCGCAGGGCCATGGCCACGCTGTCCTGCACCCCGTAACGGCACCAGGTGCTGCCCACGCACGACTTCACCGTGCGCGTCGACTTGCCATAGGCATGCCCGGTTTCGAACCCGGCCTCGATCAGTTCCCCCCAGATCAGCGGCAACTCATGCAACTGGGCGCCGAACAGGTCGATGCGCTGGCCGCCGGTGATCTTGGTGTAGAGGTCGTATTTTTTCGCCACCTGGCCAATCACGATCAGCTTGTCGGGGGTGATCTCGCCACCGGGAATGCGCGGCACCACCGAGTAGGTGCCGTTCTTCTGCATGTTGGCCATGAAGGTGTCGTTGGTGTCCTGCAGCGGCACCAGGGCGGGGTCCATGATCGGCTGGTTCCAGCACGAGGCCAGGATGTTGCCCACCGCTGGCTTGCAGATGTCGCAGCCAACGTGGCCTGTGCCATGGCGGGCGAGCAGGTCGTGGAAGGTGCGGATGCCCTCGACGCGCACCAGGCCGTAGAGCTCCTGGCGGGTGTAGGCGAAGTGTTCGCACAGGCGCTTGTCCACCGCCACCCCGCGGGCAGTGAGTTCGTGTTCGAACACCTGCTTGAGCAGCGCCGCGCAGCCGCCGCAACCGGTGGCGGCCTTGGTGCAGCTTTTCACGGCCGCAAGGTCGCCACAGCCGCTGTCGATGGCCGCACACACCGCGCCCTTGCTGACGTTGTGGCACGAGCACACGGTTGCGCTGGCGGGCAAGGCGTCGGCGCCCAGGGCCGGCGCGCCACCGCCTTGCGGCAGGATCAGCGAGGCCGGGTCGGCCGGCAGGGCGATGCCGTTCTGGGCGTATTGCAGCAGGGTGTCGTAGTAGCTGTTGTCGCCAACCAGCACGGCGCCGAGCACCTGCTTGCCGCTGGCATCCACCACCAGCCGGCGGTAGGCGTTGTTGGCCTCGTCGATGAAGCGGTAGCTGCGTGCCCCAGGAGTGGCGCCATGGGCATCGCCGATGGAGCCCACGTCCACGCCCAGCAGCTTGAGCTTGGTCGACATGTCGGCACCGGTGAAGCTGCCGGCCGCCTCGCCCATCAGCAACGCCGCCAGGTTGCGCGCCATGCTGTAGCCCGGGGCCACCAGGCCGAACACGCTGCCATTCCAGGATGCGCACTCACCGATGGCGAACACCCGCGGGTCGCTGCTGCGGCAGTGGTTGTCGATCACCACGCCGCCGCGTGCGGCGATGGCAAGGCCGCAGGCGCGGCCCAGGGCGTCCTGGGGGCGAATGCCGGCGGAAAACACGATCAGGTCGGTTTCCAGGTGCTCGCCGCCGTCGAAGTTCATGCGGTAGCGGTACACCTCGCCGTCACTGATCGACTGGGTAGCCCGCGACAGGTGCACGCCCACGCCCAGGGCTTCGATCTGCGCCTTGAGCGCGGCGCCGCCCTCGCCGTCCAGTTGCACCGGCATCAGCCGTGGGGCGAACTCCACCACATGCGCCTCAAGGCCCAGGGACTTGAGTGCATTGGCCGCCTCCAGGCCGAGCAGGCCACCCCCCACCACCACGCCACGCCGGGCGTTGGCTGCAGCGGCGCGGATGGCATCGAGGTCGTCGAGGGTGCGGTACACCAGGCGGGCGTTGCCGCTGGAGCCTTCGATCGGCGGCACGAAGGGGTAGGAACCGGTGGCGAGGATCAACTGGTCATAGCCGTAGCGGCCCTTGGCAGTCACCACTTCGCGGCGCTCGCGGTCAATGTCCAGCACGGCCTCGCCCAGGTGCAGGTGCACGCCGCTGCCTGCGTAGAAACCTTGCTCGCAGAGGGCCAGGGTTTCGGCGCAACTGCCGGCGAAATACTCGGACAGGTGCACACGGTCGTAGGCGCGCTGGCGCTCCTCGCCGAACACGTGCAGCTCGAAACGCGCCAAAGCGCCGCGCTCGACCAGTTGCTCGACGCAGTGGTGGCCGACCATGCCGTTGCCGACGATGACCAGTCGCTCTCGTTGCCCGTTCGCTGTTGCCTTCATAAGCCGATCCTCGATCAAAAAAAAAGCGCCTGGAGCCGAAGCTCCAGGCGCCTTTGCCTGTATTCATCACGGTGGGGGGCCCGGGTTGATCGCCGTTGACCAGGGGGCTTTGTTGTAGAAGAGGTTAAGCAGGGAATGTGCCAACGGGTTTTCCTTTGCTGGCCCTATCGCAGGCAAGCCTGCTCCTACAGGCGCGTGGGGCACGGTAGGAGCAGGCTTGCCTGCGATAGGGCCGGCCCCGCCCACGCACATTCAAGGTGCAGGCCTCCCCATTCTGGCGCACATCAATACACATCGCGCCGATACCGCCCGGCCTTGCTCAACGCTTCGACATAGGCATCCCCATCCACCTGCCCATGCACCGCAATCACCTCGCGCAACGCCGCGTCCACATCCTTGGCCATGCGCTGCGCATCACCACACACGTAGAAATACGCACCCGCCTCCAGCCACTGCCACACCTGCGCGCCTTGCTCCAGCATGCGCTGCTGCACATACACCTTCTCGGCCTGGTCCCGCGAGAACGCCGTGTCCAGGCGCAAGTGCCCCGCTGCCTGCCAGGCCTGCAACTGCTGCTGGTAGTAAAAGTCGGTGGCCGCGTACTGCTCGCCGAAGAACAACCAGTTGCCGCCCGCGGCCCCGCGTGCCTCGCGCTCCTGCAGAAAGGCCCGGAATGGCGCGATACCGGTGCCGGGGCCGACCATGATTACCGGCACGCTGTCGTCGTCGGGCAAGCGGAAGTGCTTCGACACCTGGGGGAAAATTGCCACTTTCAGCGACTGCGCCCGGTCCGCCAGAAACGCCGAGCACACGCCTTTGCGCGCGCCGTAGCGCACCGTCGACACCGTCAAGTGCACCTGCTGCGGGTGCACCAATGGGCTGGAACTGATCGAGTACAGCCGCGGCTGCAGGGGCTTGAGCAGGCCTAGCCAGGTGGCCAGCGGCAGTTGCTGGGGAAATGCCCGCAACACATCGACCAGCTGGCGCCCCCACAGCCACTCCTGCAACTCGCCCTTGCACGGCGGTTGCAGCAGGCGCTGCAGCGCTGGCGCCTGGGCAGCGAAGGCTTGCAACTGCTGCGGGGTGACCTTGGCGATTTCCAGATGGTGTTCGAGGGCTGTCGCCAGGGGCATGGCCGGCTGGTCCTTGAGCGTTACCGGGGCGTGGCCATCGAGCTGCATCAAGGCCAACAGCTCCTCGACCAGTGCCGGGCAGTTGCGCGGCCACACCCCCAGTGCATCGCCCGCGGCGTAGGTGAAGCCGCTGCCTGCCAGGTCGAACACCAGCTGGCGGGTTTCCTTGCTGGCACCCGGGCCGTTGAGCAGGTGATTTTCCAGCAAGGTGGCGAACCAGGGTTGCTGCTTGCTGAACACACTTGCCGCTGCCGGCTTGGCGGGTAACTCGGGCGCTGCGGCGCTGCCCAGCTCGGGCAACAGGGCTTCGAGCCAGGTGCTGAAGGCGGCGTCGAAGTCCGGCTCGCAATCGACCCTGGGCAGCAGGCGACGGCCGCCCAGCTCGGCCAGGCGCTGGTCGAGCTTGCGGCCGAACCCGCAGAACTGGCCATAGCTGGAATCGCCCAGGGCCAGCACGGCATAGGGCAACTCGGCGCAGGGCGTGCCCTGCTCGCCCTGCAGCGCCTGCCAGAAGGCCGCGCCGCTGTCTGGCGCATCGCCGTCGCCAAAGGTGCTGGCGATCAGCATCACGCTGGCAGCGCCGCGCAATTGCTGCGGGGTGACCGCCTCCATGCAGGCCAACTGCACTTGCAGCCCCGCCCCTCGCAGGTGCTCGGCACAACGCTCGGCCAGGGTTTCACCGTTGCCGGTTTGGGATGCCCACAGCACGTGGTGGCGCGGCCGTTGCTCGGCCGCTGCGGGCGCCGCCGCCGGCTGGGCGAACACCCCGGCCAGCAAGCCGTCGACGAACAGCCGCCGCTCGGCCACCAGTGGCGCACTGGCGGGCAGGCTGGGCACGCCTTCGGCCCGGGCCTGTTCCAGGCCAAGCAGAAAGCCTTGCAGGTAATGGCGTTCAGCATCGGCCAGGACTGGCGCAGGCAAGGTGTCCAGGCCCAGCAGGCGAGACAGGGTGGCGGTTGGCATGCGCGCAAGCTCCGGTGGGGCGAGGTTGAGGTCGAGGGCATCGATGCGTTCGCCGGCCACCCGTTCCAGGGCAACGGCGCAGTGCTTGAAGGCCGGCTGCAGCGACAGTGGGTCCACTGCATCGCAGGTCACGGCGTTGATTGCCAGCTGTTCACCGATCACATCGTTCCAGTGAAACGGCGCAAAGCAATTGCCTGGCATCACCCGGTCGCTGATGCGTGCAGGTAGCACGGCCTGGCCCCGCCGCGAGCGGATGGCCACCTGGTCGTTGGCGGTGATGCCCAGGCGCGCGGCATCGCCTGGGTGGATTTCGACGAAGGGGCCTGGCTCCAGCTTGTTCAGCGCCGGCACCTTGCCGGTCTTGGTCAGGGTGTGCCACTGGTGCTGCACACGGCCGGTGTTGAGCACCAGCGGGAAGTCGGCATCCGGCAGCTCTGGCGCGGGCAGCCAGGGCCGGGCGAAGAAGCGCGCCTTGCCGCTGGGGGTGGGGAATGCCAGTGCGGGGCGGTTGCCTTCGGCATCGCGCAGCAGCTGTTGGCTGGCGCCGTCGTTGATATAGCGCAGGGGGCTGCGGTCATCCTCGCGGCCAGGTGCACAAGGCCACTGGCGGGGGCGCTGGCGCAGCTCGGGGTAGCCGATGCCGCGCAGGTCGTAGCCGCTGGCGGGGTTCCAGAAACGGCGGATCTCGTTGTAGACGGCTTCGGCATCGGGGTAGTCGAAGGCCTCGGCGTAGCCCATGGCACTGGCGATGCGGGCGATCAGCTGCCAGTCCGGCAGGCTTTGGGCGGGGGCGGCGACGGCGCGCGGCATGAGCGTCAGGTTGCGCTCGCTGTTGATCATCACGCCCTCACCCTCGGCCCACAGGGCGGCGGGCAGGAGGATATCGGCGTAGCGGTTGGTTTCGGTGTCGAGGAAGGCGTCCTGGGTAATCACCAGTTCGGCCTGGCCCAAGCCTTCGATCACCTGCTGGCGGTTGGCGACGCTGGCCACCGGGTTGCTGCAGATGATCCAGCAGGCCTTCACCTCGCCGGCCTTCATGTGCTCGAACAGCGCGATGGTGCCCTCGCCGCCTTCTGCACGCAGGCTGCCGGCGGCCAGGCCCCACTGCGCCTCGACGAAGGCTCGGTCGGCGTCCACCAGCGCCGAGCGCTGGCCCGGCAGGCCAGGGCCCATGTAGCCCATCTCGCGGCCTCCCATGGCATTGGGCTGGCCGGTGAGCGAGAACGGGCCGCTGCCCGGCCGGCACAGGGCGCCGGTGGCCAGGTGCAGGTTGCAAATTGCGTTGCTGTGCCAGGTGCCGTGGACGCTCTGGTTCAGGCCCATGGTCCAGCAGCTCATCCATTGGCTGGCGCTGCCGATCCACTCGGCGGCCTTGAGCAGGTCGGCCTCGGCCAGGCCGGTGATGGCCGCCACGCGCTCGGGGGTGTAGTCGTCGAGAAACGCCGGCAGCGCGTCCCAGCCTTCGGTATGGCGGGCGATGAACTCGGGGTCGGTGTGGCCGTTGCGGTGCAGCAGGTATAGCAGGCCATTGAGCAGCGCCATGTCGCTTCCCGGGCGCACCTGCAGGAACAGGTCGGCCTTGTCGGCGGTGGCCGTGCGCCGGGGGTCGACGACGATCAGCCGGGCGCCAGCCTTGACTCGGTCGAGCAGGCGCAGGAACAGGATCGGGTGGCAGTCGGCCATGTTTGCACCGATCACCAGGAACAGGTCGGCGTGCTCGAAGTCCTGATAGCTGCCGGGCGGGCCGTCGGCGCCAAGCGAGAGCTTGTAGCCGCTGCCGGCGCTGGCCATGCACAGGCGCGAGTTGGACTCGATATGGCGGGTGCGGATAAAGCCCTTGGCCAGCTTGTTGGCCAGGTACTGGGCCTCCAGCGACATCTGCCCGGACACGTACAGGGCCACGGCGTCGGGGCCGTGCTGGTCGATGATGCCGCGCAGGCGCGCGGCGGCCTCGGCGATGGCCTGGTCAAGGCTGCTGCGCACCGGTTGCTGGCTGCGCTGCTGGCGCAGGTAGGCGTGTTCCATGCGCCCGGGGGCGGTCAGCGGCACGTGGGCGGTCAGGCCCTTGGTGCACAGGCGGCCGAAATTGCTCGGGTGCTGCTTGTCGCCGCTGATCTTGGCCACCTTGCCGTCCTGGATGCTCATGACGATGCCGCAACCAACGCCGCAGTAGGGGCAGACGCTGCGCACTTCGTGGGTGGTCATGGGCGGTTCCCCTTATTCAGGCATGCAAAAAGGCGCCGGCTGCTCCGGCTTGCTGGGTAAGCAAGCCGGGCAACACGGCGCCTTTGTCGTGGGTGGTGGGCTGTCGACGTTGATAGCCCTGGTTGGGTGGAGGACAGCAATTAATGGGCCAGCTGTGCCGGCCTCTTCGCGGGGCAAGCCCGCTCCTACAGCCCTGTAGGAGCGGGCTTGCCCCGCGAAGAGGCCAGCACAAGCAATGCACCATAGGGTGGCAAGCCGGCAATCCATGGCGCTATGCTGGAGCGAATTCCCGCACGAGCGACGCCCCCACCCCCATGTCCCAAGTGATTCTCAAGACCCCCGCCCAACTCGACCTGATGCGCCACGCCGGCCAGTTGCTGGCCCGGGTGTTCGCCGACCTCGACACCTTCATCCGCCCCGGCGTCACCACGATGCAGATCAACGACCGCGCCGAGGCGTTCATCGTCAACACCCTCAAGGCGCGCCCGGCGAGCAAGGGCCAATATGGCTTTCCCTACGCCCTGAATACCTCGGTGGACCACGTGGTGTGCCACGGCATGCCCAAGGCCGACGAAGTGCTCAAGGAGGGGTCGATCATCAACGTCGACATCACCCTGGAGCAAGGCGGCTACATTGCCGACTCGTCGAAGATGTACAGCCTCGGCATCATCGACGACGAGGCCCGGCGCCTGGTGGAAACCACCTACGACGCGCTGTGGAAAGGCATTGGCGAAGTCCGCCCAGGGGCCACGCTGGGCGATATCGGCCATGCCATCCAGGCCCATGCCGAAGCCGCCGGCTACAGCGTGGTGCGCGAATATTGCGGCCATGGCATTGGCCAGCAAATGCACGAAGGGCCCGAGGTGCTGCACTACGGCGTGCGCGGCATGGGCATGAAGCTCAAGCCTGGGATGGTGTTCACCATCGAGCCGATGCTCAACCAAGGCGGGCGTGGCACACGCACATTGAAAGATGGCTGGACGGTGATTACCCGTGACCACTGCCTGTCGGCGCAGTGGGAGCATACGGTGGCGGTGACTGAGGATGGGGTCGAGGTGCTGACCTTGCGGGAAGAGGAACGCGGCAGCTAAAGCCGCAAACAAAAAAAGCGACCCTAAGGTCGCTTTCTTTGTGGCTTCCGGGTATTCAGTGGGCCCTGGAAGCGGAATATGGCGCAGCGGACGGGACTCGAACCCGCGACCCCCGGCGTGACAGGCCGGTATTCTAACCGACTGAACTACCGCTGCGCTATTCAACGAGTGGTGGGTGATGACGGGATCGAACCGCCGACCCTCTGCTTGTAAGGCAGATGCTCTCCCGGCTGAGCTAATCACCCATTCGTCTCGGTGAGGCGCGCATTCTACGGAGCAGGTTAATGTTTGGCAAGCCCCTGATGCAGATTTTTTTCAATGGGTTGGAGTTGGGGGGTTGGCGCCGCTATTGCGGCGCTTCGCGAGCTGCGCTCGCTCCTACCAAGGCCTACGCAAAGGCCATGATCGTTCTGGTAGGAGCGAGCAAAGCTCGCGATGCGGTTTCAGGCCGTAACGCACTGCCGCGCCAAACGACGGGCACAAAAAAAGCGACCCTAAGGTCGCTTTCTTTGTTACTTCCGGGTGTTCAGTGGGCCCTGGAAGTGGAATATGGCGCAGCGGACGGGACTCGAACCCGCGACCCCCGGCGTGACAGGCCGGTATTCTAACCGACTGAACTACCGCTGCGCTATACATCGAGTGGTGGGTGATGACGGGATCGAACCGCCGACCCTCTGCTTGTAAGGCAGATGCTCTCCCGGCTGAGCTAATCACCCTTCGTCTCGGTGTGGCGCGCATTCTACGGAGGGGCTGGCACCCTGGCAAGCACTTTTTCAAATTTTTTTAAAAAAAATTCCAGGCCTTTCAAAGACCTAGCGCAACCCGTGGTTTTCTTTCCTTCTATAAGGCTGCTGGCCCTCTGACAGGGTTGGCCTGAGGGCACTGCTCGGAGAATAATGCCCGCCTTATGCATTAAGGAGAGATTCCCCCCCATGTGGTTCAAGAACCTGCTGTCCTACCGCCTGACCCAGGAAGTACCGTTCGAGGCTGAAGCGCTGGAAGCCGCACTGGCCAGCAAGCCGGCCCGCCCCTGCGCCAGCCAGGAGCTGACCACCTACGGCTTCATCGCGCCGTTCGGCAAGGGCGAAGACGCTCCCCTGGTGCACGTCAGCGGCGAGTTCCTGCTGATTGCCGCGCGCAAGGAAGAACGCATCCTGCCCAGCAGCGTGGTCAACGATGCAGTGAAGGAAAAGGTCGAAGAGATCGAGACCGAGCAAATGCGCAAGGTCTACAAGAAAGAGCGCGACCAGATCAAGGACGAGATCATCCAGGCCTTCCTGCCACGTGCGTTCATTCGCCGCTCGATGATCTTCGCCGCCATCGCCCCGCGCCTGGGCATGATCCTGGTCAACTCGGCCAGCGCCAAGCGCGCCGAAGACCTGCTGTCGACCCTGCGCGAAGTGATGGGCTCGCTGCCGGTGCGCCCGGCCACGGTCAAAATTGCCCCAACCGCGACCATGACCGACTGGGTGAAGTCGCAACAGGCGGCCGAAGGCTTCTATGTTCTGGACGAATGCGAGCTGCGCGACACCGCCGAAGACGGTGGCATCGTGCGCTGCAAGCGCCAGGACCTGACCAGCGAGGAAATCCAGCTGCACCTGAGCACCGGCAAGGTGGTCACCCAGCTGGCCCTGGCCTGGCAGGACAAGCTGTCGTTCGTGCTCGATGACAAGATGGTGATCAAGCGCCTGAAGTTCGAGGAACTGCTGCAGGAGCAGGCCGAACAGGACGGTGGCGACGAGGCTGCGCAGCAGTTCGATGCCAGCTTCCAGCTGATGATGATGACCTTTGCCGAATTCCTGCCGGTGCTGTTCGAGGCGCTGGGTGGCGAAGAGATTCCGCAAGGGGTCTGATTCGGTGTGAAATGCCGGGGCTGGCCTGCTGTTGTGTGGTTGCCAGCGCCGGCCCTTTCGCGGGGCAAGCCCGCTCCTACAGGTGCATGACAACCTGTGTAGGAGCGGGCTTGTCCCGCGAAAGGGCCAGTGAAATTCATATAGCTATAAATAGAAAAGGACTTGCCCCATGCGTGCCCTCGCCGCCCTAAGCCGCTTCGTCGGCAACACCTTCGCCCTGTGGGTACTGGTGTTCGCCGTGCTGGCCTTCCTGCAACCCCAGTGGTTCATCGCCCTGAAGGTGGCCATCGTGCCGCTGCTGGGCCTGGTGATGTTCGGCATGGGGCTGACGCTCAAGCTCGACGACTTCGCCGCCCTGGCCCGCCAGCCCTGGCGTGTGGCCCTGGGGGTGGTGGCGCACTTCGTGATCATGCCGGGCATGGCCTGGCTGTTGTGCCAGTTGTTCCACCTGCCGGCGGAAATTGCCGTGGGCGTGATCCTGGTGGGCTGCTGCCCGAGCGGTACCGCGTCGAACGTGATGGTGTGGCTGTCCAAAGGCGACCTGGCGCTGGCCGTGGCGATTGCTGCAGTCACCACCCTGCTCGCCCCGCTGCTGACCCCGGCGCTGATCTGGTTCCTCGCTTCGGCCTGGTTGCCGGTGTCCTTCATGGACATGTTCTGGTCGATTCTGCAACTAGTGATGCTGCCCATCGTGCTCGGTGTGCTGGCCCAGCGGCTGCTGGGGGCGCGGGTGCAGGTGGCGGTGCAGGTATTGCCGCTGGTGTCGGTGGTGAGCATCGTGATGATCGTCTGCGCGGTGGTGGCGGCCAGCCAGGCCAAGATTGCCGAATCCGGGCTGTT
Source organism: Pantoea sp. Tr-811 (assembly GCF_011752535.1). Taxonomy (NCBI): domain Bacteria; kingdom Pseudomonadati; phylum Pseudomonadota; class Gammaproteobacteria; order Enterobacterales; family Erwiniaceae; genus Pantoea; species Pantoea sp. Tr-811. The sequence goes on from NZ_VWXJ01000020.1 coordinate 101,510, forward strand.
GATCATGGCGGTGGTGGTGCTGCACAACAGCTTTGGTTTCCTGCTGGGTTACCTCACCGGCAAGTGCTGCAAGCTGCCGCTGGCCCAGCGCAAGTCGCTGGCGCTGGAGGTGGGCATGCAGAATTCGGGGCTGGGGGCGGCACTGGCGGCGGCGCATTTCTCGCCGCTGGCGGCGGTGCCGAGTGCGTTGTTCAGCGTTTGGCACAATATTTCCGGGGCGCTGCTGTCGACCTGGTTCCGGCGGATGGAAGCGCCTGCGGGTGAGGCTGAACAGGTTGAACCGGTCAGGCATTGAGGGTTGCTGTGCCGGCCTCTTCGCGGGGCAAGCCCGCTCCTACAGGGGCAGCATGAGGCTGGCAAGCTTGCCCGGAAGGCTGTAGGTGTGCACCATGGTGGCCACGGTGAGGACGGCCTCACGACGCGCCGCGTGACCACCCCGGGGACGGCCCCATCATCAAGCACGATGGAGACGCACCATGTCCTGGATCATCCTGTTCTTCGCCGGCCTGTTCGAGGTCGGCTGGGCGGTCGGCCTGAAATACACCGACGGCTTCAGCAAACCCCTGCCCACCGCCCTCACCGTGGCCGCCATGGCCATCAGCCTGGGCCTGCTGGGCCTGGCCATGAAAGAGCTGCCGCTGGGCACCGCCTATGCCATCTGGACCGGCGTGGGTGCGGTCGGCACGGTGATCGCCGGCATCATCCTGTTCGGCGAGTCCATGGCGCTGGTACGGCTGGTTAGCGTGGCGCTGATCGTCACCGGCCTGATCGGCCTGAAAGTCAGCGCCAGCTGAGCCCTGCCCTAGCGCAGGCTGCCGCGCAAACGGCTGACCTGCTCGCGCAACGCCTCAGGCTGCGCCGCCTCCACCGGGATGGCGGCGCCAGCCACCACGGTTACCCGCGACCACAGGCGCTTGAAAAAGCCCTTGGCCGGGTCGCGGCTGAAGAAGCTCCCCCACAAGCCCTGCAACGCCAACGGAATCACCGGCACCGGGGTTTCTTCGAGGATGCGGCTCACACCGCCCTTGAACACATCGATCTCGCCGTCGCCGGTCAGCTTGCCTTCCGGGAAGATGCACACCAGCTCACCGTCCGCCAGGTACGCGGCAATGCGGGCAAAGGCGCGTTCGTAGATGGCCGGGTCTTCGTTGCGCCCGGCAATCGGGATGGCGCCGGCTGTGCGAAACACGAAGTTGAGCACCGGCAGGTTGTAGATCTTGTAGTACATGACGAAGCGGATCGGCCGGCGGATGGCCCCGCCCAGCAGCAGCGCATCGACGAACGACACATGGTTGCACACCAGTAGCGCTGCGCCCTCGTCGGGGATGCGCTCCAGGTCGCGGTGCTCCACGCGGTACATCGAGTGGCTGAGCAGCCAGATCAAGAAGCGCATGGTGAACTCGGGCACAATCTTGAAGATATAGGCATTGACCAGGATGTTGAGCAGCGACACCACCAGGAACAGCTGTGGAATGCTCAGCTTGGCCACGCTCAACAACACGATGGTGATGATGGCCGACACCACCATGAACAGCGCATTGAGGATGTTGTTGGCGGCAATCACCCGGGCCCGCTCGTGCTCGGCGGTGCGCGCCTGGATCAGCGCATACAGCGGCACGATGTAGAACCCACCAAACACGCCCAGGCCAACGATCGACAGCAGCACCCACCAGGCCTGGTGCATGCCCAGCAGCGCCAGCCAGTCATGCGGCGCGGCGGCCACCGGCACATCGCCGGAATGCCACCACCAGAGCAGGCCGAACAAGGTAAGGCCGAACGAGCCGAACGGCACCAGGCCGATTTCCACCTTGCGCCCGCTCAAGCGCTCGCACAGCAGCGAGCCCAGGGCGATACCCACCGAGAACAGGGTCAATACCAGGGTGACCACGGTTTCATCGCCGTGCAACCAGTCCTTGGCGTAGGTCGGGATCTGCGTCAGGTAGATGGCGCCGGCGAACCAGAACCACGAGTTGCCGACGATCGACCGCGACACGGCCGGGGTCTGCCCCAGGCCCATGCGCAGGATCACCCACGACTGCTTGAAGATGTTCCAGTCCAGCGCCATGTGCGGCGACGCCGCTGCCGCACGCGGAATCCAGCGGCTGGCCAGGTAGCCCAGCACCGCGGTGCCCACCACGCCACCTGCTACCACCGTGGCGTAGTTGTCGGTAGCCATCATAACGCCGGCGCCAATGGTGCCGACCAGAATGGCAAGGAAGGTGCCCATTTCCACCAGGCCGTTGCCCCCTACCAATTCCTCTTCACGCAGGGCCTGGGGCAGGATCGAATACTTCACCGGGCCAAACAGCGCCGAGTGGGTGCCCATGCCGAACAGCGCCAGCAGCATCAGCGCCAGGTGGTTGGTGGCGAAGCCGAGGGCGCCAACCGCCATGATGCCGATTTCGGCCACCTTGATCGCACGGATCAGCGCGTCCTTGGCGAACTTTTCGCCAAACTGCCCACCCAGCGCCGAAAACAGGAAGAACGGCAGGATGAACAGCAGCGCGCACAGGTTGACCCAGATCGAACGGTCGCCATCGCCCAGGCTGAGCTTGAACAAAATGGCCAGGATCAGCGACTGCTTGAACAGGTTGTCGTTGAAGGCACCCAGCAACTGGGTGATGAAGAACGGCAGGAAACGCCGCTTGCCGAGCAAGGTGAATTGCGAGGGGTGACTCATCGTCCTTGTTCCTGAGGGGCTTTTGTCATTAGAGCGACGCAGGCGGCGCCGAGCCACAAATCTGCCTGCGAAAGCCGCCCCCTGGCAAGCCGTTCGGAACTGGGTCACAACTTGATAGCACAGTGACATTAATTTTACCGCCAGGGCTGTTCAGATTTTGTTACACATGCCGATAATTCATATAGATGACTATATCTGACAGAAGGAACAGACCTCAGGTCTCCTCCAAACGCATAAGAAAAGGAGCTCGGCAGTAATGTTTACCTGGTTCGGCGACCTCAAGATCGCCCACAAACTCTTCCTCGGTTTCGGCCTGGTGCTGTGCCTCACCCTGATCCAGTCGCTGATCGGCTGGGACGGGCTGGGCAGCCTGGTGCGGCGCAGCGAGGTGGTCAGCAATGTGTCGCGCCTGAACGACGCCCTCGGCGACTTGCGCGAAGCACGCCTGCGCCATGCCATGGCCAATGGCGCAGACAACGAAACCCAGGCCCTGCAAAGCGCCCTGCAGGCGTTCCAGGCGCCCCTGGCGACCCTGCGCGGTTCGCTGGTCAAGCCCCAGAGCCTGGCCTTGGTTGGCCAGGCCGAGCAGAGCCTGCAGGCCTTTGCCAACAACCAGGCGCTGAGCTTGCAGTCGTACCAGAACATGCGTGCGGCGCAGAAGGAAATGGGCGTGCTGGCCACCCAGTCGTTCGCCAGCATCGACAACATCCGCAAGCAGGTGCGCGCCCTGCCCGATGCCGAGCAGCGCTTCGTGCGCATCGAGGCGATCAACCAGATCCGCGAAAACCTGATTCTGCTGCGCTACCACGTGCGCGGCTACACCGGTAACACCAACGCCGAAACCGAAAAGCTGATGAACACGCAGATCGCCACCACGGTGAACGACCTGCCAGGCCTGGTGGCCAGGTTCAACGGCAGCTCCGCCGACGCCTTCACCCAGTTGCAGCAGCAGGTGCGGGCCTATGCCAGCGCGGTGGAGGCCTTCCGTGGCGAAGTCAGCAAGCTGGTGGATTACCGCAGCGCCATGGCCCGGGACATCGACACCCTCAATGGCCTGATCGGCCAACTGCTCGATGCCCAGGCGGTGTTGGTGGTCAACGACAGCCAGTTCGCCAAGAACCTGCAGATTGCTACCACCCTGCTCGCCTTGTTGATCGGCAGCCTCGCCGCCGTGCTGATCGCACGCCAGGTTAGCGGCCCGCTGCAACAGGCCCTGCGGGCCATGGAACGGGTGGCTGGGGGCGACCTCGGCGAACAACCGAGCAGCCGCCGCCGCGATGAAGTCGGCCAGTTGCAGAACGCCCTGCAAGGCATGACCGGCAACCTGCGCGAGCTGATCGCCCAGGTGCGCGACGGCATTTCGCAGATCGCCAGCGCCACCGAGGAGCTGTCGGCGATCACCGAGCAAACCAGCGCCGGGGCCAACAACCAGAAGGTGGAAACCGACCAGGTGGCCACTGCCATGCAGGAAATGGCCGCCACCGTGCATGAAGTGGCGCGCAATGCTGGCGAAGCCTCCCAGGCGGCCAGTGCCACCGACGAAGAAGCCCGCGAAGGCGACAGCGTGGTCAACCGCGCGGTCACCCAGATCAGCCGCCTGGCCAGCCAGGTGGATGCCACCGGCGAAGCCATGGATGCCCTGCGCAGCGAAAGCCAGCGCATCGGCAAGGTAATGGATGTGATCAAGGCGGTGGCCGAGCAAACCAACCTGCTGGCGCTCAACGCCGCCATCGAAGCCGCCCGGGCCGGCGAGGCGGGCCGTGGTTTTGCCGTGGTGGCCGATGAAGTGCGCAGCCTGGCACAGCGCACCCAGGCCTCGACCCTGGAGATCGAGTCGGCAATCGGCAGCCTGGAAGAAGGCACCCGCTCGGTGAGCGAGCTGATGGAGCAGAGCCAGAGCCTGACCCAGAGCAGCGTGGCGCTGGTGCGTGAGGCGGGCGTGGCGCTGGAGGGGATTACCCAGCGGGTGTCGGGAATTCAGCTGATGAACCAGCAGATTGCCGCGGCGTCGGAGCAGCAGAGCGCGGTGGCCGAGGAGATCAGCCGCAGCGTGGTGACGGTGCGGGATATTTCCGAACAGACTGCAGAGGCCAGCCAGCAGACCTCGGCGTCCAGCGTGGAACTGGCGCGGTTGGGTGGGCAGTTGCAGCAGATGATCAGCCGGTTCCGGTTCTGATAGAAGGCAGCGGGGGGCATCTGGTAGGAGCGAGCGCAGCTCGCGATGGGCTGCAAGGCAGCCCCGGCATCATGAGCTGCAAAAGTGAACAGCCGGGGCCGCTGCGCGCCCCAATCGCGAGCTACGCTCGCTCCTACCCGGTCAGCGTAACCCTGTAGGCCTCGTCATTCGAAACCGAACAAAGCCTGGGCGGTGTTCACCAGCAATGCCTGGCGCAATTCGGCCGAGCAGCCCAGCGCTTCGAACTGCTCGACCACCGAGGCAAAGCTCACCTGCGCCTCATGCTGGGTGTGCGGCCAGTCACTGCCCCACATCAGCCGCTCGGCGCCATAGTGCGCCTCCAGCGCCCCCAGCGCCTGGCGGGCGAACGCCAGGTTCTGCGCAGGCGTACCTTCCAACCGGTAGATGCCCGACACCTTCACCCATACCCTGCCCTTGCCGCCCAACGTCAGCAGCTCGGCAAAGCCCGGCTGCCCCAGCCCCAGGCGCGCATCAGGCCGGCCAAAATGATCGACCACGATGTCCAGCCCGTAGGGCTCCAGTGCCTGCACCAGCGCCGGAATGTCCGCCACATGGCGGTGCAGTTCCAGGTGCCAACCCTGTTCGCCAATACGCTCGAACAGCGGCCGCCACTCGGCGCCGGTGAGGTCGGGCAGCGCCTGCCCCATCAGGTTCAGGCGCACGCCGCGCACGCCCAGGCGGGCCATTTCCTCCAAGGTGGCAGGCTCGACGTCGCGGTCGAGCATGACCACTCCGCGCAGCTGCCCTGGCACCGTCTGCAGGGCGCTCAGCAGGTAGCGGTTGTCCGTGCCGAGGAAACTGGGCTGAACCAGCACGCCATGGCTGAAACCATGGGCCAGCAGCTGGCCCAGGTAGTCGCCCAACGGCGCATCGTAACTGGGCGCATAACGCCGCCCGCTGGCCAGGTTCAGCCCACGGCTGAACACGTGGGCATGGCTGTCGATGGCGGTCAGGTGTGGAGCGGAAACGTCGGGCATGGTTCTCATACGGACAAGGTCAGGTTACTTGGCGACTGCGCCAGCCATGTGCGGCGCAGGGGTGGACTCAAGGTTGCGGCCACGGGTTTCCGGCAGGCACAGGGCGGCGACCATGGCCACGCCATAGGCGATGCCGGCGTCGATGCCGATGGCACTGCCCAGCGACATGCTTTCGCTCATGTGGCCAACCAGGAACGGGAACACCGCCGACAGCACGCGGCCGAAGTTGTAGCAGAAGCCTACCCCGGCACCGCGCACGTCGGCCGGGTACAGTTCGTTGAAGAACGAACCCAGGCTGGCCGGAATACCGGCGGCGAAGAAGCCCAGCGGGAAGCCGAGGAACAGCATCTGGGTGTTGGTCAGCGGGAAGAACACATACGCCTGTACGGTCAGCACGCAGCACAGGGCGAACAGCAGGATGTTCTTGCGCCGGCCAATGCGGTCGATCAGCAGGCCACTGGCCACGCAACCGCACCAGAAGGCGAAGATGATCACCGCCAGGTAGCCACCGGAGTTCAGCACCGACAGGTTGCGCTCGGTCTTGAGGAAGGTCGGCAGCCAAGTCATCACCGCGTGGTAGCCACCGTGGGCACCCAGGCCCAGCAAGCCGCCCAGAAGGGTCACGCGCAGCAGTTCGGGGCGGAAGATACCGGCCATGGAGCTGAAGAAGCTGCCGGGGATGGCCTTGTCTTTCTGCAGGCGCTGGAAGCTGTCGGGCTCCGGCACGTTACGGCGCACCCAGATGATCAGCAGCGACGGCAGCAGGCCGACGAAGAACATCACGCGCCAGGCGTACTCGGCCGGCACCAGCGAATAGATCAGGGTGAACAGGCCCACGGCCAGGCCCCAACCCACCGCCCAGGCGCTTTGCACGGTGCCCATGACCTTGCCGCGGTATTTCGGGTTGATGGTTTCGGCCATCAGCACCGCGCCGGCGGCCCACTCGCCACCGATGCCGAAGCCCTGCATGGCCTTGACGAACAGCAGTGGGTAGAAGCCGGTGACGAACGCGGAAAGGAAGGTGAAGAAGGAGAACCAGAGGATCATCCACTGCAGGGTGCGCACGCGCCCGTAGCGGTCCGACAGGGTGCCGCCGAGCCAGCCACCGATGGCCGAGGTGACCAGGGTCAGGCCACTGATCAGGCCGGCATCGGCCTTGGTCAGGGAGAACGCGGCGATCAGTGCGGGGATGGCCAGGCCGAACATCTGCACTTCCAGCGCATCGAGCGACCAGCCCCCGAAACAGGCCCAGAACGTCTTGCGCTCCCGTGAGGTGATCTGGCGGTACCAGCTGAACATGGTTGTTATCCTTCTAGTCGTGTGTGTTACGGCCGGGCGCGCCGAAGCTCTTGGCACGCTGGCGACCGGGCAGGCGAAGCCACTGCGCCGTGGCAGAACGGCGCAGACGGGTAAAAGGGTGAAGCGGCCGGCTATGAACTCAGCGAATGTCGACGCGGTAGCGGAAGTGCTGCGCGTGGCCGCGCGAGCGGCGCCATTCCAGAGGTTTGCCGGCGTAGTCGCGGGCCAGGCGCTCGATCACCACCACCGGGCTGTTGGCCGGCAGTTGCAACAGGCGCCCGTGCACCGCATCGACCGCTTCGGCGGTCAGGGTCTCTTCGGCGGAGGCGACGACCTGGCCGCACAGCTCCTCGTAGATCGGGTACAGCAACGGGCCCTTGTCGTGCAGGGCGACGTCCAGCAGTGGCTGGAAGGTCTGGCGCGGCAGCCAGATTTCTTCGGCCAGCACCGGCTGGGCGCCCAGCAGACGGGTACGCACGATACGAATCACTTCAGCCTCGGCCGCCAGGCCCAGGGCCTCGGCCACCGCTGACGGGGCAGGCACCGGCTCGATGGAGAGGATGCGGCTTTGCGGCATCACCCGTTCGCCGTTGACGGTTTCGAAACGGAAGAAGCGGAACAGCGAAGACTGGAACTGCGGGCGGCGAATGAAGGTGCCGCGGCCCTGCTGGCGTTCCAGCACGCCTTCGGCGACCAGGACGTCGACAGCCTTGCGCACGGTGCCCACAGACATGTCGAACTCGCTGGCCAAGGCGGCTTCGGTCGGAATCGCTTCGCCCGGGCGCCAGCGGTTGTTGGCGATCTGCTCGACCAAGTGGTCGCGCAGTTGTTGGTAGCGGGGTAGTCGAGCATCACCGGAGAGTAGGTGCATGGGTCGGCTCTCGTCTTGTTATATAAACATATATATGAATTTTCCGAGAGTATTCCCCGTGGGTGGCGGGCTGTCAATCCTCCGCTGGTCGTTGGGGTTGCGGTGGCTGGCACCGGCTTTGCCGGTGTTCGCGGGGCAAGCCCGCTCCTACAGGGGCCTTGCGTGGCTTATGCTTGGGTTAACCAACGACAAGGATGTGGCAATGCTCGCCGTAATCAGGGGTTACCCCGCCAGTATTCGCCTACTGTTAGCGACTACGTTTACCCTGACGGTTGCGCGCGCCCTTACCCTGCCCTACCTGGTGGTGTACCTGAGCGACAACTTTCAACTCGGCGTTGGGCAGATCGGCCTGTTGATCGGCGGTGCCCTGATCGTCGCCTCGTTGCTGAGCCTGTATGGCGGGCACCTGGTCGATACCGTGCGCAACCACACCCTGGTCAGCGCCAGCACGCTGGTGTTCGCCCTGGCCTTCATCGTGGCCATGGCCAGCCGCGTGGCGCTGCTGTTCTTCCTGTGCCTGGTGCTGATCAACCTGGCCCTGGCAGTGGTGGACATTGCCGCCAAGGCGGGCTTCTGCGCCTTGTTGCCGGTCGAGCAGCGCGCCGAGGTGTTCGCCATCAAATACACCCTGAGCAATGTTGGCTACGCCGTGGGGCCGATGCTTGGCGTGGCCCTGCTGGAACTGGACGATCACCTGCCGTTCACGGCCTCCGCCTTCATCGGCCTTGGCATGTGCCTGGCCTACTGGCGCCTGGGCGACCGAGCCTTGCACGCCCGCACTACAGCGCAACCGGGCGCCAGCTTCGCGCAGGTGGCGCTGGGCCTGGCGCGCGACCGGCGGCTGGTGTGCTTTACCTTGGGCGGTGTACTCAGCGCAGTGGTGTTCGGCCAGTTCACCGCCTACCTGTCGCAATACCTGGTGGTGACCAGCAGCGCCAGCGAGGCAGCGCGGCTGGTGGGCTACCTGGTGACCACCAACGCGGTGACGGTGATCGCCCTGCAATACCTGATCGGCCGGCGCATTGGCCGGCAACAGCTGATGCCGTGGCTGCTGGCCGGGATGGCGCTGTTCATCGCCGGGTTGCTGGGGTTCGCCATGGCCGGCTCGGTATTGGCCTGGTGCCTGGCAATGCTGGTGTTCACCCTGGGGGAAATCATCGTCATCCCGGCGGAATACATGTTCATCGACCTGATCGCACCGGAGCATCTGCGTGGGGTGTATTACGGGGCGCAGAACCTGTCCAACCTGGGCGCGGCGCTGGGGCCGGTGCTGGTAGGGTTTGCCCTGGGGCGGTGGTGGCCGGGGGTGGTCTTCTACCTGCTGGTGATGTCGGTGATACTGGCGGGGGTGTTTTATGGGTTGGGCACCCGTCGTGGGTGATGGCGCCTTGGTGGGCCTCTTCGCGGGGCAAGCCCGCTCCTACAGGGATAGCATAAACCGGGGGCTGCGACAACACGCCCCTGCGACCATCGTCGGCGCTGACGAACCCCTGCCTGCGTGCCAGACTGATTGATCGGGACCGCGTTATCTTTTTTGCTCCGGAGTCTTCATGTCGTTGTCCAGCGGGCTGATCGCCGTGGTCGCCCTGGCCTATATGGCCGTCATGTTCGCCATCGCCTTCTACGGCGACCGCCGCAGCACACCGTTGCCGCCGCGCCTGCGTGCCTGGGTGTACAGCCTGTCGCTGGCGGTGTACTGCACCAGCTGGACCTTCTTCGGCGCGGTCGGCCAGGCCGCCGAGCAGTTGTGGGCGTTCCTGCCCATCTACCTGGGGCCGATCCTGCTGCTGATCTTCGCGCCCTGGGTGCTGCAGAAGATGGTGCTGATCAGCAAGCAACAGAACATCACCTCGATTGCCGACTTCATCGCCGCACGCTACGGCAAGTCGCAAACCCTGGCGGTGGTGGTGGCGTTGATCTGCCTGGTCGGCGTGCTGCCCTACATCGCCCTGCAGCTCAAGGGCATCGTGCTGGGCGTGAACCTGCTGATCGGCGCCAATGCCGACGCCACCGGTACCCGCGTGCAGGACACCGCGCTGGTGGTGTCGCTGGTGCTGGCGCTGTTCGCCATCGTGTTCGGCACGCGCAGCCTGGACGTGACCGAGCACCACCGCGGCATGGTGCTGGCGATTGCCTTCGAGTCGATGATCAAGCTTCTGGCCTTCCTGGCGGTGGGCGTGTTCATCGTGTTCAACCTCTACGATGGCTTCGACGACCTGTTCACCCAGGCGCGCCAGTCGGTGCACCTGGAAAGCTATTGGCAGGAAACCATCAACTGGCCGTCGATGGTGGTGCAAACCGCCGTGGCGATGATGGCGATCATCTGCCTGCCGCGCCAGTTCCACGTCACGGTGGTGGAGAACATCGAACCCCAGGACATGCGCCTGGCGCGCTGGGTGTTCCCGCTGTACCTGGCGCTGGCCGCGCTGTTCGTGGTGCCGATTGCCCTGGCCGGGCAGATGCTGCTGCCCGGCACGGTGATTTCCGACTCCTTCGTCATCAGCCTGCCGCTGGCCGAGGCGCACCCGAGCCTGGCGCTGCTGGCCTTCATCGGCGGCGCCTCGGCGGCCACCGGCATGGTCATCGTCGAGGCGGTGGCCTTGTCGACCATGGTGTCCAACGACATGCTGCTGCCTTGGCTGCTGCGCCGCACCAACGCCGAGCGGCCGTTCGAGGCGTTCCGCCACTGGATGCTGTCGGTGCGCCGGGTCACCATCGTGGTCATCCTGCTGCTGGCCTACGTCAGCTACCGCCTGCTCGGCTCCACCGCAAGCCTGGCGACCATCGGCCAGATTGCCTTCGCCGCCGTAACCCAACTGACCCCGGCCATGCTCGGTGCGCTGTACTGGAAACAGGCCAACCGGCGCGGCGTGTTCGCCGGCCTCGCGGCAGGCATCTTCCTGTGGTTCTACACCTTGGTGCTGCCGATCATCGCCCATAGCCTGGGTGTGCCGCTGGGCCTGTTCCCGGGCCTTGCCTGGCTGCACGGCAACCCGCTGGACCTGCCGATCACCCCGCTGACCCAGGGCGTGGTGCTGTCGCTGGCGGGCAACTTCACCCTGTTCGTGTGGGTGTCGATGCTCTCGCGTACGCGGGTTTCGGAACACTGGCAGGCTGGCCGTTTCATTGGCCAGCAAACCAGCGCCCGGCCCAGCAGCAAGCCGCTGCTGGCGGTGCAGATCGACGACCTGCTGAACCTGGCCTCGCGCTTCGTCGGTGAAGAGCGTGCGCGACAGAGTTTCATTCGCTTCGCCTACCGCCAGGGCAAGGGCTTCAACCCCAACCAGAACGCCGATGGCGACTGGATCGAGCACACCGAACGCCTGCTGGCCGGTGTGCTGGGCAGCTCTTCGACCCGCGCCGTGGTCAAGGCCGCCATCGAAGGCCGCGACATGCAGCTCGAAGACGTGGTGCGCATCGCCGACGAAGCCAGCGAGGTGCTGCAGTTCAACCGTGCCCTGCTGCAGGGCGCCATCGAGAACATCAACCAGGGTATCAGCGTGGTCGACCAGAACCTGCACCTGGTGGCCTGGAACCGCCGTTACCTGGAACTGTTCAACTACCCCGAGGGGTTGATCAGCGTTGGCCGGCCGATCGCCGACATCATTCGCTACAACGCCGAACGTGGCCTGTGCGGCCCCGGCGAGGCGCAGGTGCACGTGGCCCGGCGCCTGCACTGGATGCGCCAGGGCCGGGCGCACTCCTCCGAGCGGCTGTTTCCCAATGGCCGGGTAATCGAGCTGATCGGCAACCCGATGCCCGGTGGCGGCTTCGTCATGAGCTTCACCGACATCACCCCGTTCCGCGAGGCCGAGCAGGCCCTGCGCGACTCGAACGAGGGGCTGGAACAGCGCGTGGCCGAGCGTACCCAGGAGTTGTCGCAGCTCAACCAGGCGCTGTCGGAGGCCAAGAGCCAGGCTGAAGCGGTGAGCAAGTCCAAGACCCGCTTCCTGGCTGCGGTCAGCCACGACCTGATGCAGCCGTTGAATGCCGCGCGGCTGTTCTCCGCCGCCCTGTCGCAACAGGCCGAGGGCATGAACGAAGAGGCCCAGCAGTTGGTGCAGCACATGGACAGCTCGCTGCGTTCAGCCGAGGAACTGATCAGCGACCTGCTGGACATCTCGCGCCTGGAAAACGGCAAGATCACCCCCGACGCCAAGCCATTCGCGCTCAATGAGCTGTTCGACACCCTGGGCGCCGAGTTCAAGGTGCTGGCCGCCGAGAAGGGCCTGGAATTCCGCCTGCGTGGCAGCCGCCTGCGGGTCGACAGCGACATGAAGCTGCTGCGCCGGGTGCTGCAGAACTTCCTCACCAACGCCCTGCGCTACGGCAAGAGCCCGATTCTGCTGGGCGTGCGCCGCCAGGGCGAACGCCTGTGGCTGGAGGTATGGGACCGCGGCCCGGGCATTGCCGACGACAAGCTGCAGGTGATCTTCCAGGAGTTCAAGCGCCTGGACAGCCACCAGACCCGCGCCGAGAAAGGCCTGGGCCTGGGCCTGGCGATTGCCGATGGCCTGTGCCGGGTACTCGGCCACCGCCTGGAGGTGCGTTCCTGGCCCGGCAAGGGCACGGTGTTCCGCGTCAATGTGCCCATCGCCCGGCAGGCCGTGGCGGCGCCGAGCGCCCCGGTGGAGCAAGCCAGCCAGCCGCTGGCCGGGCTGCAGGTGCTGTGCGTGGACAACGAAGACAGCATCCTGGTGGGCATGAACAGCCTGCTCAGCCGCTGGGGCTGCCAGGTGTACACCGCGCGCAACCGCGCCGAATGCGAAACGCTACTGGCCCAGGGCATGCGCCCGCACCTGGCGCTGGTGGACTACCACCTGGACGACGGCGAAACCGGCACCGGGCTGATGGGCTGGCTACGCACGCGCCTGGGCGAGCCGGTGCCGGGGGTGGTGATCAGCGCCGATGGCAGCAAGGAAACCCTGGCCACGGTGCACGCCGCTGGCCTTGACTACCTGGCCAAGCCGGTCAAGCCGGCGGCCTTGCGCGCCCTGCTCAATCGCCATCTGAGCCTGGTTCAGTAAGCGCCTGCGCCGCCAGCGCTTCGTCGCTGAGCGCACGTTCGAGCAAGTCGGCCGGCAGGCTCTTGCTGGCGCGCGCGCCCAGCAACTTGAGCTGTTCGCTGCGGCTGACCAGGTTGCCACGCCCTTCGCACAGCTTGTTGCGCGCCGCCGCGTAGGCCTTGTCGACCTGCTGCAGGCGGTTGCCCAGCTCGTCCAGGTCCTGGATGAACAGCACGAACTTGTCGTACAGCCAACCGGCGCGCTCGGCGATCTCACGGGCGTTCTGGCCCTGGCGCTCCTGTTTCCACAGGCTGTCGATCACGCGCAAGGTGGCCAGCAAGGTGGTGGGGCTGACGATCACGATCTGCCGGTCGAAGGCTTCCTGGAACAGGTTTGGCTCGGCCTGCAGGGCCGCCGAAAAGGCCGCTTCGATGGGCACGAACAGCAGCACGAAGTCCAGGCTGTGCAGGCCTTCGAGGCGGTTGTAGTCTTTGCTCGAAAGGCCTTTGACGTGGCTGCGCAGCGACTGCACGTGCTGCTTGAGCGCCGCCTCATCGTTGTTGCTGACGAACTGCTGGTAGGCGGTGAGGCTGACCTTGGCGTCCACCACCACCTGTTTGTCGCCAGGCAGCATGATCAGCACATCGGGCTGGAAACGCTCGCCATCGGCGCTCTTGAGGCTGACCTGGGTCTGGTACTCGCGGCCCTTCTCCAGGCCTGCGTGCTCCAGCACCCGCTCCAGAATCAGCTCGCCCCAGTTGCCTTGGGTTTTCTGGCCCTTGAGCGCCTGGGTGAGGTTGGTGGCTTCGTCGGACAGGCGCAAGTTGAGCTGCTGCAGGCGCTCCAGCTCCTTGCCCAGGGAGAAACGCTCGCGGGCTTCCTGCTGGTAGCTTTCCTCGACACGCTTTTCGAAGGCCTGGATGCGCTCCTTGAGCGGGTCGAGCAACTGGCCCAGGTGCTGCTGGCTGGTTTGCGCGAAGCGCTGCTCGCGCTCGTCGAAGATTTTGGTGGCCAGGTCGGCGAATTGGGCGCGCAGGGTATCGCGGGCCTCCTGCAGGTCTTCCAGGCGCTGCTGGTGGCTTTCCTGCTGTTCGCGCAGTTCGGCCTCCAGGCGCGCAGTCTGGGCCTCCAGGCGGCGCAGTTCGGCTTCGCGGTTGGCGCGCTCAAGGTGCCAGGCGTGGGCGGCATCGCGGGCATTGTCGCGGTCGATCTGCAGCAGCTCCAGCTCACGGCCCTGGGCGGCAAGCTGGGTTTGCTTGAGGGTGTTGGCCTCGCCGAGGTCGCTGACCTCGTCGCGGCTGGCATCGAGCTGAGCCTGCAGGCCGGCCTGGGCCAACTGGGCACTGCTCAGGCGCTCTTCGAGCAAGGCCTGCTCGCCCTGCCGGGCGCCGTGGCGGCGCTGCACGTGCATGACCCAACCCAGGCAAGGCACAGCGCCCGCCACCAAGCCCAGCAGAATGCTGGTCAGATCCACTGCCATGCTTACCCCGATCACGCTATTGCAAGTTCAGTGCAGCTTATCAGCCTGCCGAATCGGGCGCCTGCTCTGGCGCATCGGCCTGGAACAGCCGTGCGTATTCCTGCTGCGCGCCTGGGTCGCCGGCGCGGGCCGCCTGGCGCAGCAGTTCATGGCCGATGCGCCGGTCGCGGGCATTGCCGCAGTCGCGGCACAGCATCTGCCCCAGCCGGCTCTGGGCCACCACCACACCTTGGCGCGCCGGCTGTTTGAGCAGGCGCCCGGCGAGGTGCTTGACCTGGGGTTTGTCGCCCAGGCTCGGGCTGTCGAGCAGCCACAGGGCCACTTTCAGGGCGAAGCGCTTGGGGGTGGCGGCTGGGGAGGAGGCATTGGGGCTGGCGAGGTGTTTACCGCGAAACTTCATGACCAAACGCAGAGGCAACTTGAAAGGCGCGCCACTCTACTCCTTTTTTGCTTTTGGACAAGCACCGGGGAATTACCTTATTGAACGGATACTTTCTGTAGGAGCGGGCTTGACCCGCGAAGCAGGCACTGCGGTGCATGGCACTGGCTTCGCCGGTGTTCGCGGGGCAAGCCCGCTCCTACAAGGGATCGCAGTACAGGTGCCCTACGGCGGTAGGCACATCCTGTAGGAGCGAGCAAAGCTCGCGATCCGCCGCAGGCGGCACTCACCGATTTGCTAAAAATTCTGTTTTTTTCAACGATCTTTTCTTGACGTTTGCAAGTGGATGACCAACGGGTCGAGCGGTGCCTGACAATTGTCGGACAGTTCACCAATTCGCTGGCACGCCCGTCCTAGAGCAAGCGCTGGGGACAATCCACAGTTCCTGTGGATAACTCAGTGGACAACCGCCTTAATGACCCCGCAAACCCCCATGAAATGGGGCCTACAGTCAAACTGACGATTTTTTCACCAGTGAAAATTAGTGTTTTTTTTCATTGACTTAACTACCCAGTCAAGTCATTGGCGAGCCTCAAGCCGGGTGTTGCCAAGCTGTTACAACTCACGCCTCGAATGTGAACAAGTGCACCGAAAACCTGCATTTGGGTGCACGAAATCGGAACATGCAGGCGTTTGCGGGCCATTGGCCCCCTCTTCCCAAGACGTTAAAGAAGCGCCATACTGCTCGGCTAACCTGGCAGAGCGTGAAAAGGCTTGCAAAGCCCCAGCGCTTTCTGTAAGGTTCACCCCGTTAGTACCCCAGCTGAAAGTCAATTCTGGCCACCAATGTCCTTGCAGCCCCACCGCCCTCCCAAGCGAGCGCTGCTGAAACCAGGACCGGCCCACTCGATGATTCCCTCGCCAGCCCTACGCTGCCCTGCACGAATCAACCGGAAGATTGATCAGGATTCAACCCCGACGGCCTAGAACCTTGGCCCCGGCGTGCTGCCTGCCTTCTGAAGTACCTACCAGTCAGCCCAAGCGCCCACCTTTGATTGCGCCTCCTCTGGCTGCCCTGTTCCAGTCAGGTTCGTTCGTCCCTTAATAAAGGCGTCACTGGAACGTTTCTATCATGCACGGATCATATCCCCCGTGTTTAAAGCAGGAACCTCCAACAATATGCAAACTCATCATCAAATTCAGGCTGCCATTGGCACCCTCTCCCAGGCCTTCTCGCCGTTGAAGTGCCTTATCGTCGCCCCTCGCAAGGGCAGCTTCAGTTTCACCCTGGTGGACGAGCACGGCATCGCCTGCCACACAGAACGCCTGTACCCTGAACAGTACAGCCGCTCCGAACCGCTGCAGGCGGTCATCGCCCGGACCCGCCAGTCGCTCACCGCGTGACGGGCGAATACCGGGGTATTCAGCCGCTGAATGGCACCTGCGTAACGCTGCCTGATCGTTCTTGGCCTAATTGCCGCACGGCATATAGCGCCGAGCGACCGGCAGCAATCGATTTAAAAACAGCCCTTTACACCACGATTATCACACTACACTTCAACTCGAGCGGTACTTGCCGCTTCCGGCGGGCCTGACCAATCACCAGCTGCCAAGCTCCAGCGCCCGTCGGCCTCTTACTGCTCGAGGGCATCATGGGTATCGCGGCGAATGAATTGTGTCTGTATGTGATTCGACCCACGCTGGTCTACCTGAACCGACACTGCGCCAGTGCCGAGGCCCTGCTACTGGGTATTGCGGCCAGCCAGTCAGCGCTGGGTTCGGCCTTGCACGACCGCCGTGGCCATGGCCTGTACCGCATTGGCGAACACCGCCACCAGGCGGTCTGGGACCACTTTCTCGCCCGTGACCCGGAGCTGGCCAGCCTGGTCCGCGGCCTGGCCAGCCAGCACGCCTTCCTCGGCGGCCCGCACCTGGAACTCACGGTCAACCTGCGCTACTCCACCGCCATTGCCTGGATGCTCATCGAAGAGCAGGCCACGCCCATGCCTGCCGCCGACGACCTGCTCGGCCAGGCGCGTATCTGGCGGCAGATTTTTCACCCGCAAGGTCGCCTGCGCGACTTCACTCAAGCCTGGCATTCGTGCATAGAACAGAAATTGCCACAAGTGTCTTAAGAAGCGTCCTACACCATTACCGGAAAAAAGGGAATTTTGGTCGGATTGTCCTACAAAACCGCTCTATCTCCTGTGATTGAGGCTATAGCGCGGCGCGTGATTTGTTGGTAGCTTTTCGCCCCGGAGATCCCAAGGAGTTTCTAATAATGAAAAAAGCAATGCTCAAAACCTCCCTCGGCGTAGCCGTTGCTCTGGCATCCAGCCAACTGTTCGCCGCAGGTTTCGCCCTCAACGAACAAAGCATCAGCGGCATGGGGACAGGTTTCGCGGGTCGTTCTTCCGCTGCCGATGATGCCAGCACGGTGTATGGCAACCCGGCGGGCATGTCCCGCCTGAAGCGCCAGCAAGTCACCGTGGGGGGCGCTGCTGTGATTGCCAAGTCCGACGTGTCGGGCCCTGGCAGCAACTATGGGGGGAAAACCGACGGCGACATGGTGCCGTTCGTTGGCGTTCCAATGGGCTACTACGTCAAGCCGATCGATGACCACTGGAGCGTAGGCTTCGGCGTTTACGTGCCCTACGGCCTGATCACCGACTACGGCAGCAGCGATGCCGCCCGCTACTGGGGCAAGAAAAGCAAGGTCGAGGTCGTGACCTTCCAGCCCACCGTCAGCTATGCCTTCAATGACAAGGTGTCCATTGGTTTCGGCCCGACCATCAATCGCATCAAGGGCGAGCTGGGCTCGAACCTGAGCAGCAAGGGGCTGCTGGGTCTGAATGGCCCCGATGGCGAGGTCAAGATCAAGGGTGACGACACCGCAGTCGGTTACAACATCGGTATCCTGGTTCAAGCCACCGACCGTACCCGCCTCGGCCTGACCTATCACTCGATGGTCGACTACAAGCTTGAAGGCAAAACCCGCGTCTCGTATCCGGTTCCGCAACTGGGCCTGAGCGGCAAGTTTGACGCCAGCCTGAACATCAAGACGCCGGAGTCGGTCGACCTGTCGATTACCCACGAGCTGGATGATCACTGGACGCTGTATGCCGGCAGCACCTGGACGCGCTGGAGCCGCCTGGAAAACATCACCGTCAAGAACGATGCGCCTGCAAACTACCCACTGCAGACCATCACCGAAGAGCAGAACTGGCATGACACCTGGGCGCATGCCATCGGTGCGGCCTACAAGGTGAACAAGGAGTGGACCCTGCGCGCAGGCTTCTCCGTCGACCAGTCGCCAACCAACAACACCAACCGCTCGCCACGCATCCCTACGGGTGATCGCAAGGCGGTCAGCTTTGGTGCCGGTTGGAGCCCGAACGACGACATGACCATCGATGTTGCCTATTCCTACCTGTGGGAAGAGGACACCAAGGTCCACAACGTGCCAAGCTCCACCTCTGAAGGGCTGCTCAAGGGTAGCTACCAGGCCAAGTACGAGAACAGCGCGCACGGTCTGGGTGCCTCCCTTACCTACCGCTTCTGATCTGTACCCTGAAAGGGGCCGCGTTGCGGCCCATTGCAGGCAAGCCAGCGCCTACAGTGATCGCGAAATTGCCTGATTTCGCGCATTACCTGTAGGCGCTGGTACTTACTCGCGCACCTGCCAGCTATCGCCCAGCGCTTCTTTCAGGTAATCCATGAAGGCCCGCACCTTGGCGGTCATGGCGAAGCGGTCGGCCAGGCACAGGTAGATGTCCATCGGTTCGGTCTGGGCGTAGGCCTGGCCACTGTCGCTGTATTCAAATAGCGGCACCAGCGCACCGGAAGTCAGGTGCGGCCTGACAATGAACTCGGCGAGCCGGGTGATGCCGCCGTCATTCAATGCCATCTGGGTCAGGGCGTCGATATCGTCGCTGATCAATACCGTGCCGAATGCTGCCTCGAAGCGCAGCCCATCGCGCTCGAACCCCCAACGCAGGAAACGTCCGTCAACCGGGTAGCGGAACACCAGGCAGCGGTGCTCGCGCAGCGCTTCGGGCGTGGCCGGCCGGCCCGCGCTGGCGAGGTAGCCGGGCGAGGCGCAGCAGATGAAGGGAATGCGCGCAATGTGCCGGGCCAGCAATTGGTCTTCGAGCTGTGGGGTTATGCGCAGGCTGACGTCGACGTCTTCACGGGCATGGTTGACCTTGCGATCAGTCGTTATCAACTCTATCGACAGCAGCGGATAGCGGGCGCTGAACGCGGGTATCAGGGGTGCCAGCACGTGGCGGCCGAAGGCGGAGGTCGAGGCGATGCAGAGGCGGCCCTGGGGTTCGCTGTCGGGGGTTGTGACGGCCTGCTCGGCCAGCAGCAGGTCGCGCTCGATGTGCCTGACGCGCTCATAGTATTGGCTGCCTGCGGGCGTCAGGGCCATGCTGCGGGTGGTGCGGCTGAGCAGGCGCACTTGCAGGTGGCTTTCCAGGCGCGCCAGGTTCTGGCTGACCGCTGCCGGGCTGATGCCGAGGTTACGCGCACCGGCGGCAATGCTGCCGGCCTCGACCACTTTGATGAAACTGCGGATGGTGTTGAGCAGGTCCATGGCGCGCCTTGGGATTCGTAAGTAATTCTTTATAAAGAACTCAGTGCGGGAGGTCTACAGCGAATGCCTGGGGCATTGCTAACCTGCGCCCTCACCCATTTCCCAGGAGTTCGCATGAGCAACCTGTCCCAGGTACGCAGCCGCCGCAAGTTACGGCCCGGTGCAACGCCTTATGTGTTTGCGTTCTACATGTCGTCGATCATGGCGCTGTTGATGTGCTTCGTGATTACAGCGGCGAATGCGGGCATCAACCCGGCGTATTTGACCAATGTGCTGAAGGCTTACCAGTTGGCGATGCCGGTGGCGTTCGTCTGCGTATTGATGGTGAGGCCAGTGGTATTGAAACTGGTGGCAATCACAGTCCACCCTCATTAAATCTATTCACCACACCCAAACCACCGCAACATCCCGCCGCACGCTGCTGTTGCTGTTGCTGTTGCTTTGCTGTTGCTTTGCTGTTGCTTTGCTGTTGCTTTGCTGTTGCTTTTGCTTCTAAGCGCGCGATAGTTCAGCAAACACAAATTGCGACCTTAGGAGGCCGAGCGGAGGCCTTGCGGAGGGAGGTGACGGGCATGGATGCCCGTCAAGCGCTGGGCCCCAGGATGGGGCCTGCAGCGCGGTCCTCCCGGGAGCAAGGCCGGAGCGAGG
>NZ_VWXJ01000021.1:0-119950 GCF_011752535.1 Pantoea sp. Tr-811
TCGCGAGCTGCGCTCGCTCCTACCCGGTCGGCGCCAACCCTGTGGCCCCCGGCCCGGGATCAGACGGTGCCGATCTCCCCGCCATCATTACGCTGGATTACCACCGTCGACGAGCGTGGCCGTACCGCGAGCCGATGATCTGGTAAAGCCACAGGAGATCGCGTTTTCACCTGTTGACGGTGGGCCTGGTAGGAGCGAGCGCAGCTCGCGATGGGCTGCAAAGCAGCCCTGGCATTTTGAGCCGCGAAGCTGAAAACCCGGGGCCGCTGCGCGCCCCATCGCGAGCTGCGCTCGCTCCTACCCGGTCGGCGCCAACCCTGTGGCCCCCGGCCCGGGATCAGACGGTGCCGATCTCCCCGCCATCATTACGCTGGATTACCACCGTCGACGAGCGTGGCCGTACCGTGGCGCCCGCTGGGGTCGCATCGGTGGCCTTGTCGGTGTTGGGCCAGTTGTCCGGGTGCTGGATGTTGATGAACAAGGTCTTGTTGTCCGGGGTAAAGGTGATGCCCGTCACCTCGCAACCGTTCGGCCCGACGAAGAAGCGACGCAGGTCCACCTGGTTCTGGGCATTGATCGGCACCTGCTTGCCGCTGGCATCGACCAGGTCGGTGGGAATCACCGCCAGCAACTGGTCGTTGGTGTAGTCGGTCACCGTGGTTTCGCCGTTGTCGGTTTCGAACCACAGCACGCCACGGCTATCGAAGCTCATGCCGTCGGGGCTGGCGAACTGGTTCAGCTCGGTCAGGCCCGAGCGGTTGATGTCGGCGGTGCCGGCGGCGTTGGCACCAAACACGAAGATGTCCCAGGTGAAGCTCAACTGGTCGTCGCTGTCGTGCCAGCGGATGATGTGGCCATGGCGGTTCGGCCCACGTGGGTTGGCGGCATCGACCTTGGCCGCGGTGCGCGCGCTGTTGTTGGTCAGGGTCAGGTAGACATCGCCATTGAGCGGGTTGACCGCGGTCCACTCCGGGCGGTCCATCGGCGTTGCGCCCAGCGCATCGGCGGCGCCGCGGGTGTTGAGGATGATGCCCGGCAAGTCACCGTACAGCGCACCCAGGGTGCTGCCGGCGGTGGTCGCACTGGCGACGTCGAGCAACAGCCACACCCCGCTGCCATCGGCATTGAAGCGCGCCACATAGAGTTTGCCCTGGTCCAGGTACTTGGCACCGGTGGCCAGGCGGTCGGCCGGGTTGGCATCGGCGGCGTCCCACACGGCAGTGGACACCCACTTGTACAGGTACTCGTTGTTGGAGTCGTCACCCATGTACCAGACCAGCGGCTTGCCGGCCACCGGCAGGCCCGGGCAGCAGCCTTCGTGGCGGAAACGGCCCAGGGCCGTGCGCTTGGTGGCCAGGGTGCTGCTGTTGTACGGGTCGATCTCGACGATGTAGCCGTAGGTGCTGGCCTCGTTGCGGTAGTCGTCGGTGGCGCTGGCGCCCTTGATGGTCACGTCGAAGCGGGCGAACTCATCGTTTACCTCGCTGCTGTCACCGGCGGCGGTTTCCCACTTGTACTGGCCGCTGGAGGTGCCCACGCCGATGCGGCGCTGGTCTTCGGGGCGGGTGCCCTTGTTGACGAAGATGCCCGGCCAGTTCTCCTCGCAGGTCAGGTAGGTGCCCCACGGGGTGTAGCCGTTGCCGCAGTTGTTGTTGGTGCCACGGCAATGGGTGCCGGCGCTGGAGTACTTGGTCTTGACGTGGTCGGTGCCACGCAGGGGGCCTGTCAGTTCCATGCGCGAGGCGGTGGTGAAGCGGCGGTTGAGCGGGTCGTTGTCAATCACCTGCCAGCGGCCATTGACCTTCTGCAGGCGCACCACGCCGGCGCCGTGGGCGTTGATCTCCTTGCGCACTTCCTCGGCCGGGCGGTTGCCGCTGGTGTCGCTGGTCGGGCCACTGGGGTGCAGCGCGGCCGTGTCGATGTACTCGAAGTTGATGGCCAGCAGGCCGTCGTCGGAGCTGCCGTTGATGGGGAAGAAGTGCATGCCGTCATGGTGCATGCCCATGGCGTTGGCCTGGTCGGTGGAGGTGTTGCTGCCGTCCGATTTCCAGGGGTTGCCGTTGCTGTTGATCGGCGTGCCCCAAGGCGCCAGCACATAGGCGCTGTAGCCGGCAGCGATGACGCAGGCGTCGGTGCGCGAGCCAGGGATGGACTGGAAGCCCAGGGCCATTTTCGGTGTTTCCGGCTCCGGTTCGGTGACCGGTGGCGTGGTCACCGGCGGCTCGGTGACCGGGTCGTCGTCGGAGCCGCCACCGCTGTCGAAGCAGCCGCTCAGGCCGGTACCGGCGATCATCGCGATGGCGGCGCCCAGGCTGCCGCGCATTACGCTGCGGCGGCTCAGGTAGGCGTCCATGACAGTGGCCATCGGCAGGTTGCCGCTGGTGTTGCGGTCCAGGTTATCGCCGGATTCTCGACTCATCAGGTGTCCTTATAGTGGCTGAGTGGGAGGAAACCGCGACTTTAGGGAGCGACTGTGATGATTCATTGGCAAAAATATTAATGGGTTTTTAAAACTGTAAGTTCTTATTACAAGATCACACAGATCGATTTGGAATGGCTGTCGGATTTCTGCCATTAAACTGTCATGCCTACGCCGCAACATCCGGGGCCCTACACGAACGCGGATAAGGATGGCGGGGGCGATGGCAAGCAGAGTGCACAGGCGCGAAGTGATCAGCTGGATGGGCGTGGGTGCACTCGCGCCGCTGCTCGGCGCCTGCTCCGCATTGCCCGGCCAGGGCGGTGGCAGCGCCCGCGTCGACCTGCTGTACGTCGCCGATACCCTCGATGCGCGCCTGCCTGGCCTGCCGGTGGTGCCCGCCACCCGCCTGGGCCCGGTCAGCCACCTGGGGCGCGCGCCCTGGATGACCGGCCCCAGTGCCAGCCTTGCGCACCCTCAACTGGCGGCCTTGCTCGACGCCAGCCAGGCGGGCGACACCCACCTGGGCGGCTATGCGGTACTGGCCGCCTTGCTTGAACAACTGCGGGCCGAGGCCGGTAGTGCTGCCAGCCTGACCCTGGAAAACGGCCAAGGCTGGAACGGCAGCGGCCTGGCCTACCTGACCCAGGGTGAAAGCGGTGTGCAGGGTAGCCAGCTGCTGGGCAGCGAGGTGCGGGTGAGCAGCGATGAGCGCGTGCTCTGGCCCGCGCGCAGCGCCGCGTTGTACCGCCAGTCCAGTGCCGTGACCTTGGGTGGCGGCCTGGCCGATGACCAGCGCAACGCCCTGGGCCTGGCGCCATTGAAAGTGTTCGAGCGCGGCGGTGCGCGCATCGCCGTGGTTGGCGTTACCGACCCCTATGCGCAGGACCAGAAAGCCTCGCTCAAGCAGTGGTACCAAGCATTGCAGCCGGTCTTCGAACAGGCTCGCCGCGAGGCGGACCTGGTGGTGGCGTTGGCCGATGTCGGCACCGGGCCGGGCCTGTGGCTGGCCGAGCGGGTGGGCGAAATCGACGTGCTGCTGTGTGCCCGCGGCCAGGACCTGTGGCCCGCGCCGGTACAGGTGACCCAAGCCAGCGGCCGGCGTGTGCCGTTGCTGTTCGCCGGTTGCCGCGGCAGTGGCGCCATGCGCCTGCGCTGTCAGCAAGTGGCCGGGCAATGGCAGTTCGACGGGCGCTTCTTCCCAGCCTTTGCCCAGCAACTTGGCCCCGCCGCGCAACTGCGCGCCAGCCAACTGCAGGGTGAGCTGCGCCAGCAACGCGCCGGCCACGCGGCCTGGCTCGATCAGCCGCTGGCCCGCGCACCTGAAAGCCTGTGGCGCCGCGATACCCGTGGCGGCAGCTGGGACCGCCTGCTGCACCAGGTCCTGGCCGATGACAGCAGCATGCCGGTGCTGCTGCCGGGCCTGCGCTACGACTACCCCCTGGCAGCGGGCGAGGCCATTACCCGTGAGCACCTGATCAGCCTGACCGGCGGCTACCCGGCGCCGGTGGTCGAGGCGCCGGCGCGGCAGGTCGAGCAGGTGTTGGAAAACGCCGCCGAGCAGTTGTTCGGCGACCCGCTGCTGCTGGACAACAGCCAGGACCTGCCACGCTGGCAGGGCCATGCCTGGCGAGTGAGCTACAGCCCCCAGGGCAAGCGCGTGGCCGGGTTGGAGCCGGTGCAGGGGCTGTGCCGCACCTTCGGCCTGCAGTTCGATGCCCAGGCCGGCGAGCCGCTGTGGCAGCGGGTCGAGGGCTGGCTGGCGCGCCAGCGCCCGGGTTGGCAACTGGCGGCCTTGCAGCTGCCGCAGGTGCAATACGTACAGGGCCACCCTGGCTGGCATCCCCGCCAGGTGACGGCATGAACCTCGGTGCCCGCGCCGTCACCGGCGGCTTGCTGACCCTGGCCGGCTGGCTGGCGGCCCAATGCGTGCTGCAACTGGGCCGCCAGCCGCAACCCCTGCTGCCCACCCTGCCGCCGAACACGCCGCTGCCGGGCCTGCTGGTCGGCCATTGGCAGCCAGCGGCCGATGACGGCGCCATCCGCCTCACGCGCCTGCCGCTGCAGTACCTGGGCGGGCTCAAGGCGCAGCCGCTGTCGGCCAGCATCGTGGTGCTGCGTTATGGGCAGCAGGTCCGCACCCTCGGCCGTGGCCAGCGCCTGGCGCCGGGGATCGTGCTGCAGGACATCGACGCCGATGGCCTGATTTTCGACAACCAGGGGCGGCGCGAGCGCCTGCCCTGGCCGCCACGCCCCGCCGTGACCGGCTTCAAGCGCCAAGGATGAACGATGCCTGTCCGCTACTGTGTGGCCGCTGTCCTGAGCCTGGCCCTGTCGCTCGCCTGGGCCGAGGAGCCGGAAACCTTCGGTGACGATGGCACGCCGCTGTACGAGGTGAACTTCGTCGACACCGAGCTGGGCGAGTTCATCGACAGCGTGTCGCGCATCACCGGCACCACCTTCATCGTCGACCCGCGGGTCAAGGGCAAGGTTACCGTGCGCACGGTCGACCGCCATGACGCCGATGCCATCTACGACATCTTTCTGGCCCAGCTGCGCGCCCAAGGCTATGCCGCCGTCGACCTGCCCAACGGCAGCGTGAAGATCGTGCCCGACCAGGCCGCGCGCCTGGAGCCGGTGCCGGTCGAACCCGCTGGCAAGAAGGGCGAGGGCAGCGATGGCGTGGCCACCCGGGTGTTCAACGTGCGCAATGCCGCCAGCGAACAGATGCTGGGCATTCTCAAGCCGCTGATCGACCCGCGCGTCGGCGTTATCACGCCGTACCCGGCCGCCAACCTGCTGGTGGTTACCGATTGGCGCAGCAACCTCGAACGCATCGACAGCCTGCTGCGCCAGCTCGACCAGGTCAGCGACGAACCGCTGCAGGTCATGCCGTTGCGCCACGCCAGCGCCGCCGACACCGCGCAACTGCTGACCCGCTTGCTGGCACGCGAGCAGGGCGCCGACGCCACCCAGGTGGTGGCCGACCCGCGCCGCAACGCCTTGCTGGTGCGTGGCAGTACCGACCGGGTCAGGGCGCTGTTGACCCAGCTCGACCGCCCCAGTGACAACCTGCACAGCACCAATACCCAGGTGATGTACCTGCGCCATGCCAATGCTGGCGAGGTGGTGAAGGTGCTGCGCGGCCTCAGCCAGGAAGGCGCCGCGCCCAGCCAAGGCAGCGGCGAAGGCGAGGGCAAGGACAAGCCGGTGATGGCCACCGCCACCGACTCGGGCATTCGCCTGGAGTACGAGGAGGGCACCAACGCCGTGGTCATGGTTGGCCCCGACAGCGAGCTGGCCGCCTACCGCTCGATCGTCGAGCAGTTGGATATCCGCCGCGCCCAGGTGGTGGTGGAAGCGATCATCGCCGAGGTGTCCGACAGCCGCGCCCAGGAGCTGGGCGTGCAGTGGCTGTTCGCCGATGAAAAGTTCGGCGCCGGCATCGTCAACTTCGGCAGCAACGGGGTGAACATCGCCAATATCGCCGGCGCTGCTGCCAGCGGTGACAACCAGGCCCTTGGCAACCTGCTCTCGGCCACCACCGGCGCCACCGCTGGCATTGGCCATTTCGGCGGCGGCTTCAATTTCGCCATGCTGGTCAACGCGCTCAAGGGCAAGAGCGGCTTCAACCTGTTGTCCACGCCTACCCTGCTGACCCTGGACAACGCCGAGGCGTCGATCCTGGTGGGCCAGGAAGTGCCGTTCGTGACCGGCTCCGTCACCCAGAACAACGCCAACCCCTACCAGACCATCGAGCGCAAGGAAGTTGGGGTAAAGCTGCGCATCAAGCCACAGATCAACATCGACAACAGCGTGCGCCTGGACATCGTGCAGGAAGTCTCGTCGATCGCCGACTCCAGCGCCGCCAGCGATGTGATCACCAACAAGCGCGAGATCAAGACCAAGGTCATGGTCGAGGACAACGGCCTGGTGATTCTCGGCGGGCTGATCAGTGACGAACTGAGCACCAGCGACCAGCGCGTGCCCTTGCTCGGCGACATTCCCGGGCTGGGCCGGCTGTTCCGCTCCGACGCCAGCAAGAACACCAAGCAGAACCTGATGGTATTCATTCGCCCGCGCATCCTGCGCGACGGCCCGAGTCTGGCTGGCTTGAGCGAAGACAAGTACCGCACCCTGCAGCAGACCACGCCACTGAAGCTACCGGCGCTGGCAGAGGATTCATCCCTGCTGCAGGCATTTCCGTCCAGCCGCGCCCGCCTCGAAGGCGGCAACTGGTGATGCTGCCCTACCGCCTGGCGCGCCAGGCTGGCCTGGCCATGGCGCCGGCCGGGCAGGGCTGGCAGCTGTGGCTGCGGCGCGATGCCGACAGCGCCCAGCTGCAAGAAGTGCTGCGCGTGCACGGTTGCCCGGCGAGCCTTGAATACCTGGAGCCCAGCGCGTTCGACGAGCGCCTTGGCCAGCTTTACCAGGCCGGCGCCGGCGCCACCGAGGCCCTGATCGAAGGCATTGGCGAGCAGGTCGACCTGGACAGCCTGATGAGCGAAATGCCGCGCATCGAAGACCTGCTGGAAAGCGACGACGAAGCCCCGGTGATCCGCCTGATCAACGGCCTGTTCGGCCAGGCCCTGCGCCTGCGCGCCTCGGATATCCATATTGAAACCTTCGAGCAGAGCCTGGTGGTACGCCTGCGCGTCGACGGCCACCTGCGCGAAGTGCTGCGCCCGCCACGGGCGCTGTCGGCGATGCTGGTGTCGCGCATCAAGGTTATGGCGCGCTTGGACATCGCCGAGAAACGCCAGCCCCAGGACGGGCGCATCACCCTCCGTGCGGCGGGGCGGGAGGTGGATGTGCGCGTCTCGACCCTACCTGGCATTCATGGCGAACGGGTGGTGATGCGCGTGCTCGACAAACAGGCCAGCCTGCTGGCGCTGGCCAACCTGGGCATGCCGGCCGCCGCCCTGAGCGGCCTGTGCAGTTGCCTGGCACGGCCCAACGGTATCGTGCTGTCCACTGGCCCCACCGGCTCGGGCAAGACCACCACGCTGTACGCCAGCCTCAACAGCCTCAATGACGGCAGCCGCAATATCCTCACCGTCGAAGACCCGGTCGAATACGCCATCGCCGGCATCGGCCAGACCGCCATCAACCCACGTGCCGGGCTGACCTTCGCCAGCGGCCTGCGCGCCATCCTGCGCCAGGACCCGGACGTGATCATGCTCGGTGAGATCCGCGACCAGGAAACCGCACAGATCGCCGTGCAGGCCAGCCTCACCGGCCACCTGGTGCTGTCGACTTTGCACACCAACAGTGCGGTGGGGGCGGTCACGCGCCTGCGCGACATGGGCATCGAGCCGTTCCTGATTGCCTCGTGCCTGCGCGGCGTGCTGGCCCAGCGCCTGGTGCGCCGGCTGTGCAGCTGCGCACAGGCCCAGCCGCTGCAGCCGGCCGAGCGGGCGCTGTGGCCGGAGTTGGCAGCGCTTGCCAGCAGCTACCACGCGGTGGGGTGCGAGCACTGCCAGGGCAGTGGCTATGTTGGGCGCCTAGGGCTGTATGAATTCATTGAACTGGACGCAGGCCTGGTTGGCTTGCTTTACGACGGCGCCAGCGAACTGGCGATGCAGGATTACCTGGCCGGGCGCCGCCAAAGCCTGGTGGCGATGGCCAGCGATTGCCTGGCCCGCGGCGAAACCAGCCTGGCCGAAGTGCTGCGCGTGGTGCAGGGCTGACCGATGCCGACCTTTCGTTACCAGGCCGTCGACCTCGCCGGCAAAACCCACAAGGCCAGCCTGCAAGCCGACAGCGAGCGCCATGCCCGGCAGCTGTTGCGCGAGCAGGGCCTGTTCCCGCGCCAGCTGCAGCGCCATGAAGCCGGCGGCCGCACGCCACGGCGCCAGCGCCTGAGCCGTGCCCAGCTGTGCGAACTGACCCGGCAACTGGCGACCTTGACCGGCGCTGGCATCCCGTTGGTCGACGCCCTGGCCACCCTTGAACGGCAGCTGCGCGAGCCGGCCCTGCACGGGGTGCTGGTGGCCCTGCGTGGCTCGCTTGCCGAAGGCCTTGGCCTGGCCCGCAGCCTGGCCCGCCAGGGCGCGCCGTTCACCGGCCTGTACTGCGCGCTGGTGGAAGCCGGCGAGCGCTCCGGGCGCCTGGCCCAGGTGCTGACCCGCCTGGCCGACCACCTGGAACAGGTGCAGCGCCAGCAGCACAAGGCACGTACCGCGCTGATCTACCCCAGCGTGCTGATGGGCGTGTCGCTGGCGGTGGTGGTGGGCCTGATGACCTTCGTCGTGCCCAAGCTCACCGAGCAATTCGCCCATGCCGGGCAGAGCCTGCCCTTCATCACCTCGGTATTGATCGGCCTGAGCCAGGGTTTGGTACAGGCCGGCCCCTGGCTACTGGGGCTGGCGCTGGTCGCCTGCGTGGGCGGCACCTGGCTGTTGCGCAAACCGCATTGGTGCCTGCGCCGCGACCGCCTGCTGCTGCGCCTGCCGCGCATCGGCAGCTTGCTGCAGGTGCTGGAAAGCGCCCGCCTGGCGCGCAGCCTGGCGATTCTCAGCGGCAGCGGGGTGGCCCTGCTCGAAGCCCTGCAGGTGGCCACCGAAACCGTTGGCAACCGGCGCATCCGCCAGGCCATGGAGCAAGTGCGCCTGCAGGTGCAGGGCGGCACCAGCCTGCACCGTGCGCTGGACGCCAGCCAGCAGTTCCCGCCGTTGCTGGTGAACATGGTCGGCAGCGGCGAGGCCAGCGGCACCCTGGCCGACATGCTCGAACGGGTCGCCGACGACCAGGAGCGTGGCTTCGCCCGCCAGGTGGACACCGCGATGGCCCTGTTCGAACCCCTGATGATCCTGGTGATGGGCGCCGTGGTGCTGTTCATCGTGCTGGCGGTGCTGCTGCCGATCATGCAACTCAACCAGGGCCTGCAACTGTAGATGACAAGGAGTATTCCCATGCAGCATCGACGCAACCGCCAGCGCGGCTTCACCCTCATGGAAATCATGGTGGTGATCTTCATCATCGGCCTGTTGATCGCCGTGGTCGCC
Organism: Pantoea sp. Tr-811; assembly: GCF_011752535.1. Classification (NCBI taxonomy): domain Bacteria; kingdom Pseudomonadati; phylum Pseudomonadota; class Gammaproteobacteria; order Enterobacterales; family Erwiniaceae; genus Pantoea; species Pantoea sp. Tr-811. The sequence continues at coordinate 9,427 of NZ_VWXJ01000021.1, forward strand.
CCCAGCGTGCTGGGCAACCAGGACAAGGCCATGAAGCAGAAGGTCATGGCCGACCTTGCCACCCTTGAGCAGGCCCTGGACATGTATCGCTTGGACAACCTGCGCTTCCCCAGCAACGAGCAAGGCCTGGCCGCGCTGGTGAGCAAGCCGACCCAGGCGCCGCTGCCTCGCGCCTGGCGCAGCGATGGCTACGTGCGCCGCCTGCCGCAAGATCCGTGGGGCACGCCGTACCAGTACCGCATGCCCGGCGAGCATGGCCGGGTGGATGTGTACTCGCTCGGCGCCGACGGCGTGCCGGGGGGCGAGGGCCAGGATGCCGACCTGGGCAACTGGGCGCTGTGACCGGTGCGCGGCCAGGCGGGCTTCAGCCTGCTCGAACTGCTGGTGGTGCTGGCCATTGCCGGGCTCATGACCGGGTTGGCGGTGGCCTGGGTCGACAGCGGCGCGGCCCGCGTCGACCAGGCGCTGCAGCGCCTGGCGGTGGAAACCCGTGCCCAGGCGGCGTTGGCGCGGCATGCCGGGCAGTTGCGTGGGTTGCGCTGGAACGGTCTGCGGCCGGAATTCGTGCGCCGTGAGGGCGATGGCTGGGTGGTCGAAACGGTCGCCCTGGGTGAGTGGCCCAAAGGCCTGCGCCCGGACTGGCCGGCCAGCACCCGGCCGCGCCTGCTGTTCACCCCGCAGGGGTGGGCGCAGCCTGGCACTGTGCGCTGGCGCTGGGCCGAGGGCAGCCAGCGTTGGGATTGGGAACGCGATGGCCGCTTGCGCGTGGCGAGCACGCCATGAAGCGCCAGCGAGGCTTCACCCTGCTGGAGGTGACGGTGGCCTTGGCGATTGCCGCCGTCTTGGCCGTCATTACCAGCCAGGTGTTGCACCAGCGCCTGGCCGTGCAGCACAACCTGCAGCAGCATCGCCTGGGTGTGCTGTGCGCGCGCGAGCTGCAGGCGCGCTTCAGCGTGGAGCAGTTCTGGCCGCCCGGCAATCAGGCCGATGGCGTGCTCGACCAAGGCGGTCAGGCCTGCCACTGGCAACTGCAGTTGCGCCGTACCGGTGTGCGCGACCTGCGCCGCGGCGAGCTGCTGCTGTTCGCCGACCGCGACCAGCGCCTGCCCCTGGGCCAGTACACCCTGTTCCTGGAGCGCCCATGACCCCAGCCTCCCACGATCCTTGTAGGAGCGGGCTTGCCCCGCGAACACCGGCGAAGCCGGTGCCATGCAGCGCGGCGCCTGCTTCGCGGGGCAAGCCCGCTCCTACAGGGGCCTTTGTTAGCGGATCAACCATGAAACGCCAGCAAACCGGCTTGACCCTGATCGAACTGCTGGTCGCCATGGCCCTGACCGCCCTGCTCGGCGTGATGCTCGCCGCCCTGGTCAACGGCTGGCTCAAGGTACGAGAGCGGCTGCAAAGCCCGGCCCAGGAAACGGATGTGCTGGAGTTCTGCCTGGCCCTGGAGCGGCGCTTCGACAGCCCGCTGCTACGCCGGGTGTACGAACAGCGCCTGCCACTTGCCAGCCACTGGCTTGACTGGCAAGCCGGGCAACAGCAGCTGCAATGGGTGGCCGCCAGCGCCGTGCCCGAGGCCGAAGGCGGTTCACGCCTGCAGCGCCAACGCCTGCGTTTCGAGCCCCGCGAGCAGCGCCTGGTGCTGGAAAGCTCTGCCGACCTTTACGCCGCCCAGGCCCCGCGCTGGGTGCTGCGCGAGCAACTGAGCCAAGTCAGCGCGTTCAGCGTGCTTTACCACCAAGGTGGCCGCTGGCTGCCTTGGCCTGCCGACCAACCCGCGCACCCCGGCCGTGGCGTGCGCGTGCAATTGCAGCGTGATGGAGCGCCTTATGCCTGCACCTTCGTTCTTCCCTGGGGGCGCTTATGAAACGTGATTGGCGCCGGCGTGCAGCGGCCCGGCCCTGGTTGCTGCTGCGCCCTGGCCAGCCCTGGGACTGGCTGTTGCTCGAAGCCGGCTGCCCGCCACGCGCAGGCCAGGGGCGGCCGCCGGAAAACCTGCAGGCACGGGTGGCGCTGATCCTGCCCGGTGAGGCCTGCAGCCTGTTCCAGGTGGCGGCGCCGCCCGGGCTCAAGCGTGAGGAATGGCCCCTGCTGCTGGAAGACCGCTTGCTGCAGCCGGCGGATGAAGTGATCTGCGCCTGCCTGTCGCGCGAGGCCCGGCAGCTTCGCCTGCTGGCGGTGGCCCGTGGGCACGTCGAGCCATGGCTTGCCCAGTTGGCCGAATGGGGGCTGCAGGCCGAGCGCTGTTGGGCCGAGTTCCAGTTGCTGGCGATGCCGGAGCCGGGCATGGCCTGTGCCTGGCAGCGAACCGAGCAGGCAACCCTGCGCCGGGGCCTCGATGCCCAAGGCCAGGAGCACTGGCTGTATTGGCCACACGCCCTGGGTGATGTCCCGCAGCAGCCCTGGGCCGGTTTGCGCGAGGTGGCGCAGCGCGGCGCCTGGCCAAGCCCGCTGGCGCCGCTCGACCCTTTGCCAAGCCTGTTCGACCGCCCCCGTCAGCGCTTGGCATTGCCGGTGCTGTCGCAACAGCAGCAGCGCCTGGCCGTGGCTTGCCTGGTGCTGGCCTGCGCCTGGGGCGGGCTGTGGTTGCACCAGCAGTGGCGGCAGGTTCATGCCTGGCGAGCTCAGGTGCTGGCCGTCACCGGCGAGCAGGCCGGCCCACGCCAGGCGGCCCAGGCGCTCAAGCGCTTGCGTGCCGGGGAGCAGCAACGGCTGTTGCGCGAGCGTCAGCTCGAAGCCCTGCAAGCACGGCTGCAGGCATGGCTGGGCGAGCACCCGGGCTGGCACCTGCAGGCAGTGCGCTTCGATGGCCAACGCTGGCACCTGCGCCTGAGTGGCGACGGTGCCGCGCCGCCCTGGGGCGAGATGGCCAGCACGGTGGGGGCCAGCGTGCAGGAGCAAGCGGGCCAGGTGGTATTCGACCTGGGGGCTGAGGCATGAGCGGGGAATGGATACAGCGGCATCGGCTGCTGCTGGCGTGGTGCCTGGTTGGCCTGTTGCTGGCCTGGCTGGGCGTGCGCGAGGGGGCGGTGCAATGGCGCGAGCTTGGCCAATGGCGTGCGTTGGCCGAGCAGGCCGCGCAATTACAAGGTGGCCCTGTCGTGAGCCTGGAGCGTTTGCGTCAGTCGGCCCAGGCACGGCACATCGAGTTGAGCGAGGTGGACACTGAGGGCCAGGGCTGGCAGTTGCGTGGCCAGGTGGCCAATGAACGGGTGTTGCAGGATTGGCTACAGAGCCTGCGTGCGGAGGGGGTGAAGCCGCTGCAGTGGGGGCTGGAGCAAAGCGCGGCGGCGCTGCGTTTCGAGTTGGTGGTGCAGCCATGAGCCGTGGTGGCTGGCTGTGGTGCGCGCTGGTGTTTGCCGTGACCTTGCTGGTGCAGCTGCCGGCGGCTTGGGTGGCGCGGGCTGTGGGCCTGCCGCTGGTCGATACCAGTGGCAGCGTCTGGCAGGGCCAGGCGAGGCAGTTGGGGCCGGTAGGGCCGCTGCAATGGAGCGTCCAGCCTTGGCGTTTGGCGGCTGAAACCCGGCTCGGTTTCCAGGGCCAGGGCTGGCGGCTGAATGCCCAGGGCTGGCCGTGGCGTTGGCGTTTGCAGGCGCAAGCGTTGGGTGCGCAGGCGGCGTTACCCACGGCGTATCGCCTGGCTGGGCAGTGGCAGGGGGCGTTGCAGTTACAGGGGGCGGGAAGCCGCTGCACGGGCAGTGACGGGCGTATCACGGTCACCGACCTTGCGTTGAGCGAGCCTTGGGCGCTGGGCCTGGGGCAGGGTTGGCTGGCGCTGGAGTGCCATGAAGGCTGGCGGGTGAACGGGCAGCTGGAGCAGCAGGGCCAGCATGTGGTGCAGGTGCAGGCGGACCTGATAAGGCGAAAGGCGCAGGTGGTGTTCGAGGTGCAGCAGGAGGCTGCATTGCTGCCGTTGTTGCGAGGGGCGCAGTGGCTGGGGCCACAGGCGTTGGCGGGGCGCCGGGAGCTGGGGTGGTAGGCGCCGCCTTCGCGGCGCATCGCGAGCTGCGCTCGCTCCTACCGGGCCTGTGTGAACCTCTGTAGGAGCGAGCGCAGCTCGCGATGCGCCGCGAAGGCGGCGCTCGGTCACCTTACTCGCGCTTGCCCTGCACGCTTGAGGTCCACTGTTCGCTGCGGTTGTGCCCACTGGTTCGGAGCAGCCCCAGGTCCAGCGCATTCTCACCCTCCGCCGCGCCCTTGCCTTTGCTCAACTCGGCCACTGCCGTGCCCAAGTCGACCGGCGCGTTGGAAAAGTCGACCGACACATCCCGGCGGTAATCGCTGCCGTTCAAGGTCTCCCGGCTCACCGACCCTGAGCTGAGCGCCACCTGGCCGGCCGCCGATTGCAGCCGCGCACCCACCAGCCTGGCATCGCCCCCGACCTTCAGGTCGATGCCGTCACTGGCCTTGAGCACGGCCTGGTGTGCCACGGTGTCACGCTTGGCCTGCGACACTTCGAAGGCCACCGTCGGCGAGAGGCCGGGGTCGACTTTGCTCAAGGTATCCGCGGCCTTTTCCTTGACCTTGCCGCCCAGCGGCCCGGCCATCGAGGTGGCGGCGTTGACGTAGCCCTGCGGGTTCTTTTCCTGGCTCAGGCGCGCATCGCCTTTCACCGTCAGGCTATCGACGCTGTCCTTGCGGCTGGCCACCAGCAGGTCGCCATCAATGCTGCCGTCAATGCGCCCGGCCTCCAGGCTGGCGCCTCCGATGCGGCTGTCGCCACGGCTGTGCACGTTGATATGGTCGGCACGCAGGGTACTGGCGTTCCAGGTCTGGTTGTCGCGCTTGTCCAGTTCCACCTTGGCACGGCCATGCAGGCTGCGGGTATCGGTAGCGCCTTTGGCGAGGTTGAAGCCGGCGCCGGCGGTGATGTCCAGGTTGTTGCGGCGTTCCTGATTGGCAGAGGCCTCAAGCAGCATGCCACCGTTGGCCGCCTTCAGCTCGATGGCTGCCGCCGACGCTTGCAGGCCTTGCACGTGCAGGGCGAGGTCTTCGCGGGCCTGGCTGGCCAAGGTCAGTTTGCCGGTGCTGGCAAATTGCGCATCGACCGCCTGGCGTGCCTGTTCATCCAGCTTGCCATGGCTGAAGTGCCCGCCAATGCCGCCACCCGTGCTGCTGCCCTGGGTAGCTGCCAGTTCCAAACCGCCGCCGAGGGTGCCACCGCTGGCCTCTTGGGTGTTGCTGGCGGCCTTGACCTGCAAGGTGCCGCCACTGTCGAGCCGGATGTCGCCCACCTTGGCCTCGCGGCTGCCGATGCGCGTGCCTTCAAGCAGCAGGTCGCCGCCACTGCTCAGGCGCACCTCGCCCTTGGTATCGACCTGCGCCACCTGCGCGGTGGCCTGCTGGGTGTGCTTCTGGGTGTGGTCAAGGTAGCCACGGGCATCGCCACCGGTGCTGCCCGGGCGGTTGCCGAGCTTGGCCCAGGCATTGCCATCAAGCTGGCGGGTCAACTGCTCGGTGCGGTCGGTGGCCTGGGTCAGTGCCAGGTTGCCGGCACTGTGGATCATTACATCGCCGTCACCGCCCTGCAGGCGGGCGCCTTCATACAGGCCATCGCTGCCCAACTGCACCTGAATGCCCTGTTGCCCATAGAGGCTGCCCGGCACGGCAGTGCTGATAGTGGCTTGCTTGGCCAGCGAGCCGCCCTTGCCGGCGGCGCGCCCGTTCAGGTCGCTGCCGGTGCTGGTGTCGACACGCAGGTCGCCGCCGACAGCCAGGTGCTGAGTGTTGTCTTCCTGGGTATTTTCCGCGGCACGCAGGGTGTGTTGCTGCGCGTCGATCTGCAGCCGGCCGGCATTGGCGCGCCAGGCAGTGCCCTGGTCGTTGAGGGTGTCGGCTTTCACCTCGACCTGCGTGCCCGCCAGCTCGCTCACCTGGGCAATGCCCCGGCGCTGGTTTTCCAGTTGCTTGAGGTGTTCGACGGTCATGTCGGCGCCGGCGCTGGGCGCGGTCATGGCGTCCTCGGGCGAGGCCTGCTGGAAGCGCGCGGCTTCTTCGCCCAGCACCACGCGCTCGATCGGCCGGGTCAGGTCGCGGTATTCGACACTGGCGCCGAGGCTTGCGGACCAATCCGTGCGTTCTTGCTTGCGCTCGTGGGTATCCTGCACCGCACGGTTGTCGATGTGCCGGGCGTCGACCTTGAGGGTATTGCCGGCGGTGGCGCGGGCGCCTTCGCTCACCAGCGTGTCGGCGGCCAGCTTCAGGTTGCCGCTGGCCTGCAGCTCGCTGCGTTGGGCCTTGCTGTCGCGCTCGATCACCAGCGTGCGCTGGTCATGGCCCTCGAACTGGCTGCCGAGGCGGTCGATGCCGCCGGTGACCGTCAAGCCGCCGCCGCTCTGGCGGGTGCTGGTGGTCGATTCATGGGTGTTACGGGTGGCGCCCAGCGTTACCTGCTGGGCCTTGACGTCGAGGTCGCCGGCACTGGCCTGAACCTTGGCACCATTCACGTGCAGGCGCGCGTCGCTGGCCAGGGCCACCGTGGCCCCTTTCAGCTCACTGGCCAGCTGCGTGGTGTCGCGGGTCTTTTGCCCACGGGTGGTCACTTGGTAGGCCACGCCCGCCGCATACTGGCGCGAACCTGGTTTGTCGCCTTCGGCTTGCTGGGTCTGCCGGGCGCTGGCGGTCAGGCCCCGTTGCTGGTCACGGGTTTCGCTTTCATTCAACGCCTGGGCACTGGCGACCAGCACGTCGCCCTTGGCCTCGACCTGCAGGTGCTGGCCGGCCTGCACCTTGGCCCCCTGGATGCGCAGCTCTTCGGCGCTGGCCAGGCGCAGGTTGCTGTCGGAGCCGATATCACTGACCAGCACCTGGTCCTGGCGGGTGGTTTGCCCGCGATCGCTGGCGAACAGGCCGAACAGCTTGCTGTCGCGGTTGCGCTCGGTCGAGGTGGTGCGGGTATGGTCCTCCTCGATCACCAGGGCACCGCGGGTGCTGTACAGCACGGCATCCTCCTTGCCGCGCACGGTGCTGCCCTTGATCGCGGCCTGTTCGGCGCCGACGTTCAACTTGCCGTCCGCGGTGATGCTGCTACCGGCCATGGCCTGGCCCTGGCTGTCGGTGCCCTGGCGTTTGCCGAAGAAAGCACCGGACACCAGGTCGCCACGGTAGCCGTCCTGGTTGTTGCGCTGCGCCAGGGCCGTGGTGCCCACATGGACTTGGCGGGCCTGCAGGTCGAGGCTGCTGCGGCTGTGCATGGTGCTGCCCTGTAGGTTGAGGGTATCGGTGGCCTTCACCTGCATGCGCGCTGCATTCAGGCTGCTGGCGCGGGCGCTTTCACTGTACTGGTCGGTGTCGCGGTCGCCGCGCCACAAGTGCTTGCGGTGGCGCACCTGTTCTTCGACCCGCTGGCTGTTGGTGCCGGCGACAATGTCGAGGTTGGCGCCGCTGTCCACGGTCATTTCACCTCCGGCGTCCAGTGTGGCGGCAGCCAGGCGCATGTCGCCGCCCGATTGCAACCCCAGGCTGTCGCTGGCTTGCAACTGCGTGCCGCGCAGGTGCTCGGCGGTGGTCGTGCGGGTGCGGTCGTAGGTTTCGTAGGTGACGAACCAGGCTTTGTTCTTCCAGTTTTCACGCTCGCGGTCGACCTGGGCCTGGCTTTTACTGTCGAGGGTGAGTTTCTTGCCCGCCTTGGCGGTGATCTGCTCGGCGCGGCCTTCCACGGCGCGCAGGGTCAGGTCGTGCTCGGCGCCCAGGGCCAGTGCGCCCTGTTCGCTGTGCAACTGGGCGGCGGCGTCAGCCTGGCCTTCGATCAGCAGGTCGCCGGCTGAACGGATGTCGATGCCGTGCTTGGCATGCACCTGCACCGGCCCCATGTGCACCCCGGCGCCCTCGGCGGTGCTGACCATGCGAATGCGCCCGGCGCGCATAGCGCCGAACAGCTTTGCGTCGATGCTCGACGGGGTGCCGGGCAGGTGCTCGATGACCTGGCCGCTGGCGCTGTCGAGGCGGTTGCGGCCCACGGTGATGCCGAGGTTATCCCGGGCCGTGAGCGGGCCTGTGCTGTCCAGCCGTGGCGCGATCAGGTCGAGCGCGCCTTCGGCGTTGCTCTGCCCACCGCCCAGCACCTGCAGGGTGGCGCTGCTGTTCAAGGTGTTGAAGTAGCGCAGCTGTTCGTCCTGCAGCTCCGGCGTGCCGACCACGAAGCCGGCGCGGGTGGTGTTGATGAAGCTGCCGCCATTGAGGGTGATGCCGTTGGGGTTGGCGAGGATGTAGTCGGCCGGGCGGCCGAATATTTCCTGCGGGCCTTCGATCAGCGAGGCATTGCGGCTGATCACCTCGTTGAGGATGCTCGATGCCGCCTGCCCCTGGAACTGCGGGTTGGCCGCCAGGGCCCCGGCCAGCTGCGATTGGCCATCCTGCAGGGCGTTGTTCAGCACCACACCTGGCTTGGCCACGTTGTAGTCAAGGAACTGGTTGTGCGACAGGCCGCTCGCATTGGGTGGCACGATCTCGATCACCGGCACGCCGTGACCGTTGTCGATGATCGGTGTACCGCCCGGCCCGCTGGCGGCCTCCAGGCCGTTCTGGGCGAGGGCGCCGTTGGAGCTGAGCAAGGCCAGGAAGATGGCCCAGCGCAGGGCATCGGGGCGGGGCGGGGTTAAGGGCGCGCGCTTGTGCATGAGGGTTCTCTCTTTATTGTTGTGGGTGAATCAAAGGTTCAGTGACCATTCCACGACCCAGAAGCCGGGTTCCAGGTGGGCGCGGGGGGTATCGCTGGCGTGCAGGGCGCGCTGGTAGTCAAGGCGCAGGCGGCTGTGCGGGGCGGTTAACTCGACACCGGCGGCAACCCCGCTCAGGCGCTGCGACGGTGCGCCTTGGGTCAATTGGCTCCAGCCCTGGTCCAGGGCGATGTAGGGGCGCACCGCGAAGGGGGCGGTCCACTGCCCAGGCAGGGCCTGGCTGAAGGTGTTGCGCCACACGGCAGCGTTGGCCCCGGCATAGGTTCGCTGGCGAAAACCGCGTACCGCCGTATCGCCGCCAAGCTGGAACTGCTCCACGGCGGCCAGCGGCGTGTTGCTGTATTGCAGGGCCAGCTCGCTTTGCCAGCGCCAGGGCCACTGGGCTGGCCCCTGGCGCAGGTGCAGCAGGCTGGCGCGGTACTTGCGAAAGTCTGGGCGCGGGGCGCCGTTGCCAGGTGTTGGCCGGTCGGCACCTAACCATGCGGTGCCCTGGGCGATGCCGAGGGAGGCGTGCCACAGGCCCTGTTCGAGCCACAGCAGGTTGAGGCCGGCCTCGACCGTGGTCAGGGTTGGGCTCTGCAGGGCAATTACCCGGTCGCCGTTGCGGTTGACCAGCTGTTTGCGGTCCAGCCGGGCGGTGGCGCTGAGCATGCCTTGCGGGCCGCGCCAAAGTACCCGCTCGGCACTGGCCCCCTGTTGCTGGCTGCTGCCGCTGCTGCGCCGCTGGCTTCTGGGCGTGGGCGCGTCATAGCGCTGCTGGCTGGCGTTGAGGGCGAAGGTCCACGGGCCATAGGGCAGGCTGTAGTACAGGGACAGACCCTGGCTGCTGCCTGGGGCAGCGAAGGCCAGGGTGTTGAACGACAGCCGCAGGTCATCGTTCAGGCCCAGCGGGCTGTCCACGCCGGTGCCCAGGGTCAGGCGGTGGCGGCCGGTCAGCGCGCTGCCGCGGTTGTCCAGTTGGCTGTCCAGGTGCCAGCGTGGGGCAACTTGCCGGGCCTGCAGGGCAACCCGGGTGGCGCCTTGCTGTTCGCCCGGCAGCAGGTCGGCGCTCAGCTCGAAGGCGCGCAGGCGGTTGAGCTGGTCCAGCCCCTGTTCCAGGGCTGGCAGGTACAGGGGCTGGCCGAGCTGGCCGGGAAAGGCGCTGGCCAGTGAAAGCGGCAGGTCGGTATCGAGCTCGATCGCTTCGACGAAGCCCTCGTCGATCAAGATATCCAGCGGCGCGCCATGCCGAGGCGCTTGGCGCAGGTAGGGGCGGCTGGTGGGGTAACCGGCTTGCACGTAGTGCTGGGTGATGGCCCTGAGCAGCCGGTTGATCGCGTCGATGCCCATGCACGGCTGCATCAGGGGTTGAACCGCCGGCTCCAGGGCCTGGCGGGCCAGGCGCTGGTTGCCAGCCAGGCGCAGCCCGCTCACCCGCCAGCAGGCGTTGTCACCGGTGATGGGGGCCGGTGCCGCCTCGCGCCGTGGCGCCGCAGGCTCACGTTGCCAACGTTGCAGGCGCTGTCGCTGTTCCAGTTGCTGCAGGCTTTGCTGCTGGTCGCGCAGTTGCTGGCTGGCCGGGTCGTCAGCCAGTGCCAGCGGCGCACCCAGCAGCCCTGGCAGCAACCAGGCGAGCAACGGGCGGGCACAGGGGGGCAGGCGAAACGGCATGGGGCATCCTCGCAAGGGGCGTACGCACGGTGTACTCGTTTGCGTGGATGCTAGGAATTAATGCATTCGTATGGATGTCAGCTGCGCCCTGCCTCGGCTGTAAGGCACGCGAACAAATGAGGTAAGAATGTTCCTACACCCCGGTTTTAGACCGGGGTGCCATCACGGCCGGATCTCGATCAGCGTGCCGTCGCGCACCAGCTCCCAGACCTCGCGCATGTCCGAGTTGCGCATGGCGATGCAGCCGTCGGTCCAGTCCAGGGTGTGGAAATACCACTCGGGGTAGTGCTCGTCGATTGGCGTGCCGTGGATCATGATCATGCTGCCGGCACTCACGCCTTCGCGGGTGGCGCGTGCGGCGTCGGTGATGTTCGGGTAGGTGATGTGCATGGCCAGGTTGAAGCGGTCGCTTTGCTTGCGCCAGTCGAGCCAGTACAACCCCTCGGGGGTCTTCTTGTCGCCCTCGCGCTCCTTGGCCCCCTTGGGTTGCTTGCCCAGGGAGATGCGGTAGGTTTTCAACGGCTCGCCACGGCTGATCAGTTGCAGGCGGCGTTCGGACTTGATCACCAGCACCTTGTCGATCAGCGGCTGCATGGCGGCCTGGGAGGGCGACTGAACCGGCGCCGGCGGTTGTGGCTTGCGGATGATGACTTCGGTGAACGCCGCCTGGGACACCGAGGCAATGCAAAGGCAGAAAAGGGCAAACAACCAGCGCATGAAGCAGCACCTGCGAACTTAAGGGGTGGGCGATACGTTCATCGGCGGCAGGTATTCATGGCCTATGGGGTAGTGCTGCCCGATGCGGTCGCGATAATAGCATTCTAGTGTGCGGGTGACGGTGCGGAAAGCTAGCTCCGCCCACGGAATCTCGTGCTCCTCGAACAGGCGCACCTCCAGGCTTTCGACGCCGATGGCGAAGTCCTGGTCGGCAAGCTCGGCGCGGAAGAACACATGCACCTGGTTGATGTGCGGCAGGTCGAACAGTTGGTAGAGGGCCATGTCGCCGACCCGGGCGCAGGCTTCCTCGACGGTTTCGCGGCGGGCCGCCTGGTCGAGGGTTTCACCGTTCTCCATGAAGCCGGCGGGCAGGGTCCAGAAACCGCGGCGCGGCTCGATGGCGCGGCGGCACAGCAGCACCTGGCTGCCCCAGGTGGGCAGTATCCCGGCGACGATGTTGGGGTTCTGGTAGTGGATGGTCTGGCAATGGTCGCAGACGTACCGCGGGCGGCTGTCGCCCTCGGGGATCCGCTGAATGACCGGCTGGCCGCACGCGCTGCAGAATTTCATGCTTTCATTCCCTGTTGACCGGGTTATCTTGACGCGCCCGGCGGGGCCGCCGCCAGCGGATGGGGCTTGGGTGCCTCGGCGCTTTTGGTGCATGATGCAGGGCAGGCTTTGGAAACGAGAGTGCGCAATGCTGGACGAGCTACTTCGCCGTATGAGCAACCACCAACCCGCTTCACTGGAAACCGACCGCCGGTTCCCCGAGGCGGCGGTACTTTTGCCCATCACCCGCAGCGAAGCGCCCGAGCTGGTTTTGACCTTGCGCGCCCAGGGGCTGTCGACCCACGGTGGTGAGGTGGCCTTCCCCGGCGGGCGGCGCGACCCGGAAGACCCGGACCTGGTGTTCACCGCCCTGCGCGAAGCCGAAGAAGAAATCGGCCTGCCACCGGGCCTGGTGGAGGTGGTCGGCCCGCTCAGCCCGCTGATCTCCCTGCATGGCCTGAAAGTAACGCCGTTCGTCGGCCTGATCCCGGATTTCGTCGAATACCGCGCCAACGATGCCGAAATCGCGGCAGTCTTCAGCGTGCCGCTGGAATTCTTCCGCCAGGACCCGCGCGACCACACCCACCGTATCGACTACCAGGGCCGCAGCTGGTACGTGCCCAGCTACCGCTATGGCGAATACAAGATCTGGGGGCTGTCGGCGATCATGATCGTCGAGCTGGTCAACCTGCTGTATGACGCCGGCATCAGCCTGCACCAGCCCCCTGAGCGCTACATCGAAAACTGAGCGGGGCACACCCCGCCGTCTGCGTGAACCTTGAGGAAGCGAACATGAAATACCGCCTGGGCGACCACCGGGTCGACTGCCATCCCACCAGCTGGGCTGCCCCCAACGCCACCCTGATCGGCAAGGTGCGCCTGCAGGCGCGTGCCAACGTGTGGTTCGGCGCGGTGCTGCGTGGTGACAACGAGCTGATCGACATCGGCGAGGACAGCAATGTCCAGGACGGCACCGTGATGCACACCGACATGGGTTCGCCGCTGACCCTGGGCAAGGGTGTGACCGTTGGTCACAACGCCATGCTGCATGGCTGCACGGTGGGCGACTACAGCCTGATCGGCATCAATGCGGTGATCCTCAACGGCGCGCGTATCGGCAAGCATTGCATCATCGGCGCCAATGCGCTGATCCCGGAGGGCAAGGAGATTCCCGACGGTTCGCTGGTGATGGGCTCGCCGGGCAAGGTGGTGCGGGAGCTGAGCGAGCAGCAGATGCGCATGCTCGAAGCCAGCGCCGCGCACTATGTGCATAATGCCCAGCGTTATGCACGGGAGCTGGTGGTCGACGATGAGTGAAGTGGCGGTAGAACGGCCGGTGGCCTCGCCGTGCGTGAGTATTTGCGCGCTGGACGAGCAGGATGTTTGCACCGGTTGCCAACGCACCGTGGCCGAGATCGGCCGCTGGGGGCGGATGGACAACAGCGAACGGCGTGCGGTGCTCAAGCTGTGCCATGAGCGGGCGCTGGCGGCCGGGTTGATTATTGGCGGGTGATGCTGCGCTGGCTGCTTCGCGGGGCAAGCCCGCTCCTACAAGGGCATCATTTTCCCGAGGGCGGCGCGGTACCTTTAGGCGCGGGCTTGTCCCGCGAAGGTGCCACCGCTAATCTGTCCGGCTTGCCCACAGACAAACTGCCCATGTTCTATCTCATTGCCTACATCAGCAGCGTAGTGCTGATCAACTACGCCTTCTCCAGCGCCCCGCACCTGGACATCATCTGGTCCTGCTGGGGCGGTTTGGTGTTCATCCTGCGCGACATGGTTCAGACCCGCTTCGGCCATGGTGCGCTGGTGGCCATGCTGCTGGCCCTGGTGCTGTCCTACGTCACCTCGGAACCGGCCATCGCCCTGGCCAGCGCCACCGCGTTCTTCATTTCCGAGCTGATCGACTGGCTGGTGTTCAGCATCACCCGCCGGCCATTGCGCGACCGCCTGTGGCTGAGTTCGGCGCTGAGCATTCCGGTGGACACCTTCATCTTCTTCGGCATGATCGGCGCGCTTACCCCGGTGGTGATCGGCACCGCCATGGCGTCCAAGTTCGCCGGCGTCACCGCGGTGTGGCTGGCCATGGCATTTCGCGCGCGGCGGGCCGCCGTGGCCGGCTGATGGTGTAGAATACCGGTCCTTTTTCAGCGGGCCATGCCACGCCTGGCGCGGCCCCCGGACGCCTTCGAGGACCTGAAATGACCCGTATCGGAACCCCATTGTCGCCAACTGCGACCCGTGTACTGCTCTGCGGCTGTGGCGAGCTGGGCAAGGAAGTGGTGATCGAGCTGCAGCGCCTGGGCGTCGAAGTGATCGCCGTGGACCGCTACGCCAATGCCCCGGCGATGCAGGTGGCGCACCGCAGCCATGTGGTCAACATGCTCGACGGCGTTGCCCTGCGGGCCATCATCGAGGCGGAAAAACCGCACTACATCGTGCCTGAAATCGAGGCCATCGCCACGGCCACCCTGGTGGAACTGGAAAGCGAAGGCTTCAACGTGGTGCCGACCGCCCGTGCCACACAGCTGACCATGAACCGCGAAGGCATCCGCCGCCTGGCCGCCGAAGAGCTGGACCTGCCGACCTCGCCGTACCACTTCGCCGACACCTACGAAGACTACGCCAAGGCCGTCGCCGACCTGGGCTACCCATGCGTGGTGAAACCGGTGATGAGTTCCTCGGGCAAGGGCCAGAGCCTGCTACGCAGCGATGCCGACCTGCAGAAATCGTGGGACTACGCCCAGGAAGGCGGCCGCGCCGGCAAGGGCCGGGTAATCATCGAGGGCTTTATCGACTTCGACTACGAAATCACCCTGCTGACCGTGCGCCATGTGGGCGGCACCACCTACCTGGAACCGGTCGGCCACCGTCAGGAAAAGGGCGACTACCAGGAGTCCTGGCAGCCCCAGGCCATGAGCCCCAAGGCCCTGGCCGAGTCGCAGCGGGTGGCCAAGGCGGTCACCGATGCCCTGGGCGGGCGTGGCCTGTTCGGTGTGGAGCTGTTCGTCAAGGGCGACCAGGTGTGGTTCAGCGAAGTGTCGCCGCGCCCGCACGACACCGGCCTGGTAACGCTGATCTCCCAGGACCTGTCGCAGTTCGCCCTGCACGCCCGCGCCATTCTCGGCCTGCCGATTCCGGTGGTGCGCCAGTTCGGGCCGTCGGCCTCGGCGGTGATCCTGCCGGAAGGCCAGTCGCAGCAGACCAGCTTCGCCAACCTGGGCGCTGCCCTGAGCGAGCCGGACACGGCCATTCGCCTGTTCGGCAAGCCGGAAATCAATGGCACGCGGCGCATGGGCGTTTGCCTGGCGCGGGATGAGTCGATCGAGGCTGCGCGGGCCAAGGCGACCCGTGCATCGCAGGCGGTCAAGGTCGAGTTCTGATCTGGCACCGTGCGGGGCCGCTTTGCGGCCCTATCGCGACCTTGGGTCGCTCCTACCAGGCGCGAATGGGGCTTTGGCCGCTCCTACCGTAGGAGCGACCAAAGGTCGCGATAGGGCCGCAAGGCGGCCCCAATACCTTACAGCTCGGTGTGGCGGGTTTCTTTAAGGCACAACACAGCAATCAGGCTGAGCACAGCCGCCGCCGACACATAGCCTCCCACCCAGCTCAAGCCCCCCATGCTCACCAGCTTCTGGGCAAAGAACGGCGCCGCCGAGGCCCCAACGATGCCGCCCAGGTTGTAGGCTGCCGACGCGCCGGTGTAGCGCACGTGGGTAGGGAACAGCTCTGGCAGCAACGCGCCCATCGGGGCGAAGGTCACCCCCATCAGGAACAGCTCGATGGCCAGGAACAGCGCCACGCCCGTGGTCGACCCCGAGGTCAGCAGCGGCTCCATGGTAAAGCCCGACGCCACCGCCAGCAGGCCGCCGACGATCAGCACCGGTTTGCGCCCATAGCGGTCGCTGAGCCAGGCCGACAGCGGTGTGGCCAAGGCCATGAAGACCACTGCGAAGCACAGCAGGCCCAGGAAGGTTTCACGGCTGTAGCCCAGCGTGGTCACGCCATAGCTCAGCGAGAACACCGTCGAGATATAGAACAGCGCGTAGCACACCACCATGGCCGCTGCACCCAGCAGGGTTGGCACCCAGTACTTGGCGAACAGGTCGACCACCGGCAGCTTCACCCGCTCATGGCGTGCCACGGCCTTGGCGAACACCGGGCTTTCTTCCAGCTTCAGGCGCACGTACAGGCCCACCATCACCAGCGCGGCACTGAGCAGGAACGGAATGCGCCAGCCCCAGGCACGGAACTGCTCGTCACTGAGCAGCAGGGCCAGGGTGAGGAACAGGCCGTTGGCGGCGAGGAAGCCGATCGAGGGGCCCAGCTGCGGGAACATGCCGAACCAGGCGCGTTTGCCTTGCGGGGCGTTCTCGGTGGCCAGCAACGCCGCGCCGCCCCATTCACCGCCAAGGCCCAGGCCCTGGCCGAAACGCAGCAGGCAGAGCAGGATCGGCGCCCACATGCCGATGCTGTCATAGCCGGGCAGCACGCCAATCAAGGTGGTGGACACGCCCATCAGCAGCAGCGAGGCGACCAGCGTCGACTTGCGCCCGATGCGGTCGCCGAAATGGCCGAACAGCGCCGAGCCCAATGGGCGGGCCAGGAAGGCGATGCCGAAGGTGAGGAACGCCGCGAGCATCTGCGCCGTGCCCGAGCCGGACGGGAAGAACACCGGGCCGATCACCAGG
Source organism: Pantoea sp. Tr-811 (assembly GCF_011752535.1). Lineage (NCBI taxonomy): Bacteria > Pseudomonadati > Pseudomonadota > Gammaproteobacteria > Enterobacterales > Erwiniaceae > Pantoea > Pantoea sp. Tr-811. The sequence continues at coordinate 25,712 of NZ_VWXJ01000021.1, forward strand.
GCGGCGGCGGTGGCGTACACGTAGAAATCGTAGAACTCGATGGCAGTGCCGATGAAGCTGGCAGTCGCCACCCGGGCTGGCGAGTTGACCGGCGCGGCAGGCGCCTGGGCATAGGTGCTGCTGGTTGTCATTAAGTAGGTCCCTAACAGTCTGGTTCGCGCCATGGGCAGGCCCGCGACGGTGTGCGCCTGAATGCAGGCAGGCACGGGCGCGCGGGCGCCGGAGCGTTTTGTTGTTGTGTTCGCCCGACTGACGATAGCCCAAGGGGGGTAGGGGCGAAGCGGGCACTGTTCGGGGTAGTGAAGCAGGACCGCGGGGCGTGTCAGTGGAGCGGACTGGCCGTGGGGCGCCGGGTGCGGGTAGCAGGCGGGACGGCGGGGCTGGGTAAGCGTGACCCGAGTATAGCTAGCGGGTCACGGTCCACACCAGTACCTTGCTGGCGCAATTGTCCTCGGTTTCGAGGATTTCCAGGCGATAACGGCCGATCTTCACGCATACGGCGCTTTCCGGAATGCTTTCCAGCGCCTCGGTGACCAGCCCGTTGAGGGTTTTCGGCCCGCCGTCGCAGGGCAGGTGCCAGCCCAGGGTGCGGTTGATCTCGCGCAGCGAGGCGGTGCCTTCGATGACGAAGGTGCCATCGGGCTGGGGGTGTACATGGGGGTTGTCCAGGCTCTGTTCGTCCTCGAACTCGCCGACGATTTCTTCGAGGATGTCTTCGAGGGTGACGATGCCCAGCACCTCGCCATACTCGTCCACCACCACCCCAAGCCGGCGCTGTTGCTTGTGGAAGTTCAGCAGTTGCAGCTGCAGCGGCGTGCTTTCCGGCACGAAATAGGGCTCGTAGCAGGCGCCCTTGAGGTGTTCCAGGGTCAGCTCGGCCTTGGGCAGCAAGTGGCTGATCAACTTGGTGTTGAGGATCGCCTCAACCTGGTTGATGTCGCTGTGGTACACCGGCAGGCGCGTGTGGCGGCTGACGATCAGTTGCTCGATGATGCGCTCCATGGGGTCGTCGAGGTTGATGCCGTCCACTTCGTTGCGCGGCACCAGGATGTCGTTAACGGTGATCTTGTCCAGCGATTGCAGGCCATCGAGCAGGCCATGGCGCGGGGCTTCGAGTTCGTCGTCGTCGAAGTCGTCGTCTTCCTCGGGGTGCAGGGCCACGGCCGTGGGCTGCACGCGAAACGGCCGCAGGATCAGCTTGGCGGTACCGTCGAACAGGCAGGCCAGGGGCTGCAGCAGGGCGAGGGGGAACGGGTGCAGGCTGGCGCCGAGGCTGATGAAGGCCAGCGGGTTGCGCCGGGCCAGGCGCCGCGGCAGGTATTCGGCGAACACCAGCAGGGCCGCCACCGCGCCCAAGCCGGCCAGCCAGAAACCGTGTTCACCGCTTTGGCGCTGGCCGATCAGGCAGGCCAGGCCAAGTACCAGCAACTTGCCCAGGCTTGCGCACAGCACCAGGGCCTGGGCCGGCAGTTGCGGCTGGCCGTCATCGCCGTTGCGCAGCGAGCCGTTGAGCTGCAGGCGCGCGGTGTCCACCGCAGTGAACAGCGCCGACCACAGCAGGGCCAGTGCGAGGATGCCGAGAAGCGGGGCGTACGGCAGGGTATCCATGGGCGGCCGTCAGATGTGCAGGATGAATTCGCGGACCAGCTTGCTGCCGAAATAGGCCAGCATCAGCAGGCAGAAACCGGCCAGGGTCCAGCGGATCGCCTTGTGCCCGCGCCAGCCCAGGCGGGTGCGGCCCCACAGCAGCACGCTGAACACCACCCAGGCCACGCAGGCGAGCAGGGTCTTGTGCACCAGGTGCTGGGCGAACAGGTTGTCGAGGAACAGCCAGCCCGAGATCAGCGACAGCGACAGCAGGCACCAACCGGCCCAGAGGAAACCGAACAGCAGGCTTTCCATGGTTTGCAGCGGTGGGAAGTTGCGAATCAGCCCGGAGGGGTGCTTGTTCTTCAGTTGGCGGTCCTGCAGCAGCAACAGCAACGACTGGAACACCGCGATGGTGAACAGGCCGTAGGCCAGGATCGACAGCAGGATGTGCGCGAGGATGCCCGGCTCTTCGTTGATCAGCGGCACCGTGCCCGGTGGCGCGAACTGCGCCAGCAGCGCGGTGACCGCGCCCATGGGAAACAGCAGTACCAGCAGGTTTTCCACCGGGATGCGCATGCAGGCCAGCAAGGTCAGGCCGATGACCGCCACGGCGATCAGGCTGGCTGCGCTGAAGAAGTCCAGGCTCAGGCCCAGCGGGGTAATCAGCTGGAAGAACAGCGCACCGCCCTGGGCGACGACAGCGAGGGTGCCGAGCAGGCCAAGCAGGCGCTTGTCGGCTTTGCGGCCCTGGGTGAGGTAAGCGCCCTGGTAGATGGCCGCTGCTATATAAAGGCCGGCGGCGATCACGTTGGGGATGAGGCTGGGTGAGGAGACCATAAGTCCTGGGTGCAGAGCCTTAAAGAGACGGAGTTTGGCACAGTTTTCGTTGCTCTAGGAAGACTGGTGGTTTGTCTCGGGGCCTTCGTGGGCAAGCCCGCTGCCACAGGTACAACACAGGCTTTGTATGCAGTGGAGAACCTGTGGCAGCGGGCTTGCCCATGAAGAGGTCATTGCCGGCACCGAATGTCTCCCAAGGTGTGCGCCGCCGCCGCACTTCGCTATAATCGCCGCCTTGCTGTGCCTGGCGGGTGTGCATTTCCCCGCGGGCGCCTGACAAACCTCGGCTTTTACTGGGCCTGAAAGGATCACCATGTTCGAAAACCTGACCGACCGCCTGTCACAGACGCTGCGCCATGTCACCGGCAAGGCCAAGCTGACCGAAGACAACATCAAGGACACGCTGCGCGAAGTGCGCATGGCCCTGCTTGAGGCCGACGTTGCCCTGCCGGTGGTCAAGGATTTCGTCAACAGCGTCAAGGAACGTGCGGTCGGCACCGAAGTGTCGCGCAGCCTGACCCCAGGCCAGGCGTTCGTGAAGATCGTCCAGGCCGAGCTGGAAAGCTTGATGGGCGCGGCCAACGAAGACCTCGCGCTGAACGCCGCGCCGCCTGCCGTGGTGCTGATGGCCGGCCTGCAGGGCGCGGGCAAGACCACCACCGCCGGCAAGCTGGCGCGCTTCCTTAAAGAGCGCAAGAAGAAGAGCGTGATGGTGGTTTCCGCCGACGTCTACCGCCCGGCGGCGATCAAGCAGTTGGAAACCCTGGCCAACGACATCGGCGTGACCTTCTTCCCGTCCGATATTAGCCAGAAGCCGGTGGCCATCGCCGAAGCGGCGATTCGCGAAGCCAAGCTCAAGTTCATCGACGTGGTCATCGTCGACACCGCCGGCCGTCTGCACATCGACGCCGACATGATGGACGAGATCAAGGCCCTGCACGCCGCGGTCAAGCCGATCGAAACCCTGTTCGTGGTCGACGCCATGACCGGCCAGGACGCCGCCAACACCGCCAAGGCCTTTGGCGAGGCCCTGCCGCTGACCGGCGTGGTGCTGACCAAGGTCGACGGTGATGCCCGTGGCGGTGCTGCGCTGTCGGTACGTGCCATCACCGGCAAGCCGATCAAGTTCATCGGTATGGGCGAGAAGACCGAAGCCCTCGAGCCGTTCCACCCAGACCGCGTCGCCTCGCGCATCCTCGGCATGGGCGACGTGCTCAGCCTGATCGAGCAGGCCGAGCAGACCATCGACAAGGCCAAGGCCGACAAGCTGGCCAAGAAGCTGAAGAAGGGCAAGGGCTTCGACCTCGAAGACTTCCGCGACCAGCTGCAGCAGATGAAGAACATGGGCGGCCTCGGCGGCCTGATGGACAAGCTGCCGAGCATCGGCGGGGTCAACCTGTCGCAGATGGGCAACGCCCAGGGCGCGGCCGAGAAGCAGTTCAAGCAGATGGAAGCGATCATCAACTCGATGACCCCGGCCGAGCGTCGCGACCCTGACCTGATCAGCGGTTCGCGCAAGCGCCGCATCGCCCTCGGCTCCGGCACCCAGGTGCAGGACATCGGCCGGCTGATCAAGCAGCACAAGCAGATGCAGAAAATGATGAAGAAATTCTCCGCCAAGGGCGGCATGGCCAAGATGATGCGTGGCCTGGGCGGCATGCTGCCGGGCGGCGGCATGCCGAAGCTGTAACCCCTGTTCTTGGGCGCTTGCCTGCATTAAGGCGGGCGCCCGGAAACCCCGCTACGGCGGGATGACGGCCACGAAATGCGTGGCTTAACCGGCAGATCTGAACGGTAAGGCAGGGCCTTGCCGAAAAAGGCATTTGCAAATGTCCGTGTATTCCCCGAGAATATGCGGCCTTTTGGGCACCCGTGTGTCTATTTGGCATTCAGATTTGCAGTACCAGCTGCTGTATCAACTGCAGCACCGACTATAGGAACGATGTTCACATGGTAACCATTCGTCTGGCCCGTGGCGGCTCGAAAAAGCGCCCATTCTACCACCTGACCGTGACCAACTCGCGTAACGCCCGTGACGGCCGTTTCGTTGAGCGCGTAGGTTTCTTCAACCCAATCGCCGCTGGCGCCGAAGTTAAACTGTCGGTCAACCAAGAGCGCGTCACCTACTGGCTGAGCCAGGGTGCACAGCCGTCTGAGCGCGTTGCTCAGCTGCTGAAGGAAGCTGCCAAGGCTGCTGCCTAAGAAATATGAACGCGACGCCAGAAAAGGCTGACGACCTCATCGTCGTTGGCAAGATTTTTTCGGTTCACGGCGTTCGCGGCGAGGTGAAGGTGTATTCCTTTACCGATCCGATTGAAAACCTGTTGGATTATCCGCGCTGGACGCTTCGGCACGAAGGCAAGGTAAAGCAGGTCGAGCTGGTCAACGGTCGTGGCTCCCAGAAGGGCCTGGTCGTGAAACTGAAAGGCCTCGACGATCGCGATGAAGCCCGTCTTCTGAGCGGTTACGAAATCTGCATCCCGCGGAGCCTTTTGCCCAACCTGGCCGCTGACGAGTACTACTGGTACCAGTTGGTGGGTCTGAAGGTCATCAACCAGGACGAACAGCTGTTCGGCAAGGTCGATCACCTGTTGGAGACCGGTGCGAACGATGTAATGGTGGTCAAGCCCTGCGCAGGCAGCCTGGATGATCGCGAGCGTCTGTTGCCCTATACGGCGCAATGCGTGCTCGGTATCGACCTGGAAGCAGGCGTGATGCGGGTTGAATGGGACGCGGACTTCTAAACGATGGGTAACCTTCGCGTAGACGTCATCACGTTGTTCCCCGAGATGTTCTCGGCCATCACGGAGTACGGCATTACCAGCCGCGCGGTGAAACAGGGGTTGCTTCAGGTAACCTGCTGGAACCCGCGGGACTACACCACAGATCGTCACCACACGGTGGATGATCGGCCGTTTGGCGGTGGTCCGGGCATGGTGATGAAGATCAAGCCTCTGGAAGACGCCCTGGTTAGCGCCAGGCAGGCAACTGGAGCATCGGCGAAGGTCATCTACCTCTCGCCACAAGGCCGCAAGCTGACTCAGCAGGCGGTCAAAGGCCTGGCCGAACAGGAATCGTTGATCCTGATCGCCGGTCGTTATGAAGGCATCGACGAGCGCTTTATCGAGGCTCATGTCGATGAGGAGTGGTCGATTGGGGACTATGTGCTTTCCGGTGGCGAGCTGCCGGCCATGGTACTGATCGATGCGGTTACGCGGCTGCTGCCCGGAGCTTTAGGGCATGTGGACTCGGCGGAAGAAGATTCCTTCACCGACGGTCTGCTGGATTGCCCGCACTACACCCGACCTGAGGTGTATGCGGATCAGCGTGTTCCCGACGTGTTGCTAAGTGGCAACCATGCACATATCCGGCGTTGGCGGATGAAGCAGTCCCTTGGTAGGACCTTCGAACGACGCGCCGATCTTCTGGAAAGTCGCTCGCTTTCTGGAGAAGAGAAGAAGCTGCTCGAGGAATACCTCCGCGAGCGGGACGATAGTTAAACGTATCGATGGTGGATCACGTATCCATCTTAGGAGCACAGCATGACCAACAAGATCATCCAGCAGCTCGAAGCCGAGCAGATGAGCAAGGAAATCCCAACCTTCGCACCAGGCGACACCATCGTCGTTCAGGTTAAAGTGAAGGAAGGTGATCGTTCCCGTCTGCAGGCGTTCGAAGGCGTTGTCATCGCCAAGCGTAACCGCGGCCTGAACAGCGCTTTCACCGTGCGCAAGATCTCCAGCGGCGTAGGCGTTGAGCGTACCTTCCAAACCTACAGCCCGCAGATCGACAGCCTGGCCGTGAAACGTCGTGGTGACGTGCGTAAAGCCAAGCTGTACTACCTGCGCGACCTGTCCGGCAAAGCCGCTCGCATCAAGGAAAAACTGTCCTGAGTACAGTTTGCCTGGCGGCCTGAGGCCCCTTGCGAGAAAAAAGCAGCCTTCGGGCTGCTTTTTTGCGTTCTGAAACCTGTGAAAAGTGACGGATATGACCAGCCGAGACGAGGAAATCCAGCGCCGCACCGAGCTGTCGGTGACCCGCGTGACCAAGGCGGTGTTCCCCAACACCACCAACCACCACAACACCCTGTTCGGCGGCACTGCCCTGGCCTGGATGGACGAAGTGTCGTTCATCGCTGCCACGCGCTTCTGCCGCCTGCCGTTGGTGACCGTGTCCACCGACCGCATCGATTTCAAGCACCCGATTCCGGCCGGCTCGATCGTCGAACTGGTGGGCTCGGTGGTCAAGGTGGGCAATACCAGCTTGCAAGTGCAGGTGGATGTGTTCGTCGAGAACATGTACCTGGACGGGCGCGAGCGGGCGATTCATGGGGTGTTCAGCTTTGTTGCCATCGACGAGGACAAGCGGCCGGTGCCCGTTTTGCCCTAGGGCTGGGGTTTCCTGTGGCGGCCTCTTCGCGGGGCGAGCCCGCTCCTACAAGGATGCGCGTTCCTTTGTAGGAGCGGGCTTGCCCCGCGAAGAGGCCAGTACAGACACCAGAGCACCTGCTGTGAAACACTAGCCCCAATTTCAACACCCAGCAGCCCCGCATGCCCGCCCTAGACCACCCCCTGATCGACCAGTTCCTCGACGCCCTGTGGCTTGAAAAAGGCCTGTCCGACAACACCCGCGTTTCCTACCGCAGCGACCTGGCCCTGTTCAACGGCTGGCTCCAGGAACATTCGGTGGCCCTGCCCGATGCCGGCCGCGAGCTGATCCTCGACCACCTGGCCTGGCGCCTCGACCAAGGCTACAAACCGCGCTCCACCGCGCGCTTTCTCTCGGGCCTGCGCGGCTTCTTCCGCTACCTGCTGCGCGAGAAGCTGGTGGCCGTCGACCCGACCCTGCAAGTGGACATGCCGCAACTGGGCCGGCCCTTGCCCAAGTCGCTGTCCGAAGCCGACGTCGAAGCCTTGCTGCAAGCCCCCGACCTGGGCGAGGCCATCGGCCAGCGCGACCGTGCCATGCTCGAAGTGCTGTACGCCTGCGGCTTGCGTGTGACCGAGCTGGTCAGCCTGACCCTCGACCAGGTCAACCTGCGCCAGGGCGTGCTGCGGGTGATGGGCAAGGGCAGCAAGGAGCGCCTGGTGCCGATGGGCGAGGAAGCGGTGCTGTGGCTGGAGCGTTACCTGCGCGATGGCCGCAGCGAGCTGCTCAATGGCCGCCCCAGTGACGTCTTGTTCCCCAGCCTGCGCGGCGAGCAGATGACCCGCCAGACCTTCTGGCACCGCATCAAGCACCAGGCGCGGGTGGCGGGTATCGACAAGGCGCTGTCGCCGCACACCCTGCGCCATGCCTTCGCCACGCACCTGCTCAACCACGGCGCCGACCTGCGCGTGGTACAGATGCTGCTGGGCCACAGCGACCTGTCGACCACGCAGATCTACACCCACGTGGCCAAGGCCAGGCTGCAGCAGCTGCACGCCCAGCACCATCCACGTGGATGAATGTTATTCATGTTCCGCTGACCGGTCCTTGCAGGCCCCTTCATCGGCAGCGTGATGTGTTAGGCTTGGGCGGTTTGCATCAAGGGCCGCACGGTTGCCGCATTTTTTCCGCAGGCAACGCCCTCCGGCCCCTGTCCGCCCTCAGGAGTTTCCCATGCGCGTGACCCAGTTGTTCGCCGCCGCCGCGATGGCGCTGGCCAGTACCTTTGCCGTTGCCGCGGCAACCGACAGCAATGCCGGTGCCGAGCAGGCCATCCGCAAGTCGTTGCAGAACCTTGAACTCGATGTGCCGGTGGAAAGCGTTGGCAGCAGCCCGCTCAACGGCCTGTATGAAGTCAAGCTGCAGGGGGGGCGCGTGCTCTACGCCAGCGCCGACGGCCAGTACGTGATGCAGGGCTATCTTTATCAGTTGCAGGGCGGCAAGCCGGTGAACCTCACCGAGAAAACCGAACGCCAGGGCGTGGCCAAGCTCATCAATGCCATTCCTGCTGGCGAAACCGTGGTTTATCCTGCCAAGGGCGAAACCAAGTCGCACATCACCGTGTTCACCGACACCACCTGCCCGTACTGCCACAAGCTGCACGCCGAAGTGCCCGAGCTGAACCGCCGCGGTATCGAAGTGCGCTACGTCGCCTTCCCGCGCCAGGGCCTTGGCTCGCCGGGTGACCAGCAATTGCAGGCGGTATGGTGCTCCAGTGATCGCCGCGCGGCCATGGACAACATGGTCGAAGGCAAGGAAATCAAGGCAGCCAAGTGCGCCAACCCGGTCGGCAAGCAGTTCCAGCTGGGCCAGCAGATCGGCGTCAACGGCACGCCAGCCATCGTGCTCGAAGACGGCCATGTGATTCCGGGCTACCAGCCGGCAGCACAAGTGGCCAAGCTGGCCCTGGCCGGCCAGCAGCAGGCTGCCAAGTAATCAATTCAATACGCCGTCGTCATGGGGTGACGGCATGTTTCACGGGTGGCGAAGGCGCCGCCCGTTCAATGGGGAGTTCACAGTGAAACCGGTCAAAGTAGGCATCTGTGGGTTGGGGACCGTCGGTGGCGGAACCTTCAATGTACTTCAGCGCAACGCCGAGGAGATTGCCCGCCGTGCCGGGCGCGGTATTGAAGTGGCACAGATCGCCATGCGCTCGCAGAACCCGAACTGCCAGATTACCGGTACCCCCATTACCGCTGATGTGTTCGACGTTGCGAGCAACCCGGAGATCGACATTGTCATCGAGCTGATCGGTGGCTACACCGTCGCCCGCGACCTGGTGCTCAAGGCCATTGAAAACGGCAAGCACGTGGTTACCGCCAACAAGGCGCTGATCGCCGTGCACGGCAACGAGATCTTCGCCAAGGCCCGCGAGAAGGGCGTTATCGTTGCCTTCGAAGCCGCGGTGGCCGGTGGCATTCCGGTGATCAAGGCGATCCGTGAAGGCCTTTCGGCCAACCGCATCAACTGGCTGGCCGGCATCATCAACGGCACCGGCAACTTCATCCTCACCGAAATGCGCGAGAAGGGCCGTGCCTTCCCGGACGTGCTGGCCGAGGCCCAGGCACTGGGCTATGCCGAAGCCGACCCGACCTTCGACGTCGAAGGCATCGACGCTGCGCACAAGCTGACCATCCTGGCGTCCATCGCCTTCGGCATTCCGCTGCAGTTCGACAAGGCCTACACCGAAGGCATCACCCAGCTGACCACCGCTGACGTGAACTACGCCGAGGCCCTGGGCTACCGCATCAAGCACCTGGGTGTGGCGCGCCGCACCGAAGAAGGCATCGAGCTGCGCGTACACCCGACGCTGATCCCGGCCGACCGCCTGATCGCCAACGTCAACGGCGTGATGAACGCTGTCATGGTCAATGGCGACGCTGCCGGTTCCACCCTGTACTACGGTGCTGGCGCTGGCATGGAGCCGACCGCCTCGTCGGTGGTGGCCGACCTGGTCGACGTGGTGCGTGCAATGACTTCCGACCCGGAAAACCGCGTACCGCACCTGGCCTTCCAGCCAGATTCGCTGTCGGCCCACCCGATCCTGCCGATCGAAGCCTGCCAAAGCGCCTACTACCTGCGCATTCAGGCCAAGGACCACCCAGGCGTGCTGGCCCAGGTGGCGAGCATCCTGTCGGAGCGTGGCATCAACATCGAGTCGATCATGCAGAAGGAAGCCGAGGAACAGGACGGCCTGGTGCCGATGATCCTGCTGACCCACGGTGTGGTCGAGCAGCGCATCGACGATGCCATCGTCGCCCTGGAAGCCCTGCAGGACGTGGTTGGCAAGGTTGTGCGCATTCGCGTGGAACAGCTCAATTAATTTCGCTGCGGGCCGCCAGTGCGGCCCGGGCCCCCAGTATCGAAGGTTTGCACCATGCGCTATATCAGTACCCGCGGCCAGGCTCCGGCCCTGAATTTCGAAGACGTGCTGCTGGCTGGCCTGGCCAGCGACGGCGGCCTGTACGTGCCTGAGAACCTGCCACGTTTTACCCAGGAAGAAATCGCTTCCTGGGCCGGCCTGCCGTACCACGAACTGGCCTTCCGGGTGATGCGCCCGTTCGTTGAAGGCAGCATCGCCGACGCCGATTTCAAGAAGATCCTCGAAGAAACCTACGGTGAGTTTGCCCACGCCGCGGTCGCCCCGCTGCGCCAGCTCAACAGCAACGAATGGGTGCTGGAGCTGTTCCACGGCCCGACCCTGGCGTTCAAGGACTTCGCCCTGCAACTGCTCGGTCGCCTGCTCGACCACGTGCTGGCCAAGCGCAACGAGCGCGTGGTGATCATCGGCGCCACCAGCGGTGACACCGGTTCCGCTGCCATCGAAGGCTGCCGCAGCTGCGAGAACGTCGACATCTTCATCCTGCACCCGCACAAGCGCGTGTCGGAAGTGCAGCGTCGCCAGATGACCACCCTGTTCGGCGACAACGTGCACAACATCGCCATCGAAGGCAACTTCGACGACTGCCAGGAAATGGTCAAGGCCAGCTTCGCCGACCAGTCGTTCCTCAAGGGCACCCGCCTGGTCGCAGTCAACTCGATCAACTGGGCGCGGATCATGGCCCAGATCGTCTACTACTTCCACGCAGCCCTGCAGCTCGGTGGCCCGGCCCGTTCCGTGGCGTTCTCGGTGCCAACCGGCAACTTCGGCGACATCTTCGCCGGTTACCTGGCGCGCAACATGGGCCTGCCGGTCAGCCAACTGATCGTCGCCACCAACCGCAACGACATCCTGCACCGCTTCATGAGTGGCAACCAGTACGTCAAGGAAACCCTGCACGCGACCCTGTCGCCGTCCATGGACATCATGGTGTCGTCCAACTTCGAGCGCCTGCTGTTCGACCTGCACGGGCGCAACGGCGCTGCACTGGCCGAGCTGATGGCAAGCTTCAAGCAGGGCGGTGGTTTCAGCGTCGAGCAAGACCGCTGGACCGAAGCGCGCAAGCTGTTCGACTCGCTGGCGGTCAGCGACGAGCAGACCTGCGAAACCATCGCTGAAGTGTTCGCCGCCACCGGTGAAGTGCTCGACCCGCACACGGCCATTGGCGTCAAGGCTGCCCGCGAGTGCCGCCGCAGCCTGGACACGCCGATGGTGGTGCTGGGTACTGCGCACCCGGTCAAGTTCCCTGAGGCGGTGGAGAAGGCCGGCGTTGGCAAGGCGCTGGAGCTGCCGGCGCACCTGAGCGACCTGTTCAGCCGTGAGGAGCGTTGCACGGTGCTGGCCAATGACCTGAAGGCCGTTCAGGCGTTCGTCAGCCAGCATGGCAACCGCGGCAAGCCGCTGTAATCGAGGCCTTATCGCGACCTGCGGTCGCTCCTACCGGGAAACACCCCCCCCGGTAGGGGCGACCGCAGGTCGCGATAAGGCTGCAACGCAGCCTCAGTCTTTTCCTTAATCATTCGCAGAATTGTCCTATATAAGGCCGCAAAGGCCTTGCCTAGAGTGTCCGGTCCTTGCACAAGGAGCGGCACATGCAACAGCCCTACGTGTTGATCCACCAGGCACGCCCATCCCACCAGATCCTCCTGCACCAGGCCTGCAATGCCCTGGGCCTGTTCAACGTGCGCGTCACCCACGACCAGGCCGACCTGCACACCTGCCTGGCCCGCCGGCAGCGCGTCGACCTGCTGATTCTCGACCATGCGCAAGGCCCAGCCTTGCTCGAACGGGCAGCCAGTTGCCGCGCCGTGTTGTTCGTCGGCCACGCCAACCCAGGCCGCGCCAGCCTCGCCCATGAGGCCCGCCGCCTTGGCCTGTGGGTGCTCGCCGACCTGCCGTGGCCGCTGCCACTACCACGCTGGCAGCGGGCCCTGCGCCGTATTCAAACGGTCACATCGCCCACGCATGCTCACTGAACCCACCTGGCACCGCGAACTTTGCGCTGCGTTTGTGGGTCAGTTTCTCCATGTCCCCTACACAGCGAGTGATCCGGATGGAAAGAATCTGCAGACTGCTCAACGATGCCCTGACTCCCTACCAGGCCCAGCTCGGTGCCATGGACGCCAGTGGCAACCGCCAATTGACCGTGTACGACAACCTCGGTGGTACTGCGTTGCGACGTACGGTCAGCCCGCGCCAGTTGCAGGAACAAAGCCTGTTGATCGACCTGGTGGACGGCCTGCACCGTGACCTGCAGATTGTTGAAGGGCGTTTGCAGCCCTGCGTGATCGCTGCTTTGCAGCAGCGTGCCCAGCCGCCCCAGGGAACCTTTGCCTGAACGGCCCATCAGAACAGCAAGGGCAGCCTGCCGGCGCACAGCTCCGGCGTCGGTAGGTTGCCACGGGAAGCTCATGAGGGCTTTCGCTTGGCCCCGGGCGTGCTCCCCAGCGCCCGGGGTTTCTTTTGCCCGCCGTTCGCTAGTGGCCTTCGAAGAAGCTGCGGCTCTGCTCCAGGTAGTGCTGTTGCATCTCGGGGTCGAGCCAGCGTGCATAAAGGCCTGGCAAGGTGTCGCGGCGCAGGGCTGGCAGCAGCTGGTCGATATGGGCGATGGCGGCGCGGCCCAGCGCTGTGTCCGAGCAGCCCACGTGCAGGAACTGGTAACGGTTCACGCCCTGGATGGGGTGAAATTCATAATCTGCCAGCGAGCCGCCCTGTTGCTGGATCAGGTAACGCACTTCCGGCCAGTAGCCGAGCACCAGTTGCAGGCGCCCGAGTTGTTGCATCTGCAACAGGCTGGCGGTGGCCTCGTTGCCGTAGTGGCGGTTGAAGGCCTGCTCGGGCAGCTGCTGCAGCAGTTGGTCGACCTGGGCGCTGTAGCTGCGCTCGGCAACGACGCCAAGCTTGAGCGAAGTCTGGCTCAGCAACGCCTTGAGGTCCACCTGCTGGCCGTCGAGGAACGGCGCGAGCACGGCCTGGGACTGCTTGCGCACCACCAGGCCGCTGCTCAGCACGCCCAGCATCGGTTGGGAAAAGTGCACGAACTTCTCCCGCTCCGGGGTCCACAGCAGGGTAGGGTCGCAGGTGAAGGTGGTTGGGTCCTGCAGCATCTGGATACTGCGCGCCCGGTTCACCCGCACCACACTGTGGTCGTACTCGGGCATTTGCGCGATCAACAACGGCAGCAGTTGGTCGACCACGCCCTGGCCCTTGTCAGCCCCCTCGAATACCGTGAACGGCGGCAGGTCGCGCAGCAGCCACAGCAGGCGTTCCTTGGCCAGCGCGCAGGGCATCGCCAAGGCCAGCAGCAGGCCGCAAAGCCCGCTCAGCAGGCGTGGCCGCCGCAGTGTGCGCGGGCGCCTCAGACAGTACCTGCCTGACGCAGGCTGGCAATCGCCGCTGCGTCATAACCCAGCCCGGCCAGCACGGCCTGGGTGTGCTCACCCAGGGCAGGGCCTACCCATTCGGTGGAGCCCGGGGTTTCCGACAGCTTGGGCACGATGCCGGGCATCTTGAACGGCTTGCCGTCGGGCAGGCGCGCTTGCAGGAACATTTCCCGGGCCAGGTACTGTGGGTCGTTGAACATGTCTTCGGCCGAATAGATACGGCTGGCCGGCACCTCGGCGGCATTGAGCGCCTGCATCACCTGCTCCAGCGGCAGGCTGTTGGCCCAGCGGTCGATGACGCCGTACAGCTCGTCGCGCCGCGAATCGCGGCCGTCGTTGCTGGCCAGCAGCGGGTCGTCGGCAAGGTCGTGACGGTCGATGGCTTGCATGAAGCGCTTGAAGATCGCATCGCCGTTGGCGCCGATCTGCACGTGCTTGCCATCGGCCGTGGTGTGAATGGAAGAGGGGGTGATGCCGGGCATGATGTTGCCGGTACGCTCGCGGATAAAGCCGAACACGTCGAATTCCGGGACCATGCTTTCCATCATGGCGAAGATCGCCTCGTACAGCGCCACGTCCACCACCTGGCCCTGGCCGCCGTTGACCTCACGGTGACGCAGCGCCATCAGCGCACCGATCACGCCCCACAGGGCGGCAATCGAGTCGCCGATGGAAATGCCGGTGCGCACCGGTGGGCGGTCGTCGAAACCGGTGATGTAGCGCAGGCCGCCCATCGACTCGCCGACCGCGCCGAAGCCCGGTTGGTCCTTCATCGGCCCGGTTTGGCCAAAGCCTGACAGGCGCACCATCACCAGGCGCGGGTTCAGGGCATGCAGCACGTCCCAGCCCAGACCGAGTTTTTCCAGCACGCCGGGGCGGAAGTTCTCGATCAGGATGTCGGCTTCGGCCAAAAGGCGCTTGAGCACCTCGCGGCCCTCGGGGTGCTTGAGGTTGAGGGTCAGCGACTGCTTGTTGCGTGCCTGCACGAACCACCACAGCGACGTGCCCTCGTACAGCTTGCGCCATTTGCGCAGCGGGTCGCCGCCATCGGGCGACTCGACCTTGATCACCTCGGCGCCGAACTCGGCGCAGATGCGCGAGGCGAACGGCCCGGCGATCAGCGTGCCGAGTTCGATGACTTTAAGGCCGGCGAGGGGTTTGCTGGGCGTAGACATGAGGCATCCGTGGCGACTGGTCAGAGCCGTGGTTTTATCATAGGTGCGCAGCGGCAGATACTGCTCCGGCGCAAGGCCGGGCAGGATCGGTTAGACTAGGCGACTTTTCTTTGCCCACGAAGCCCATTCGACCATGGCCCAGCCGTCTACCACCTACAAATTCGAACTGAACCTGACCGATCTTGACCGCGGCGTGTATGAAAGCGTTCGCCAGACCATCGCTCGCCATCCGTCGGAAACCGAAGAGCGCATGGCCGTGCGGTTGCTGGCGTTCGCCCTGTGGTACAACGAGAACCTGACGTTTGGCCGTGGCCTGTCCGATGTGGACGAGGCGGCGCTGTGGGAAAAGAGCCTGGACGACCGCATCCTGCACTGGATCGAAGTGGGCCAGCCTGACGCCGACCGCCTGACCTGGTGCTCGCGCCGTACCGAGCGCACCAGCCTGCTGGCCTATGGCAGCCTGCGGGTGTGGGAAGGCAAGGTGGTGAGCGCGGTCAAGGGCCTGAAGAACCTCAGCATCGCCGCGGTGCCCCAGGAGGTGCTGGAAGTGCTGGCCACCGACATGCCGCGCACCATCAAGTGGGATGTGATGATCAGCGAAGGCACGGTGTTCGTCACCGACGACCGCGGCCAGCACGAAGTGCAGCTGCAGTGGCTGCTCGGCGAGCGTGGCTGAGCCCACAGAATAACGGATTGCCCAAGACCCCATGCGTATCGAACCCCGCCCGCTGCCGCCAACCCTGCCATTGCTGGGTAACCTGCCACCCTTGCTGACCCGCTTGTACGCCGCCCGCGGCGTGCAGACCGAAGCCGAGCTGGACAAGAGCCTGGCGCGGCTGTTGCCTTACCAGCAGCTCAAGGGCATCGACGCGGCGGTCGACCTGCTGGTCGACGCCCTCGACCAGCGCCAGCGCATTCTCATCGTCGGCGACTTCGACGCCGACGGCGCCACCGCCAGTACCGTCGGCATGCTGGGCCTGCGCCTGTTGGGCGCGGCCCACGTCGACTACCTGGTGCCCAACCGTTTCGAGTACGGCTACGGCCTGACCCCGGAAATCGTCCAGGTGGCGCTGGAACGCCAGCCGCAGTTGCTGGTCACCGTCGACAACGGCATTTCCAGTGTCGACGGTGTGGCGGCGGCCAAGGCGGCGGGGCTCAAGGTGCTGGTCACCGACCACCACTTGCCGGGCCAGCAGTTGCCCGATGCCGACGCCATCGTCAACCCGAACCAGCCGGGGTGCGATTTCCCCAGCAAGGCGTTGGCCGGGGTCGGGGTGATTTTCTATGTGCTGATGGCCCTGCGTGCCCGCCTGCGCAGCCTGGGGCGCTATGAAACCCAGCCCCAGCCGAACATCGGCGAGTTGCTGGACCTGGTGGCCCTGGGCAGCGTTGCCGACGTGGTGCCGCTGGACGCCAACAACCGCATCCTCGTGCACCAGGGCCTGGAGCGCATTCGCGCTGGCCGTGCGCGGCCGGGCCTGAAGGCGATTCTGGAAGTGGCGCGCCGCGATCATCGGCGCATCACTTCCACCGACCTCGGCTTTATCCTTGGCCCACGGCTCAACGCCGCCGGGCGCCTGGATGACATGAGCCTGGGCATCGAATGCCTGCTGTGCGAGGACCAGGCGTCGGCCCAGGACATGGCCCAGCAGCTCGATGGCCTGAACCAGGACCGCAAATCGATCGAGCAGGGCATGCAGCGTGAGGCCTTGGCCCAGCTCAAGGACTTGCCGGTGGAGTCGATGCCCTATGGCTTGTGTCTGTTCGATGCGGACTGGCACCAAGGCGTGATCGGGATTCTCGCCTCGCGCCTGAAGGAGCGCTACCACCGCCCGACCATCGCTTTCGCCGACGCCGGCGACGGCATGCTCAAAGGTTCGGCGCGGTCGGTGCCGGGGTTCCACATTCGCGACGCGCTGGATGCCGTGGCCGCACGCCACCCGCAACTGATCAGCAAGTTCGGCGGGCACGCCATGGCGGCGGGCCTGTCTTTGCCCGAGGGTAACTTCCCGGCGTTCGCCGAAGCATTCGACGAGGAAGTCCGCCGCCAGCTGCGCGAGGAAGACCTCACCGGCCGCCTGCTGTCGGATGGCAGCCTGGCGGTGGAAGAGTTCCACCTGGACCTGGCCAAGGCCCTGCGCAATGCCGGGCCATGGGGGCAGCACTTCCCGGAGCCGCTGTTCCACGGTGTGTTCCAGTTGGTGGAGCAGCGCGTGGTGGGCGAGCGGCACTTGAAGGTGGTGCTCAAGAGCGAATGCGGCTCGGTGCGCCTGGATGGCATTGCCTTTGGCATTGACCGCGATGTGTGGCCGAACCCGACGGTGCGTTGGGTGGAGTTGGCGTACAAGTTGGATGTGAACGAGTTTCGCGGGAATGAGAGTGTGCAATTGATGATTGCACATATGGAGCCGCGCTAAGCCAGGGGCGCTTGCGCGAGCTGCTCAGGTTTCAGCTTCGCGGCATATCGTGCCGGGGCTGCATAGCAGCCCATCGCGAGCTGCGCTCGCTCCTACAGGTGCAGCGTCTGCGCTTGAAAACGCGATCCGCGAACACCGGCGAAGCCAGTGCCATCCAACAGGTTGGGCACCGAAAGCCCAGCCTAACCGCGGCTTGGTAGGAGCGAGCAAAGCTCGCGATGCGCCGCCCAAGCGGCGCTCGATCTCCCAGGCGCTGAAAATCTTGTGACAAGCGCACCGCGGATAAAACCGGAACCTAGCTTTAACGCCGGGTGAGGAACTGATGCCCATTCCCTCTCACAGGTTTGGATGGCAGCTGTACGCGGGGTGAGAGACCGGTGATCCAGAAAA
Organism: Pantoea sp. Tr-811; assembly: GCF_011752535.1. NCBI lineage: Bacteria > Pseudomonadati > Pseudomonadota > Gammaproteobacteria > Enterobacterales > Erwiniaceae > Pantoea > Pantoea sp. Tr-811. The sequence continues at coordinate 43,311 of NZ_VWXJ01000021.1, forward strand.
CCGGCCAGGACGAATCCTGCCCGCGCACAGCTACCGCTGAGGTTGCAGCTAGATCAACACGAGCTCTCACACCCGGCCGCCGAATTTGGCGACACAGGGAAATTAGCCCTGATGGTCATGACCTACAACAGAGAAACGGCAGCGCAAGGAGTAGGATAATTCCCAAGTGCAGTTGAACTGAAGCAGTTGGTTTGAGATTGGGGATTTTCTTACAGGGGGTGGGCTGGGAATGCATGGCTGGAGATTGGGTGAGGGCCAGCATGTGTTCGCCATGGGAAGTTCAGTGCCCCCGTATTCTTAGCTCGCAGTAAATCACCGCCGCCCCAATCAACAGGCCAATACCGGCACCTGCAAAAATGATCACGGCACGTGCAGTTTCCCTGTTTCTTACATTGGTTACATATGCCGCCAGCGCCGGGTCGTACAGAACCATGCCATTCGGCGCGATCAACCGTTCGGCTATTGAGCCTTTTTCTGTGTTTGCTATATCGACAAGAAGCGGCGTGCTGCGCTCTAGGTTTGCTGCCTCAAAGCGAGCTTTCTGCGCGTAAAGGTAGATTTTAGCGTGCACTCCATCTGCGTTTTGGAATTTGATGCCGAAAGTGTAAAGAGATTTATCACTTTTCCATATTTCGGGTTGCGAAGTGAGAGAGGCCGACACTCGCGACCAGGATGCCTCATCGAAAGTTTCGTGCACGTCCTGCATGAGTATGAAGCTGCTGCCCAAGCTGAGAAGAAGAATCCCAGTCAGAAGCAAGGTTTTTGCTTGTTTTTGAGGTGGGAGTTCGCGTAGGAGTTTTAGTGAATATTGTGTGATATTCATGCCTAGGTTTCTTCAGCTTTCAGTAATTTAATTGATTGGGTAGTGATGCTGGTCCTGTTGTGCAGCGCCGCCTCGGTAGGAGCGAGCGTAGCTCGCGATGGGGCGCGCAGCGGCCCCAGTTTTCAGCTTCGCGGCTTTATAGTGCCGGGGCTGCAAGCAGCCCATCGCGAGCTGCGCTCGCTCCTACAGGTGCAGCGGCTACGCTTGAATGGCGCATTTCACAAACGCCGGGGAAATCGGTGCCATCCAACGGGTTGGGGCACCGCAAGCCCAGCCTAACCGCTGCTTGGTAGGAGCGAGCAAAGCTCGCGATGCGCCGCCCAAGCGGCGCTCGATCTCCCAGGCGTTATCAATCTTCAGTCAAAGACCTGCCCTCATTCCCAATTCAGCATCATCCATCAATGCTTTGGCCATCGCACTGAGGTAGTGCGATGCCCAGATCATCATAGGCTTCTCATCCATCAAACCGACGATGGTCAACTCCCTCACATAGCCCATCAATTCAGAGGCCTGTTCGCGGGCATCTCTACAGGGAATCCCAGGCTCAATTCGAAACAGCGGGTGGCTCTGGTTCTCGCCCTGGAAGAAAGTCGTTTTGCCAACAGTGAATTTCATGTTGTCTGTGGTCACTTGTGTCTCTCCTGACATGTCTCGAACGCCGGTCCAGGCCGCCTCTCGGGTTTACCCGCGAAGAGGCCAGCAAATCCAACCTCAATGGTTATAGGCAATGATCAACTGGGACAAAGCGCTTGTTGATGCCGCAGGCGACGGTGTGATCTGAAGGAAAAGCGAAATGATGGGCGGATCTGGGACTGTCTTTTTCATATCAACGACTCGTATGGCTACTGAATTCGCCGACCTCCGATTCCACACGGAAGGGCGGCAGTTGTACGCGGAGTGGAATCCAGGCTACGAGTAAACCCGGTAGGCCTTGCGGCCTCCCGCGCACAACTGCCATGACGACAGCCACTCAGTAATTGATCGGGATTCCACCCCCGGACGCCGCAATGTTGGCGACCAACAAAGGCTAAAGAACGAGGACCCCAGGAACAATCAGACGTGAGCCGACAGGACTTGTAGGGTATTTCTTCACCCTGGGCTTCACCAGCGCTAGGGGGTAGGAACTGTCTGAAACCTTCGCCAGAATTGAGCGCATCAGCGCTTTCACCGGTTTCGCCGTCCAGCGCGGGCGCATGGCTGTTGAACCATCCCCCCCACCAATCTGGTCTAGTCTGGTTAATGACCGGCACCGGGCCAGGGATGTGCACTTGAGTGTCCGGGCCGGATCACCATTGGAGTCCTTGGGAGGTGCCCTCATGAGCTTGCTGCTTGAGCCTTACACCCTGCGTCAGCTGACCCTGCCCAATCGCATCGCCGTATCGCCGATGTGCCAGTATTCCGCCGTCGATGGCCTGGCCAACGACTGGCATCTCGTTCACCTGGGCAGCCGTGCCGTTGGCGGTGCGGGCCTGGTGATCAGTGAAGCGGTCGCCGTCACCGCCGATGGCCGTATCACCGCCGAAGACCTCGGCCTGTGGGACGACGCGCAGATCGCCCCGCTGCAACGCATCACCCGCTTCATCACCGCCCAAGGCGCCGTGCCGGGTATCCAGCTGGCCCATGCCGGGCGCAAGGCCAGCACCTACAGGCCGTGGCTGGGCAAACCGGGCAGCGTCAAGCTTGAGGACGGTGGCTGGCAGCCGGTGGGCCCGTCGAAGATTGCCTTCGACCCACAGCACACCCCGCCGCGCGAATTGAGCCAGGACGAGATAAAGAACGTGATCGCCGCGTTCGTCGCGGCCACCGAGCGCGCCCTGCAAGCCGGCTTCAAGGTCGTGGAAATCCACGCGGCCCATGGCTACCTGCTGCACCAGTTCCTCTCGCCGCTGAGCAACCAGCGCCGCGACGAATACGGCAGCTGCTTCGAAAACCGCATTCGCCTGACCCTGCAGGTGGTGGAGGCAGTGCGCCAGGTGTGGCCTGCCGAATTGCCGCTGTTCGTGCGGGTGTCGGCCACTGACTGGGTGGAGGATGGCTGGAACCCCGATGAAACCGTCGAACTGGCCCGTCGCCTGCGGGTATTGGGCGTCGACCTGATCGATGTGTCGTCTGGCGGCACCTCGGTCAACGCGGAGATTCCTACCGGCCCTGGCTACCAGACCCGCTTCGCCGAGCGCGTGCGCAAGGAGGCGGAGATCGCCACCGGCACCGTGGGCATGATTACCGAGCCGGCCCAGGCCGAGCACATTCTGCGTACCGGCCAGGCCGATGTGATTTTCCTGGCCCGTGAACTGCTGCGCGACCCGTACTGGCCACTGCACGCCGATGATGACCTGGGCGGCAACAAGGCCACTTGGCCTGCGCAGTACCAGCGCGCAACCAGCCGGGCGAACCCGATTCATGAGTCGGATTTGCGCGATTGACCGTTCGCTTCAGCTGTAAGCGGCTTGGCTGAGGATGTCGCTCACCCACTGATTGATGCTCACCTGCGCCAGCTCGGCCTTGGCTGCCACACTGGCGTGGAGGGCTGGCTCCAGGCGCAGGCTCAGCTTTCCAGAGTATGCTTTCTGGGGCGCCCGCCCGAGTTTCTCGCATGTTTCGAGGTAATCATCCACAGCCTCTTCGAACGCCTGGCGCAGCTCATTGATTGACTCGCCATGAAAGCCGATCACATCTCGTATGCCTGCAACATAGCCGATGAGCAGCTGGTCTTCGTCACTGTATTCGATACGCGCTGCGTACCCACGGTAGGTCATGACATTCATGGTATTACTCCTGCCTGTTCCAGGAACTGGCGTGCACTTCGCACCTGGTAGGATTTGGCGTCCTTGTCGGGGTGAGGCCGATGGAACGTGGCAATTACGCCGTTGAGCTCGAAACGCACGCGCGATCCGCGACCTTCGATCATCGAGGCGCCCATCGAGATCAGAAATGATTCCAGGCGTACCCACTCCAGTGACTTGGGCACCGGCTTCCTGAAAATGGCTTCAAGGGTCGATCGTTGGTGATTATTCATGGTATCAGAATATGATACCAGTCGATCGTTAATCTGTAGGACAATGAGTCATTGCTTGAGTGAATGGTCTTGGCAGGACGGGCAGCGCGCCGACCGTGGGCATAACACACGGCCAGCACACGGCTTTTATCAGTGCTTGATCATCACATGCCGCACACAGGTGTAGTCCTCCAGCCCATACATCGACATGTCCTTGCCATACCCCGAATGCTTCTGCCCGCCGTGGGGCATTTCGCTGACCAGCATGAAGTGGGTGTTCACCCAGGTGCAGCCGTACTGCAGCCGCGCCGCCAGGCGATGGGCGCGGCCGGTGTCGCGGGTCCATACCGAAGAGGCCAGGCCGTAGTCGGAATCGTTGGCCCATTCCAGGGCCTGGTCCTCGTTGCTGAAGCGGGTCACCGACACCACCGGGCCGAACACCTCGTTGCGCACGATCTCGTCATCCTGCAGCGCATCGGCCAGCACGGTCGGCTCGAAGAAGAAACCCTCGCCCGCAATGGCCTTGCCACCGGTCACCAGGCGGATATGCGGCTGGGCGATGGCGCGCTGCACCAGGCCGGCCACCTTGTCGCGATGCTGGGCGCTGATCAGGGGGCCAAGCTCGGTGTCCTCGGCATCTTGCAGGCCAGGCTTGAGGCTGGACACCGCCTTGCCCAGGCGCTCGACGAAGCGCTCGTAGATGCCGTTCTGCACGTACAGGCGGCAGGCGGCGGTGCAGTCCTGGCCTGCATTGTAGAAACCGAAGGTGCGGATGCCGTCGATGGCCGCGTCGATGTCGGCATCGTCGAACACCAGTACCGGCGCCTTGCCACCCAACTCCATGTGCATGCGCTTCACGCTGGCGGCAGTGCTGCCGATGATGTGCGCGCCAGTGGGGATCGAGCCGGTCAGCGACACCATGCGCACCTTGGGGTGGGTGACCAGCGGATTGCCGACCGTCTGGCCGCGGCCGAAAAGAATGTTGAGCACCCCCGGCGGCAGCAGGTCCTTGGCCAGCTCACCGAGGCGCAGGGCCGTCAGCGGAGTCAGCTCGGACGGCTTGATCACCACGGTGTTGCCGGCCGCCAGGGCCGGGGCGATCTTCCATGCCAGCATCATCAGCGGGTAGTTCCAGGGGGCGATGGAGGCGATCACCCCCAGCGGGTCGCGGCGAATCATCGAGGTGTGGCCCTGCAGGTACTCCCCGGCCGCCGAGCCGCCCAGGCAGCGGGCGGCGCCGGCGAAGTAGCGGAACACGTCGGCGATGGCCGGAATTTCATCGTTCAGCGCCGCGGAGAACGGCTTGCCGCAGTTCTGCGACTCCAGCCGGGCCAGTTCGTCGCCATGGCCCTCGATCAGGTCGGCCAGCGCCAGCAGGGCCAGCGAACGCTCCTTGGGGCTGGTTTGCGACCAACTGTCGAAAGCTAGGTCGGCGGCGCGCACGGCGGTGTCCACCTGGGCCTCGGTGGCCTCGTTGATCTGCGCCAGGGCGCTGCCCTCGGCCGGGTTGAGCACGGTCCAGGTGGGGCCGTCGCCGGCAACCAGGCGACCGTTGATCAGCATGTGCGTTTGCATGAAGGGCTCCTTGAAGGTCATTTGCCGCTGCCTGCGACGCTTTCACCGCCGCGGGTCAGGTAGTAGGCGCCGAGAATCGGCAGCATGGTCACCAGCATCACCAGCATGGCGACCACGTTGGTCACCGGCACGTCGCGCGGGCGGCTGAGCTGGTTGAGCAGCCAGATCGGCAGGGTGCGCTCGTGGCCGGCGGTGAAGGTGGTGACGATGATCTCGTCGAACGACAGGGCGAAGGCCAGCATGCCGCCGGCCAGCAGCGCCGAGCCGAGGTTGGGCAGGATGATGTAGCGAAATGTCTGCCAGCCGTCGGCGCCCAGGTCCATCGACGCCTCGATCAGGCTCTGTGAGGTTCGCCGCAGGCGGGCGATGACGTTGTTGTAGACGATCACCACGCAGAACGTGGCGTGGCCCACCACGATGGTGAACACCCCAGGCTCGATGCCCAGGGTCTTGAACGCCGACAGCAGGGCGATACCGGTGATGATGCCGGGCAGGGCGATGGGCAGGATCAGCATCAGTGAAATGCTTTCCTTGCCAAAGAAATTGCGCCGGTACAGCGCCGCCGAGGCCAGGGTGCCGAGCACCAGGGCAATCAGCGTGGCCAGGCACGCCACCTGCAGCGACAGCTTGATGGCTTCGAGCACATCGGGGCGGGCGAAGGCCACGGCGAACCAGTTCAGGGTAAACCCCTTGGGCGGGAAACTGAATGCGGCGTCTTCGGTGTTGAAGGCATACAGCACGATGATCAGGATCGGGAAGTGCAGGAACACCAACCCGCCCCAGGCGGCCAGGCGCAGGCCGACGGACGCTTGTTCAGAGTGCATCGAAGGCCCCCAGGCGTTTGACGATGGCCAGGTACACGGCGATCAGCACGATTGGCACCAGGGTAAAGGCTGCCGCCATCGGCATGTTGCCGATCGCCCCCTGTTGGGCATAGACCATGCTGCCGATGAAGTAACCCGGCGGGCCGACCAACTGCGGCACGATGAAGTCGCCCAGGGTCAGCGAGAAGGTGAAGATCGAGCCGGCGGCGATGCCCGGGATCGACAGCGGCAGAATCACCTGCACGAAGGTTTGCCCGGGGCGCGCGCCGAGGTCCGCCGAGGCCTGCAGCAACGAGGGCGGCAGGCGCTCCAGGGCGGCCTGGATGGGTAGGATCATGAACGGCAGCCAGATGTACACGAACACCAGGAACCGCCCCAGGTGCGAGGTCGACAGCGTGCTGCCGCCGACCCCCGGCACCGCCAGCACGGCCTGCAGCAGGGGCTCCAGGTGCAGTTGCTGGATGAACCACTGGGCCACACCACCCTTGGCCAGCAGCAGGGTCCAGGCGTAGGTCTTGACGATGTAGCTGGCCCACATCGGCATCATTACCGCGATGTAGAAGAACGCCTTGGTTTTGCCCCGGGTGTAGCGCGCCATGTAGTAGGCGATGGGGAACGCCAGCACTGCGCTGGCCAGCGATACCGCCACGGCCATGGCCAGGGTGCGCAGGATGATGTCGAAGTTGGACGGGTTGAACAGGGCGGCGAAGTTGCCCAGGGTCAGGTCCGGGGTCACCGCCATGGTGAAGTCGTCGAAGGTGTAGAAGCCCTGCCACAGCAGGTTCAGCAGCGAGCCCAGGTAGATCGCGCCGAACCAGGTCAGCGGCGGAATCAGCAGCAGCGCCAGGTACAGGTTGGGGCGCCGGTACAACAGGTTGGCCAGGCCACGCATGTCAGCGGCCCTCGCCCGGCAGGCTTTCCTGCAGCGCCGTCATCGCTTCCCGTGGCCAGTGCAGCTCAACCTGCTGGCCGGTTTGCCAGGGCAGGGGCTGCGCCTGCCAACGGTCGTTGGCGTGGCTTACGGCCAGCAGCTGGCCGCCGGCCAGTTGCACCTCATAACGGGTGGCGCTGCCCTGGTACTGGATGTCGCGCAGCAGGCCGCTGACCTGCACGTCCTGCCCTGGGCTGGCCTGGGCCGCCAGGCGGATATGTTCAGGGCGGATGGAAAACGGCGCACGCTGGCCACTGAGCTGCTCGGCAAGCTCGCCACGGATCACGTTGGAGGTGCCGACGAACTCGGCAACGAAGGTGGTGGCGGGCTGCATGTAGAGGTTGCGCGGCGAATCGACCTGCTCGATGCGGCCTCGGTTGAACACCGCCACCCGGTCGGACATCGACAGGGCCTCGGTCTGGTCGTGGGTGACGAAGATGAAGGTGATGCCCAGTTGCCGTTGCAGCTTCTTCAGCTCGCCCTGCATCTGCTCGCGCAGCTTCAGGTCCAGTGCGCCCAACGGCTCGTCGAGCAGCAGCACCCGTGGCCGGTTGACCAGGGCGCGGGCCAGGGCCACCCGTTGGCGTTGGCCACCGGACAACTGCGCCGGCTTGCGCTCACCGTAGCCGGCCAGGGCGACCATGGCCAGTGCTTCCTCGGCACGCGCCAGGCGCTCGGGCTTGGCCACGCCCTTGACCTTGAGGCCGTACGCAATGTTGTCGCGCACATTCATGTGCGGGAACAGGGCGTAGTCCTGGAACACGGTATTCACGTCGCGCTGGTAGGGCGGCACGCCGGCCGCCTCCACGCCATGAATGCGAATGGAGCCGCTGCTGGGTTGTTCGAAGCCGGCGATCAGGCGCAGGCAGGTGGTCTTGCCCGAGCCGGAAGGGCCTAGCATGGAGAAGAACTCGCCATCTTCGATGTCGATGCTGACGTGGTCGACGGCCTTGACCTCGCCGAAGGTGCGGGAAACCTGGGTGAACTGGACGGCTAGGGGCATGTGTGGGCTCCTGGGGACTTCTCTCTCCTGTGCCGGCCTCTTCGCGGGGCAAGCCCGCTCCTACAGGTATCGCATCTCCTTGTAGGAGCGGGCTTGCCCCGCGAAAGGGCCGTACAGGCCTCAACCGACCTCAGCGCCCACCCATGATCGCAATGTAGTCCTGGGTCCAGCGGCTATAGGGCACGAACTTGCCACCCTGGGCCTGCGGGGTTTTCCAGAAGGCGATCTTGTCGAAGTTGTCGAAGCCGTTGGTCTTGCACCCATCGGCCCCCAGCAGCTCGCTGCCGGTGCACGCCGCCGGTACTGCCGGCAGCGAGCCGAACCAGGCCGCCACGTCGCCTTGCACCTTCGGTTGCAGCGACCAGTCCATCCACTTGTAGGCGCAGTTGGGGTGCTTGGCCTCGCTGTGCAGCATGGTGGTGTCGGCCCAGCCGGTCGCGCCTTCCTGTGGAATGGTCGAGGCCACCGGCTGTTTGTCTGCCTTCAAGCCGTTGACCATGTAGCCCCAGGAGCTGGACGCGACCACCCCTTCGTTCTTCACATCGCTCATCTGTACCGTGGCGTCGTGCCAATAGCGGTGCACCAACGGGTGCTGTTGGCGCAGCAAGTCGAGCACGGCCTTGTACTGGGCTTCGTTCAGCTCGTAGGGGTCCTTGATGCCCAGCTCGGGCTTGGCCGCCTTGAGGTAGAGCGCTGCGTCGGCGATGTAGATCGGCCCGTCGTAGGCCTGCACCCGGCCTTTGTTCGGTTTGCCATCGGGCAGGTTCTGCGGTTCGAACACCACGCCCCAGCTGGTGGGCGCTTGCTTGAAGGTGTCGGTGTTGTACAGCAGCACGTTCGGCCCCCACTGGTACGGGGTGCCATAGACTTGCTTGTCGACCACGTACCAACCCCCGTTCTGCAGGCGCGGGTCGATGTTCTTCCAGTTGGGAATCAGCGCGGTGTTGATCGGCTGCACGCGCTTGCCCACGATCAGGCGCAGCGAGGCGTCGCCGGAGGCGGTCACCAGGTCGTAGCCGCCCTTGCTCATCAGGCTGACCATTTCATCGGACGTGGCGGCCGTCTTGACGCTGACCTTGCAGCCGGTTTCCTTCTCGAAACCGGTCACCCAGTCGTAGGCCTTGTCGCTTTCGCCACGCTCGATGTAGCCGGGCCAGGCAACGATATCCAGCTGGCCTTCGCCGGCGCCGAGCGCCTTGGGCAATTCGGCGGCCTGCAGGCTGGCGCCGGCCAGCAATGCGCCAGTGGCGGCGCCGAGCAATAGGGTCTTGTGCACTGACATGGTGTTCCCTCTTTATTGGAAATCTTGGTCGGGGCAGTCATCCAGCAAGCAGTGGTGCAATCGTTATAAGCGTAGTGCGCAGGTGCAGGGCTTGGCGATTTCGAGTCTAGTCGGCTTTTGCCAGGCCAACGCAACATCCCGAAGCAAATCCCCAGGTGGCTGCAACACCGGCAAGCCTTACGCTGGCCGTTCCCTCTCAACGCTTGGAGACGCGCGCATGAACACCCGGGGCCTGCTCGACCAGTTGCTCAAGTCCGGCCAGCAATTGCTGAACAAACAGCCCGCTTCCGGCCAGCCATCAGGCAATGCTGGCGGCCTGGGCGGCCTGCTCTCGGGGGCCGGTGGCGGTGCCCTGGCGGCGGGCGCCATCGGTTTGCTACTGGGCAACAAGAAGGCGCGCAAATACGGTGGCAAGGTGCTGACCTATGGTGGCCTGGCAGCCCTCGGTGTGCTGGCCTACAAGGCCTATGGCAACTGGCAGGCCAGCCAGGGCGCGGGGCAGGGCGCCGAACCGCAAACCCTCGACCGCCTGCCCGCGCCCCAGGCCGAGCAGCACAGCCAGGCCGTGCTGCGGGCACTGGTGGCGGCGGCCAAGGCCGATGGCCATATCGACGAGCGCGAACGGGCTCTGATCGAAGGCGAGTTCACCCGCCTGGACAACGACCGCGAGCTGCAGCACTGGCTGCACGATGAACTCAACAAGCCGCTGGACCCGGCCGAGGTCGCCCGCGCCGCGCAAACGCCGGAGATGGCGGCCGAGATGTACCTGGCCAGCGTGATGATGGTCGATCAGGAAAACTTCATGGAGCGCGCCTACCTGGACGAATTGGCCCGCCAGTTGCGCCTGGAGCCGGCCCTGCGCCAGGAATTGGAGGCCCAGGTACGGCTCGCTGCAGGCCAGTGAAGTGGCAAATGGCCTGTTTTCTCGGAAATCAGGCCAGATTACCTCGCATTTCAGCCGCAAAAGCGTAGGAAGCCTGGGCTATACTTCGGCGATTTTTCCCGCTCGTTGTGAATTCCTGAGGGCTGAATGTGAAAAACTGGACGTTGCGCCAACGGATCCTGGCAAGTTTCGCCGTGATCATCGCCATCATGCTGCTGATGATCGTGGCGGCCTACTCGCGATTGGTAACGATCGAAAGCGCCGAGGAAGCGGTAGGCACCGACAGCATTCCAGGGGTCTACTACAGCTCGATGATCCGCAGCGCCTGGGTCGACAGCTACGTCACCAGCCAGCAGCTGGTCGGGCTGTCCAGCCACCGCGAGATCACCTCGGCCGACATGGAGCTGTTCAAAAGCTTCGACGACCGCCTCAAGCAGCACATGGCGAGCTACCAGGCCACCATCCAGTCCAGCGATGACCAGGCCAGCTTCGACACCTTCGTCAAACTTGAGGAAAACTACCTCAGGCTGGTGGGCGAAGTGCTTCAGGCCTACCGGCAACGCCAGTACGCCGAGGCCGAGCGGTTGATTACCGTGGAGTTGACGCCGGCTTGGGTCGAGGGCCGCAAGCACCTGAACACGGTGATTGAGCGCAACCGCGAATCTGCCGACGCTGCTACCCACGAGATCGTCAGCGCCGTCAGCACTGCCAAGGGCAGCATGATGGTGTCGTTGCTGCTGGCCATCGTTGCCGCCGGCATCTGCGGCCTGTTGCTGATGCGCGCCATCACCGCGCCGGTTCAGCGGGTGGTGCATGCCCTGGATAAACTGCGCTCGGGCGACCTGAGCATGCGCTTGAGCCTGGACCGCAAGGACGAGTTCGGCGCCATCGAAAGCGGCTTCAACGAAATGGCCGAGGCCCTGGCCAACCTGGTGGCCCAGGCCCAGCGCTCGTCGGTGCAGGTGACCACCTCGGTGACCGAAATCGCCGCCACCTCCAAGCAGCAGCAGGCCACCGCCACCGAAACCGCCGCCACCACCACCGAGATTGGCGCCACCTCGCGGGAAATCGCCGCCACCTCGCGTGACCTGGTGCGCACCATGACCGAGGTCACCAGTGCGGCGGACCAGGCGTCGAGCCTGGCCGGCTCCGGCCAGCAAGGCCTGGCGCGCATGGAAGAAACCATGCACCAGGTGATGGGCGCCGCCGACCTGGTCAATGCCAAGCTGGGCATCCTCAACGAGAAAGCCAGCAACATCACGCAAATGGTGGTGACCATCGTCAAGGTGGCCGACCAGACCAACCTGCTGTCGCTCAACGCGGCCATCGAAGCGGAAAAGGCCGGTGAATATGGCCGCGGCTTTGCCGTGGTCGCCACCGAGGTGCGCCGCCTGGCCGACCAGACCGCCGTGGCCACCTACGACATCGAGCAGATGGTGCGCGAGATTCAGTCGGCGGTGTCGGCGGGGGTGATGGGCATGGACAAGTTCTCCGAAGAGGTGCGCCGCGGCATGTTCGAGGTGCAGCAGGTGGGCGAGCAACTGAGCCAGATCATTCACCAGGTGCAGGCACTGGCGCCGCGCGTGTTGATGGTCAACGAAGGCATGCAGGCCCAGGCCACCGGTGCCGAGCAGATCAACCAGGCCTTGGTCCAGCTCAGCGATGCCAGCACCCAGACCGTGGAATCGCTGCGCCAGGCCAGCTTCGCCATCGACGAGCTGAGCCAGGTGGCTGCAGGCTTGCGCGGTGGTGTATCGCGGTTCAAGGTCTGACCGCCCGCCATGGACCTGCACCTGCATTCCCATGCGCCCGAGGCGGCCAGCGCCAAGGGTACGCTGTACCTGCAGTTTCGCCTGGGCGGCCAGCGCTTCGCCCTGGATGTTCACGAAGTGATCGAAGTGTTGCCGCGTCGCCCGCTCAAGCCGATTGCCCAGGCGCCGGCCTGGGTGGCCGGTATTCTCGCCCACCGTGGCGCCTTGGTGCCGGTGGTCGACCTGTGCGCGTTGAGCTTCGCCCAGCCGGCCGCCGAGCGCACCAGCACCCGCCTGGTACTGGTGCGTTACTGCCAGCAGCAGGTGCTGGGCCTGATCCTGGAGCAGGCCACCGATACCCTGCGCTGCGCTCCCGAGGAATTCCAGCCGTATGGCCTGGACAATGGCCAGGCACCCTATTTGGGCCCGGTTCGCCAGGATGCCCAGGGCCTGCTGCAGCGCATCGAGGTGAATGACCTGCTGCCCGAGGCCGTGCGCGAGCTGCTGTTTCCCGCCGAGCCCGGCCAGGTGATGGCATGAACGAGCAACGTTTCTTCCGTTACCTGCAAGAGCGTATTGGCCTGGATGTCGAATCGGTGGGGGTGCCGATGGTCGAGCGCGCTTTGCGTCAGCGCTGCGCGGCCCTGGCGGCTGCCGACCTCGACGACTACTGGCTGCGCCTGCAGCAGTCGGCGGATGAGCAACTGGCGCTGATCGAGGCGGTGATCGTTCCGGAAACCTGGTTCTTCCGTTATCCCGAGTCGTTCACCGCCCTGGTTGGCCTGGCCCACAAGCGCCTGGCTGAACTGGCGGGCGAACGCCCGTTGCGCTTGCTCAGCCTGCCAAGCTCCACTGGCGAGGAACCTTATTCCCTGGCCATGGCCCTGCTCGATGCGGGCATCAGCCCAGGGGCGTTCCACATCGACGGCATCGACATCAGCCCAAGTTCCGTGGCCAAAGGCGTGCAAGCCGAATACGGGCGCAACTCGTTCCGCGGCACCGACCTTGCGTTTCGTGACCGGCACTTCCAGGTGTTCGCGGACAACCACGTGCTCGACGAGCGGGTGCGCCGGCAAGTGAGCCTGCAGGTGGGCAACGTGCTCGACCCGGCACTGGCCAGCCGCAATGGCCAGTACGATTTCGTGTTCTGCCGCAACCTGCTGATCTATTTCGACGTGCCAACCCAACAACGGGTATTCGAAGTGCTCAAGGGGCTGGCCAACGCCCACGGCGTGCTGTTCATCGGCCCGGCCGAAGGCAGCCTGCTGGCGCGCTTGGGCATGCGGCCCCTGGGCATCGCCCAGTCCTTCGCCTACGTGCGCCAGGCCGAGGCAACGCCAGCTGCGCCCGTGCGGCCCCTGGCCAGCCGGCCAGCCCCGGCGGCGCCGGGTAGGCCCGTGCCAGCGCCGCCTGCGCGACCGATGCCGGCCCCGGTGGCCGTTGCCCCGCCAAGGGGGCAAGGCGAAAGCGAAAGCCAGCTGCTCGCCGACATCGCCCGCCAGGCCAATGCTGGCGACAGTGCCCAGGCTCGCGCCAGTTGCCAGCGCTATTTGCAACAGTTCCCGCCCAAGGCGCAGGTGTATTACTGGCTGGGGCTGCTCAGCGATACCGAAGGCGATGCGCAACAGGCGCTCACCCATTACCGCAAGGCCTTGTACCTGGAACCTCAGCACCCCGAGGCCCTGCTGCACCTGGCCACCTTGCTGGCGGCCCAGGGCGACGAGGCCGGCGCCCGGCGCCTGCAGGCGCGTGCGGCGCGTGCCGGCCGGGGGGCTGAATGATGAATGTCGAAAGCACCATCGAACTGCTCGCCGAGGACAGTGAGCGCATCGACGATTGCTGGAACCGCATCGGCGTGCATGGCAACAAGCAGTGCCCGCTGCTGGAACGGCACATTCACTGCCGTAACTGCGAAGTGCAGGCCGCAGCGGCCACCCGCTTGCTCGACCGCTATGCCCTGGTCGAGGACGACCAGGCACCTGCCCCGGCGCCGGAGCAAACCGCCAGCGGCCGTTCGCTGCTGTTGTTCCGCCTGGGTGAGGAGTGGCTGGCGCTGGCCACCGCCTGCCTGGCCGAGATCGCCCCGCTGCAGCCGGTGCACTCCCTGCCACACCAGCGCTCGCGGGTGCTGCAAGGGGTGGCCAACGTACGCGGCGCATTGGTGCCGTGCCTGTCGTTGGGCGACCTGCTGGGCGTTGAGCGCTTGCCCGAGCAGGCCCGCAGCGGCCGGGCGATGCCGCGCATGCTGATTCTCGCCGCGGCGGGTGGGCCGGTGGTGATGGCGGTGGACGAGATCGACGGCATCCACCGCCTGGCACCCGAACGGCTGGGCGCTGCCGAAGAGGCCGCACCCTTCACGGCGGCCGTGCTGCAGTGGCGCGGGCGCAGCGTGCGCGTGCTGGACGACCATTACTTACTGTCTGCCGTGCAACGGAGCCTGTCATGACCCCGGAGCAAATGCGCGACGCCTCGCTGCTCGAACTGTTCAGCCTAGAGGCCGAGGCGCAGACCCAGGTGCTCAGCACCGGCCTGATGGCACTGGAACGCGACCCGACCCTGGCCGACCAGCTGGAAGCGTGCATGCGTGCGGCCCACTCGCTCAAGGGCGCGGCGCGCATCGTCGGCATCGATGCCGGGGTCAGCGTCGCCCATGTGATGGAAGACTGCCTGGTCGCCGCCCAGGAAGGCCGCCTGCGGCTGCGTACCGAGCACATCGATGCCTTGTTGCGCGGCACCGACCTGCTGCTGCACATCGCTACGCCGGGTGATCCGAATGGCGAGGCGGCCGTGCCGGGCTTCCTGGTGCACATGGCCAGCCTGCTGGACCCAGCTGCCGCCCCTGTCGCTCCTGCTGCGCCCATTGCCCATGTCGAGGCGCCGAAGCCTGCGCCTGTGCCGCCGGTTGTGCCGGTTACCCCGGAACCCGAGCTGGCGCTGGAACCTGAGCCCACGGCGTCAACCGCGCCCGTGGCGCCCCACAAGCCGGGCAAACGGGGCGGCGAAGGTGGCGAGCGGGTGTTGCGGGTGACCGCCGACCGCCTCAACAGCCTGCTCGACCTGTCGAGCAAGTCGCTGGTCGAAACCCAGCGGCTCAAGCCTTACCTGGCCACCCTGCAGCGCCTCAAGCGCATGCACGGCCAGGGCATGCGTGCCCTCGACGGCCTGAAGGCGCAGCTGGAGAGCAGCGGCCAGAGCCTGGAAGTGCTCGAAGCACTGGCCCAGACCCAACGGCTGCTGGCCGAAACCCAACAGACCCTGCAGCAGCAGGCTGCCGACCTCGATGCCTTCGGCTGGCAGGCCAGCCAGCGTGCACAGTTGCTGTACGACACCGCATTGGCCTGCCGCATGCGCCCGTTCGCCGATGTGCTGGCCGGCCAGAGCCGCATGGTGCGCGACTTGGGCCGCTCGCTGGGCAAGCAGGTACGGCTGCAAATCGAGGGCGACAAGACCCAGGTTGACCGCGATGTGCTGGAAAAGCTTGAGGCGCCGCTGACCCACCTGCTGCGCAATGCCGTCGACCACGGCATCGAACAGCCCGAACAGCGCCTGCTGGCTGGCAAGGTGGAGGAGGGCACGATCCGCCTGCGCGCCTCGCACCAGGCTGGCATGCTGATCCTTGAGCTGATCGATGACGGCGCCGGCATCGACCTGGCGCGCCTGCAGCGCAGCATTGTCGAGCGCGGCCTGTCGCCGGCCGAGACGGTGGCGCAGATGAGCGAGGCCGAGCTGCTGACCTTCCTGTTCCTGCCGGGTTTCAGCCTGCGCGACCGGGTCACCGAGGTGTCCGGGCGTGGCGTGGGGCTGGATGCGGTGCAACACATGGTCCGCGACTTGCGCGGCGCCATCGTGCTGAGCCAGGTTGCCGGCCAGGGCTGCCGCTTCCACCTGGAAGTCCCGCTGACGCTGTCGGTGGTGCGTAGCCTGGTGGTGGAGGTGGGAGGCGAAGCGTATGCCTTCCCGCTGGCGCATATCGAGCGCACCCTGGAGGTGGCCGCCGACGACATCGTGCAGATCGAGGGCCGCCAGCACTTCTGGCACGAGGGCCGGCATATCGGCCTGGTGGCTGCCAGCCAGTTGCTCAACCGCCCCGCCGGGCACGGCGAGGCCAGCAGCCTGCGGGTGGTGGTGATCCGTGAGCGTGAGCAGCTGTACGGGGTGGCAGTGGAGCGCCTGGTCGGTGAGCGGGTGCTGGTGGTGATGCCCCTGGACCCGCGCCTGGGCAAGGTCCAGGACATCTCCTCCGGCGCCTTGCTCGACGACGGCTCGGTGGTGTTGATCATCGACGTCGAAGACCTCCTGCGCTCGGTGGAGAAGCTGCTCAGCACCGGCCGCCTGGAACGCATCGAGCGTGGCGGCCAAGGTGCCCGCGGGGTCAGCCGCAAGCGCGTGCTGGTGGTCGACGACTCGCTCACCGTGCGCGAACTGCAGCGCAAGCTGCTCAGCAACCGCGGCTACGACGTGGCCGTGGCGGTGGATGGCATGGACGGCTGGAATGCCCTGCGCGGCGAAGATTTCGACCTGTTGATCACCGACATCGACATGCCGCGCATGGACGGTATCGAGCTGGTCACCCTGGTGCGCCGCGACCAACGCCTGCAGGCCCTGCCGGTGATGGTGGTGTCGTACAAGGACCGTGAAGAAGACCGCCGGCGTGGCCTGGATGCCGGGGCCGACTACTATTTGGCAAAAGCCAGCTTCCATGATGATGCGCTGCTGGACGCCGTGGTCGAACTGATCGGAGGGGCGCAGGGATGAAGGTCGCCATCGTCAACGATATGCCCATGGCGGTAGAGGCACTGCGCCGGGCGCTGGCGTTCGAGCCGGCGCACCAGGTGGTTTGGGTGGCCAGCAACGGCGCCGAGGCGGTACGCAAGTGCGCCGAGCACACCCCCGACCTGATTCTCATGGACCTGATCATGCCGGTGATGGATGGCATCGAGGCCACCCGGCGCATCATGGCCGAAAGCCCCTGCGCCATCGTCATCGTCACCGTCGACCGCAAGCAGAACGTGCACCGGGTATTCGAGGCCATGGGCCATGGCGCCCTGGATGTGGTCGACACGCCGGCCCTGGGCGCAGGCGATGCCCGCGAGGCGGCGGCGCCGTTGCTGCGCAAGATCCTCAACATCAGCTGGCTGATCGGCCAGCAGCGTCCCAGCGCCAGCAAAACCGTCGCAACGCCCCTGCGCGAGGCGTCGCAGCGCAGCGGCCTGGTGGCCATCGGCTCCTCGGCGGGCGGCCCGGCAGCTCTGGAAGTGCTGCTCAAGGGGCTGCCACGGGGCTTTGCGGCCTCGATCGTGCTGGTTCAGCATGTCGACCAGGTGTTCGCCGCCGGCATGGCCGAATGGCTGGCCAGTGCCAGCGGCATGCCCGTGCGCCTGGCCCGCGAGGGCGAGCCGCCGCAGCCGGGGCAGGTACTGCTGGCCGGCACCAACCACCATATCCGCCTGCTGCAGAACGGCCAGTTGGCCTACACTGCCGAACCTGTCAACGAAATCTACCGGCCCTCGATCGATGTGTTCTTCGAGAGCGTGGCGCGCTACTGGACCGGCGAGGCGGTGGGCGTGCTGCTCACCGGCATGGGCCGCGATGGTGCCCAGGGCCTGAAACTGATGCGCCAGCAAGGCTTTCTGACCATCGCTCAGGACCAGCAGAGCAGCGCTGTCTACGGCATGCCCAAGGCCGCCGCCGCGATTGACGCGGCGGTGGAAATCCGTCCGCTGGAGCGAATCGCCGGGCGCTTGATGGAACTCTTCGCAAAATGACGATATGTATTGAATCGCGCCGCATGGGCGGCTGTGATCAGGTGAATTCGAATGACTGATCTACCGGTAGAAGGCTTTGCCACACCCAACGAAAACTCGGCGATGGTACTGCTGATCGACGATCAGGCCATGATCGGCGAGGCGGTGCGGCGAGGCCTGGCGCACGAAGAGAACATCGACTTCCACTTCTGCGCCGACCCACACCAGGCCGTGGCCCAGGCCATGCGCATCAAGCCCACGGTGATTCTCCAGGACCTGATCATGCCCGGCCTCGATGGCCTGACCCTGGTGCGCGAATACCGCAACAACCCGGCCACCCAGGACATCCCGATCATCGTCCTGTCGACCAAGGAAGACCCGTTGGTCAAAAGCGCCGCCTTCGCCGCCGGGGCCAACGACTACCTGGTGAAACTGCCGGACACCATCGAGCTGGTGGCGCGCATTCGCTACCACTCGCGCTCCTACCTGACCCTGCTGCAGCGTGACGAGGCCTACCGCGCCCTGCGCGTGAGCCAGCAGCAGCTGCTCGACACCAACCTGATGCTGCAGCGGCTGATGAACTCCGATGGCCTGACCGGGCTGTCCAACCGCCGCCATTTCGACGAGTACCTGGAGCTGGAATGGCGCCGTGCCATGCGCGAGCAGCAGCAGATTTCCCTGCTGATGATCGATGTCGACTACTTCAAGGTGTACAACGACAGCTTCGGCCACCTGGCTGGCGATGAAGCCCTGCGCCAGGTCGCCGAAGCCATTCGCGGCTCGTGCGCGCGGCCAACCGACCTGCCGGCGCGCTACGGTGGCGAGGAATTCGCCCTGGTGCTGCCCAACACCTCGCCGGGCGGTGCGCGGTTGGTGGCCGAGAAGCTGCGCCAGACCATTCTCGGCCTGAAGATTCCGCATTCAGCGCCCCAGGCCGACTCGTTGCTGACCGTGAGCATCGGCCTGGCGACCCAGACGCCGGCCATCGGCAGCCATTGCCGGCAGTTGATTTCGGCGGCGGACAAGGGCCTGTACCTGGCCAAGAACAGCGGCCGCAACCAGGTTGGGATTGCCTGAGGGTTGTGGCGCCTGGCCGCCCGAGCGCCGCGTGCGGCGCATCGTGCGCGGCGCTGCTGTGCAAGTTGCCCAGGCCCTGCCCAACGGGCTGCCGCCGGGCCCTGGATCGGTTATACTCGCGGGCTTTTCACCGAATTCGCACGAGAGCCAGCTGCCCATGGAAATCCAACCGATCCTGAACACCATCAAGGACCTCACCGAGCGTTCCCTGTCCATTCGGGGGTATCTTTGACTACGATCACAAGCATGACCGCCTGATCGAAGTCAACCGCGAGCTCGAAGACGCCTCCGTCTGGAACAAGCCCGAGTACGCCCAGGCCCTGGGCCGCGAGCGCGCCATGCTGGCCCAGGTGGTCGAGACGTTGGACAAGATGGCCAACGGCCTGTCCGACTGCAAGGACCTGCTCGACATGGCCGTCGAGGAAGGTGACGAAGGCGCTGTCAGCGATGTCGAGACCGAGTTGCAGGCCCTGGAAGAATCCCTGGCCCAGCTTGAGTTCCGTCGCATGTTCAGCGGCGAGATGGACATGAACAACGCCTACCTGGACATCCAGGCCGGCTCCGGCGGCACCGAGGCCCAGGACTGGGCCAACATCCTGTTGCGCATGTACCTGCGCTGGGCCGACAAGCGTGGCTTCGACGCCACCATCATCGAACTGTCCGAAGGCGAAGTGGCCGGCATCAAGGGTGCCACCGTGCACATCAAGGGCGAGTACGCCTTTGGTTGGCTGCGCACCGAAATCGGCGTGCACCGCCTGGTGCGCAAGAGCCCGTTCGACTCCGGCGCCCGTCGCCACACCTCGTTCTCGGCGGTGTTCGTGTCCCCCGAGATCGACGACAAGGTCGAGATCGAGATCAACCCGTCGGACCTGCGCATCGACACCTACCGCTCCTCCGGTGCCGGTGGCCAGCACGTGAACACCACCGACTCCGCCGTGCGGATCACCCACGTCCCGACCAACACCGTGGTGGCCTGCCAGAACGAACGTTCCCAGCACGCCAACAAGGACACCGCCATGAAAATGCTGCGGGCCAAGTTGTACGAGCTGGAAATGCAGAAACGCAACGCCGCGTCCCAGGCGCTGGAAGACAGCAAGTCGGATATCGGCTGGGGCCACCAGATCCGCTCCTACGTGCTCGACGACTCGCGCATCAAGGACCTGCGTACCGGCGTCGAGCGCAGCGACTGCCAGAAGGTGCTGGACGGCGACCTCGACCAGTACCTGGAAGCGAGCCTCAAGCAGGGCCTGTAAGCCGCACACCACCGCCGCGATACCTGGCCAGCCGCCGGTATCGCGTGCCCTGCCCGGAAAGGGCAACGAATACCTGATGGAAACAAAGACGACATGAGCGACCTCAAGACCGAATCGCAAGACCTGCAACAGGAAGAAAACGCCCTGATCGCCCTGCGCAAGGAAAAACTTGCCGCCGAGCGTGCCAAGGGCAATGCCTTCCCCAACGACTTCCGTCGCGACAGCTACTGCAACGACCTGCAGAAACAGTACGCGGACAAGACCAAGGAAGAGCTGGAAGCAGCCGCGATCCCGGTCAAGGTTGCCGGTCGCATCATGCTCAACCGTGGCTCGTTCATGGTGATCCAGGACATGACCGGCCGTATCCAGGTCTACGTCAACCGCAAGACCCTGCCGGAAGAAACCCTGGCGGCCGTGAAAACCTGGGACCTGGGCGACATCATCAGCGCCGAAGGCACCCTGGCCCGTTCCGGCAAGGGCGACCTGTACGTGGAAATGACCAACGTGCGCCTGCTGACCAAGTCGCTGCGCCCGCTGCCAGACAAACACCACGGCCTGACCGACACCGAGCAGCGCTACCGCCAGCGCTACGTCGACCTGATGGTCAACGAAGAAACCCGCCACACCTTCCGTGTGCGGTCGCAGGTGATCTCGCACATCCGCAAGTTCCTCATCGAGCGCGACTTCCTCGAAGTCGAAACGCCGATGCTGCAAACCATCCCGGGCGGTGCTGCGGCCAAGCCGTTCGAAACCCACCACAACGCCCTGGACATGGCCATGTTCCTGCGCATTGCGCCGGAGCTGTACCTCAAGCGCCTGGTGGTCGGTGGCTTCGAGAAAGTGTTCGAGATCAACCGCAACTTCCGTAACGAAGGCGTGTCGACCCGTCACAACCCAGAATTCACCATGCTTGAGTTCTACCAGGCCTACGCCGACTACCGCGACAACATGGACCTCACCGAGGAACTGTTCCGCGAGCTTGCGCAGCTGGTACTGGGCAGCACCGACGTGCCATACGGCGACAAGGTGTTCCACTTCGGCGAGCCGTTCGTGCGCCTGTCGGTGTTCGACTCGATCCTCAAGTACAACCCAGAGCTGGCGGCTGCCGACCTGCAGGACGTCGACCGCGCCCGTGACATCGCCAAGAAGGCCGGTGCCAAGGTGCTGGGCCACGAGGGCCTGGGCAAGCTGCAGGTGATGATTTTCGAAGAGCTGGTCGAGCACAAGCTGGAGCAGCCGCACTTCATCACCGAATACCCGTTCGAAGTGTCGCCACTGGCCCGTCGCAACGACGACAACCCGGCCGTGACCGACCGCTTCGAGCTGTTCATCGGTGGCCGCGAGATCGCCAACGCCTACTCCGAGCTCAACGATGCCGAAGACCAGGCCGAGCGCTTCCTGGCCCAGGTGGCCGAGAAGGATGCCGGTGACGACGAAGCCATGCACTACGATGCCGACTTCGTTCGCGCCCTGGAATACGGCATGCCGCCGACAGCCGGTGAAGGCATCGGCATCGACCGCCTGGTGATGCTGCTGACCAACTCGCCGTCGATTCGCGACGTGATCCTGTTCCCGCACATGCGTCCGCAGGCCTGAGTGATGTGAACAAGCCGCCTTTCGGGGCGGCTTTTTCTTGCCTGAAGCTTTATGTTGTCAGGGCCGGCCCTTTCGCGGGGCAAGCCCGCTCCTGTAGGAGCGGGCTTGCCCCGCGAAAGGGCCCGTACAGGCAACCCACTGTCCACGAGGTAACCACCGTGACCCCCGCAATGCCCCACCAAGGCGCTGCCGGCATCGCCACCGCCGTCGCCGAAAGCGTGCAATACCAGGGCCGCAAGACCGCCCGTCAAGGCAGCGAGCAGCGTCGCCAGCTGATTCTCGACGCCGCCATGCGCATCATCGTGCGCGATGGCGTGCGCGGCGTGCGCCATCGCGCGGTGGCTGCCGAGGCCGGTGTGCCGCTGTCGGCCACCACCTACTATTTCAAGGACATCGAAGACCTGCTCACCGACACCTTCGCCCAGTATGTCGAGCGCAGCGCCGCCTACATGGCCAAGCTCTGGGCCAACACCGAGGTGGTGCTGCGCGAACTACTGGCCAAGGATGACGGCAGCGTCGCCTCGCGCGCGCGCCTGGCCGATGCAATCGCCCACATCGTGGCCGACTACGTTTCCCGCCAGTTGCTCACCCGCCGTGACTTCATCATGGCCGAGCAGGCCTTCCGCCAGGAGGCGCTGCTGTGCCCGCGCCTGGCGGAACTGGTGCAGGCCCACGAGCAGATTCTGCTGCACGGCGCACGCCACCTGCTGCAGGTGGTCGGCTCGCGGCAGCCAGAGCAGGACGCCCAGATGTTGACGGCGATTATCGTGCAGATGGAATATCAGGGCCTGCTCAAGGACGCCGATGCGCAAGCCGATGGGCAGATGCTCGCTATGCTTACCCGTTACCTGCACCTGGTGTTGGCATCGGCCTAAGCGGCGACCGAACCTTCAAGGAGAACCGGATGAAAGCCTGGCGTGTGGTGTTGTTGACGTTGTCATTCCTGCTGCTGGGCGGATGTCTGGTGACCTTCCACGAGCCGCTGCCGAGCAACCAGGCAGCGCCCAAGGCCCTGCTCGGCAAGTGGAGCAGCAAGGACGCCTGGGGCGAACCGCTCAAGCTGACCATCAGCCGTAGCGGCGGAGATGCCTACAAGGCCGTGGCCACGGCCAAGGGCAAGGCGCCCGAAGAATACGTGTTCACCGTGTCGCGCCACGGCAACCGCTGGTACCTGTCGGCCGGCGTGCCCAAGCGCCTGGGCGGCAACTTCATGATCGGCGGTTTCGATATCGTCGATGGCAAGGAGCTGGTGCTCTACAACCTTGATGTCGAGCAGGTGCAGCAGGCTGTGGAGCACAAGGAACTGACCGGGCGCAGCACCCAGGCGGCCCAGGAGAACGGCGAAGGCGTGCTGATTGACAGCCCTTCGGCGCGGGTGCTGGCGTATTTGGATGACCCGGCCAACTCGGACCTGTTCGTCGAGGTGGCGCGCTTCCAGCGGGCTGGCAAATGACCCTGTTTGCCTCTTCGCGGGGCAAGCCCGCTCCTACAGATGATGTAGGAGCGGGCTTGCCCCGCGAAAGGGCCGGCCCAGGTATCTTGTTCTAGAAAGGAGTCCCAGGTGGACGAATACCAGCAAACCATCCGTGCCCTGTCCGACCGCATCGTCGCGGCGCAGACCCCGATCCGCGTGCTGGATGCGGTGAAATGGGACGATAACATCCGCCAGGGCTTCCTCAAGGCCAAGGGCAAGGAGCCACCTGCCGTCGACCGTGCCTATTACCAGGGCCGCCCGCTGGGCTTCGATTCCAGCGCCGTCAAGGCCGAGTTCCAGGGCATCGAGCGCGACATCATCCGCCAGCTTGGCCAGTTCAACCCGGTCGGGCAGATCATGAAGCGCATGTGCCGCGAATACCGCATGGTGGTGCGTATGCTCGAAGCGCGCGGCACCGAGGACTTCGGCCTGATCTCCCAGGAGCTCTACGGCGCCGCCTCCGACGCCTTCCACGCCGGTGACCCGACCCTGGCCGACCTGGGCCTGATGCTGTCGGACTACCTGAACAACATCGACGGCCGCGGCGACCTCAAGGACGAACCAAAGAACCTCACCGCCAAGGAGGCCGTGGACATCCTCCAGCGCCGCCTGAACAAGGTGTTCGGCGAGGCCGAGGAAACCATCCGCGTGTTCGAGTCCGACGGCATCGTCGCCGACGCGGCGGCCGGTGCCGACTACATCAAGGTGCGCGCCGACGCCATGTTCAACAGCCGCGACGTGCGCGCCCTGGAGGTGCATGAAGGGTTGGTGCACGTGGGCACCACGCTCAATGGCCTGAACCAGCCGATCTGCACCTTCCTGGCCAAGGGCCCGCCCTCGTCGACCGTGACCCAGGAAGGCCTGGCCATTCTGATGGAAGTGATCGCCTTCGCCTCCTACCCCAGCCGCCTGCGCAAGCTCACCAACCGCACCCGCGCCATCCACATGGTCGAGGAGGGCGCCGACTTCCTCCAGGTGTTCAATTTCTTCCGCGAGCAGGGCTTCGAAATGGCCCAGAGCTACAGCAACGCCAGCCGGGTGTTCCGCGGGTCGGTGCCCAATGGCCTGCCATTTACCAAGGACTTGTCCTACCTCAAGGGTTTCATCATGGTTTACAACTACATTCAGTTGGCCGTGAAGAAGGGCAAGCTTGAGCAGATTCCGCTGCTGTTCTGCGGCAAGACCACCCTGGAAGACATGCGTACCCTGCGCCAGCTGGTCGAAGAGGGGCTGGTCGAGCCGCCCAAGTACCTGCCCGAGCAGTTTCGCGACCTGAACGCCTTGTCGGCCTGGATGTGCTTCTCCAACTTCCTCAACCACCTGAGCCTGGACCGTATTGAAGCCGACTACGCGAACATTCTCTGAGTGGTTGCGCCTGCTGGCCCTGGGCATGTTGCTGCTGGGGCTGGGCGGCTGCAGCAGCCTGCTGTTCTACCCGGAGCCCGGCCAGGCATTCACCCCTGAGCGGGCCAAGGTCGCGTACCGCGACGTCAGCCTGACCACCGCCGACGGCGTGCGCCTGCACGGCTGGTGGTTGCCGGCCAAGGCCGGCGTTGCGCTCAAGGGCACCGTGCTGCACCTGCACGGCAACGGCGGCAACCTGCCGGGCCACCTGGGCGCCACTTATTGGCTGCCGGAACAGGGCTACCAGGTGTTGATGGTCGACTACCGTGGCTATGGCCTGTCCGAAGGCAAGCCGACCCTTCCCGAGGTCTACCAGGACATCGACGCCGCCATGGGCTGGCTTGCCAACGCCCCCGAAGCCAAGGGCAAGCCCCTGGTGTTGCTGGGCCAGAGCCTTGGCGGGGCGATGGCGATTCATTACCTGGCGGCCCATCCCGAGCAGCGTCAGCGCTTCAGCGCACTGGTGTTCGATGGCGTACCGGCCAGTTACCGTGCGGTTGGCCGCTACGCCCTGGGCACGTCGTGGCTGACCTGGCCGTTGCAGGTGCCGTTGTCGTGGCTGGTGCCCGACGGCGACAGTGCGATTCATTCGATCGAGCGCCTGGGCAGCCCGCCGAAGCTGTTCTTCCACAGCATCGACGACGACCTGGTGCCCATGGAGAGCGCCATCCGCCTGTACCAGCACGCGCCACCCCCGCGGGTGCTGCAACTGACCCGTGGCGGCCATGTGCAGACCTTTGCCGACCCCTTGTGGCGCCAGGTGATGCTGCGCTTTCTGGAAGACCCAAGCCATTTCAACGGCCTGCGGCGGCTTGCCGAAGTGCCCAACTACCCTGATGAGAAGAACCCGCAATGAGTGAAGAACGCAACGCCATCCCCCTGATTCTGACTGGCCTTGGCAGCATCATCGTCACGGTGGGGGCCCTCTGGTACTACGGCTATCTGCATTTCGCCAAGCCCGAGGACGCGCTGTTGCTGCAGGAGTACACCATGCTCAAGACCATCCCCGGCGAGGACTACAAGGTGTCGCTGGACCCGGCCGCGCAGGTGGCGCAGTGCGTGGATGGCGTGCTGGTGCTGTTCGATACCGAGCAGAAGGGCCTGACCGGGGTGTTGGTGGACAGCCGCAAGCGCGCGGTGCGCTGCATGGGCGAGGAAACCCCGCAGCAGGTGCAGTGAGCCGAGCCCGCTCCCACAAGGATTTTCACCCATCTCAAGCCTTGTGATGTACCTGTAGGAGCGGGCTTGCCCCGCGAACACCGGCGCAGCCGGTGCCATGCACCGAGGCGCTTGCTTCGCGGGTCAAGCCCGCTCCTACAGGAGTCGGGCCTGCGCAACATCGTAGACATCGCTGCGCTCGCGCTTTCCTACAGCGATGACGAGGACGACAACGCTTTCGTCAATGGCTCGATACACCAGCCGGTAACCCACCGACCTCAGCTTGATCTTGTAACAGCCTTCCTTGCCCGCAGGTCGAATTCAAGGGTGTAGCTGTTGGTTTCCTTCGGCTTCGGCGATGAGCTCATCGATATCCACTTTTACTGTGGCCCCACCGCGGCGTTGGCGCACCAGCTTGGCCAGTTGAATGTCGTCAATCAGTTCCATCATCGCCTCGTAGCGCTCGGGGGGCACTGCATAGAACGCCGGTTCGTTGCGATTGAGGATGACCACAGTTTCTCCAGCTGCTTCGCGGATAGTGCCCATAGGGTCTTTTTTCAGGTCGGTTATGGATGCTGCCAGATCGGCGAGAACTGGGAAGGTCATAGTTGTATCAACCCGTGAACATGATAAGTAATAGGTTGATGTTAGTGCTTGTAAGAGTGCTTGTAAGAGTGCTTTTAAAGGTGTTTTTTGTCGTTTTTGCACAAAAAACCCCGCCATGACGGCGGGGTTGTGGGGCTCAGCGCCTTACTGGCTAACCTGGCTCACCGAGCGCGGTGCCACCGGCTGGTTGTCGTTGGAGATGGTCACCTCCACCCGGCGGTTCTGTGCCCGGCCCGAGTTGCTGCCGTTGTCCGCCACCGGGTACTCCTTGCCGTAACCTTGGGCAACGATACGCGCAGGGTCGACCCCGGCGCGTACCAGGGCCATGCGCACGCTGTTGGCGCGGCGCTCGGACAGCGACTGGTTGTAGTTGGCCGAGCCTACGCTGTCGGTGTAGCCCTCGACGATCACCTTGCGCTCAGGGTTTTCCTGAAGGAACTGCGCCAGCTTGGTGATGTTCGGGTAGGCGTTGCTCTTGAGCTCGGCCTTGTTGAAATCGAACAGCACGTCACCGAAGGTTACCAGGGTGCCACGGTCGGTCTGCTTGGCATTGAGGCTGTCCTGCAGCTTCTTGATCTGCGCGTCGCGGGCGTCCAGCTTGGCCTGGGCGCGCTGGGCCGAGGCATTTTTCAGCTCGTTCTCGGCGGTGCGCAGGGCAATGGTCTGCTTGGCCACTTCGACACGCTGGTTGGTCAGGTAGGCCAGTTGGTCGACCTTCTTGGTGTTTTCACGGTCCATGTAGGCCTTGTCGGCCTTGTTCAGCCAGTCTTGGGCGTCCTTGGTTTCAAGGGCCGCGACCTTGCTCGACTGCGGGTCGCTTTGCAGCGCCGAGAAATTGCTGCGGGCCGATTCCAGGTTGGCGTTCGGGTCGTGGGAACAGGCGGCCAGGCCAACGCTCAGGGCCAGCAGGGCGGGAATCATGACGTAGTTGCGCATAGTGTTCATCCTTTGATCGATTGCGAAGGCTTAAGGGGCGAGGCTGCGCTTATTCAGCGCTGCGCAGGCCTTCCTCACGTACGTCCTGGACGCCCTGGCGAGCGTCCTGCACGGCCTTCTGGGCCTTGGCTGCCTGGGCCTTGCGTTCGGCGACGCGCGCGTCCCATTCCGCTTGCTCGGCAAGCAGCTTGGCTTCGTCATACTTCTTGTCGTGCATGGCGATCTCAGCCTTCTTGAACTTGTCCTGGGCCGCTTTCATTTCCACCGCAGCGTACTCGGTACCGCCAGCGCTGACGGCGGAGTTCACCGCAGACTGGGTGACGGCGTACTGCTCGGTGGGCGGGTTGCCTGCACAGCCGGCCAGGACCAGGCTACTGCCCAGGGCCAGCGCGGCCAGCTTGAGCCCGCGCACAGGGATGGATGAGCACTTCTCGGTGCGGGTCTTCATGGTGGTCAGCTCCATTGGATCACTCCTGATAACGACGATGTCCGTAGCAGTCCATCGCTCAATCCCTGGCCTCTGCAGGCGCTTTTTGCAGGGTGCTGCGACACGGCAGGTGTGCAGGGTTTTAGCGTGATGGCTATTGGCTGGGACTTGGGCGTTTTTTGAATAGTTCAGAAAAAGTTGCCGAATTCGGCTATCTATTTCTGACTAATCGGTCAGCGGCTTTTGCCTTGAACTTTCAGGTTTCGGTGGGGTATTCCGGGCCCATTGCAGGCCCGGAACAGGAGACGGTGTGGTCAGTTGCCGGTGTCTTCGCCGGCATTGCTCATGTCGTGCAGGTGGCGCCGCGACAGCGCCAGGAAACGCGGCGTAGGGCCCACGTCCTCGAACAAGGGGTCACCTTCCTCATCGGTGGCGATGACCTTGCGGCCCTGTACGTAGGGGAAGCTGGCTTCCAGTTCTTCCAGTGCGGCCGCCACCAGCTCGCCGAGCAATGCCTCGGCGGTGCGCTTGGGGTACATGTCGATCAGGGCGGCCAGGCGTGCCTCGGACTCCAGGTCCAGGTGCAAGGCATGGCCGGTAGGGCTCAGGGTGCCGGCGGCATTCTGTTCCCAGTGCTGGGCGAGTTCGCGGATTTTCATGGTGACCTCTGTCAACGCCATCGAAGGCTGCATTGCATCGGACTGTGCAACATTGACTTTAGTTTGCTTTGCGCATCGCAGCTTGCCAGCACGCCCGGCGTGTGGGCACTCTTGGGGCAGTTGTTTCCTGAGACGAGCGCGGAGCAACCGCGCCTAAGAGAGGACCAATGACCGATATCGATGTGCGCCTGCGTGAAGACGTCCATGTGTTGGGGGAGTTGCTGGGCGACACCATTCGCCAGCAGCACGGCGAGGCGTTCCTGCAGAAGATCGAGGGCATCCGCCACAGCGCCAAGGCCGACCGCCGCGGGCCCGGCGAGCAGCTGAGCTCGACCTTGGCCGACCTGGCCGAGGAAGACCTGCTGCCGGTGGCGCGTGCCTTCAACCAGTTTCTCAACCTGGCCAACATGGCCGAGCAGTACCAGTTGATCCGCCGCCGTGATGGCGAGCAGGCCGAACCGTTCGAGGCACGGGTGCTGCCGGAGCTGCTGGCGCGCCTCAAGCAGGCCGGGCACAAGGATGACGCCCTGGCCCGGCAGCTGGCCAAACTCGATATCCAGTTGGTGCTCACCGCCCACCCCACCGAGGTGGCGCGCCGCACGCTGATCCAGAAATACGACGCCATCGCCGGCCAGCTGGCTGTGCAGGACCACCGCGACCTTAGCGCCGCCGAGCGCCAGCAGGTGCGTGAACGCCTGCGCCGGCTGATTGCCGAGGCCTGGCACACCGAGGAAATCCGCCGCACCCGGCCCACCCCGGTGGACGAGGCCAAGTGGGGCTTTGCGGTGATCGAGCACTCCCTCTGGCACGCCATCCCCAGCCACCTGCGCAAGGTCGACAGTGCCTTGTTCGAGGCCACGGGCCTGCATTTGCCGCTGGAGGCCGCGCCCATTCGCTTCGCCTCGTGGATGGGCGGCGATCGTGACGGCAACCCCAACGTGACCGCTGCGGTCACCCGCGAAGTGCTGCTGCTGGCCCGCTGGATGGCCGCCGACCTGTTCCTACGCGACGTCGATGCCCTGGCCGCCGAGCTGTCCATGCAGCAGGCCAGCAGTGCCTTGCGCGAGCGGGTAGGGGACAGCGCCGAGCCTTACCGGGCCGTGCTCAAGCAGCTGCGCGAGCGCCTGCGCGCCACCCGCGCCTGGGCCCACGCGGCGTTGAACAGCAGCCAGCCGGCCAGTGCCGAGGTGCTGGTGGACAACCGCGACCTGATCGCCCCGCTGGAGTTGTGCTACCAGTCGCTGCATGAATGTGGCATGGGTGTGATCGCGGATGGCCCGCTGCTCGACAGCCTGCGCCGGGCCGTCACCTTTGGCCTGTTCCTTGGCCGCCTGGACGTGCGCCAGGATGCCGCCCGGCACCGTGATGCCCTGGCGGAAATCACCGACTACCTGGGCCTGGGCAGCTATGCCGAATGGGACGAAGAGCAACGCATCGGCTTCCTCCAGGCCGAGTTGAAAAACCGCCGTCCGCTGTTGCCTGCGCATTTCAAACCCCAGGCCGACACCGCCGAAGTGCTGGCCACCTGCCGTGAAATTGCCGCAGCACCGGGGGCGTCACTGGGCTCCTACGTGATTTCCATGGCCGGCGCCGCCTCCGATGTGCTGGCCGTGCAATTGCTGCTCAAGGAAGCCGGGCTGACCCGGCCAATGCGCGTGGTGCCGCTGTTCGAAACCCTGGCCGACCTGGACAATGCGGGCCCGGTGATGGAGCGCCTGCTCGGCCTGCCCGGCTATCGCGCCGGGCTGCGAGGCCCGCAGGAAGTGATGATTGGCTATTCCGACTCGGCCAAGGACGCGGGCACCACGGCAGCCGCCTGGGCCCAGTATCGCGCCCAGGAAAACCTGGTGCGTATCTGCCGCGAGCACCAGGTCGAGCTGCTGTTGTTCCATGGCCGTGGCGGCACCGTGGGCCGTGGCGGTGGCCCGGCTCACGCGGCGATCCTGTCGCAGCCGCCAGGGTCGGTGGCGGGGCGTTTCCGCACCACCGAGCAGGGTGAGATGATTCGCTTCAAGTTCGGCTTGCCGGGCATTGCCGAGCAGAACCTCAACCTTTACCTGGCCGCCGTGCTGGAGGCGACCTTGCTGCCACCACCGCCCCCTGAGCCGGCCTGGCGCGAAGTGATGGACCAGCTGGCCGCCGATGGCCTGAAAGCCTACCGTGCCGTGGTGCGGGAGAACCCGGATTTCGTCGAGTATTTCCGCCAGTCGACCCCGGAGCAGGAGCTGGGCCGCTTGCCGCTGGGCAGCCGCCCAGCCAAGCGCCGCGCCGGCGGCATTGAAAGCCTGCGGGCCATTCCGTGGATCTTCGGCTGGACCCAGACCCGCCTGATGTTGCCGGCCTGGCTGGGTTGGGAAACCGCCCTGGGCAATGCCCTGGCGCGCGGCCAGGGCGACCTGCTGGCGCAGATGCGCGAGCAGTGGCCATTCTTCCGCACCCGCATCGACATGCTCGAAATGGTGCTGGCCAAGGCCGATGCCGAAATCGCCAAAGCCTACGACGAACGTCTAGTGCAACCGGGCTTGCTGCCGTTGGGTGCGCAGCTGCGCGACCTATTGTCGCAGTCGTGCCAGGTGGTGCTGGGCCTGACCGGGCAGCAGGTGCTACTGGCGCACAGCCCCGAAACCCTGGAATTCATCAGCCTGCGCAACACCTACCTGGACCCGCTGCACCGCCTGCAGGCCGAATTGCTGGCCCGTTCGCGCAGCCGCGAAGCCGCTCTGGACAGCCCGTTGGAGCAGGCCTTGCTGGTGACCGTGGCGGGTATTGCCGCCGGCCTGCGCAATACCGGTTGAAGCGCATGGGTAGTGCCTGTGCAAGCAGGCATTACGCGGGCCAGAACAGAGCCAGAGGGGTGGTTGCGCCGGGCGCAACCACCTGTACCCAAGGGAGCGAATGACGCAATACTGCAACTTTGGGGCGCTTGTCTGGCTGCCGGGCGCTGTGTATCTTGAGCAGCCTTCTGACCGATTTATGGTCATACCCGATTTTCCGGACTTGGCCCTGGTCGCCGAATCCATTGAATTTCATAAAAAAATTTGAGGAGCACGAGATGCGCGTAATTCTGCTGGGAGCTCCCGGGGCCGGTAAAGGTACTCAGGCAAAGTTCATCACCGAAAAGTTCGGTATTCCCCAGATTTCCACCGGTGACATGCTGCGTGCCGCCGTCAAGGCCGGCACCCCGTTGGGCCTGGAACTGAAGAAAGTCATGGATGCCGGCCAGCTGGTTTCCGACGATCTGATCATCAGCCTGGTCAAGGAGCGCATCGCCCAGCCAGATTGCGCCAAGGGCTGCCTGTTCGACGGCTTCCCGCGCACCATTCCCCAGGCTGAAGCCATGGTCGCTGCCGGTGTCGACATCGACGCCGTGGTCGAAATCGCCGTCGACGACGAAGAAATCGTCGGCCGCATGGCGGGCCGCCGCGTGCACCTGGCCTCGGGCCGCACCTACCACATTCAGTACAACCCGCCGAAAGTGGAAGGCAAGGACGACGTCACCGGCGAAGACCTGATTCAGCGCGACGACGACAAGGAAGAAACCGTGCGTCATCGCCTGTCGGTTTACCACAGCCAGACCAAGCCACTGGTGGACTTCTACCAGAAGCTGTCGGCCGCCAATGCCGGCAAGCCGAAGTACAGCCACATCGAAGGCGTCGGCTCGGTCGAGTCGATCACCGCCAAGGTACTGGCAGCCCTGAGCTGATCAGCCTTAGGCTGCACGTCGACAACGGCCCGCTTGCGGGCCGTTGTCGTTTATACTGCCGCTCTTTTCCCCCTGCACCTGGATACCCGTTCGATGACCACCCTGCTGGCCCTGGATACCGCCACCGAAGCTTGTTCCGTCGCGTTGCTGCATGACGGCAAGGTAACCAGCCATTACGAGGTGATCCCGCGCATGCACGCACAGAAGCTGCTGCCGATGATCAAGCAGCTGCTGGCCGATTCCGGTGTTTCGCTCAATGCCCTGGATGCCATCGCCTTTGGTCGCGGCCCGGGTGCGTTTACCGGTGTGCGCATCGCCATTGGCGTGGTGCAGGGGCTGGCATTTGCCCTGGAGCGGCCGGTGCTGCCGGTGTCCAACCTGGCGGCACTGGCCCAGGGTGCGTTGCGAGAGCACGGCGTGCAGCAAGTGGCCGCAGCCATCGATGCGCGCATGGATGAAGTGTACTGGGGCTGCTACCAGGCCCAGGCCGGCGAAATGCGCCTGCAGGGCCAGGAAGCGGTGCTGCCGCCAGAGCGCGTGGCACTGCCTGATGGCAGCAGCGGCGACTGGTTTGGCGCCGGCACCGGCTGGGGCTATGCCGAGCGCCTGGCGGTGCAAGCCAGTGCCAGCAACCCAGCGGCACTGCCCAATGCCCTGGATGTCCTCAGCCTGGCAACCTTTGCCTGGGCGCGCGGCGAGGCAATCGTCGCCGAACAGGCGCAACCGGTTTACTTGCGCGATAATGTAGCTACGCCCAAGGCGCGCTGAGTGCTGTTCGTCGGTTATTACCGTTTCCGATAAACCTTATGCGCGTTGTGTGGTCCAGTTAGCACTTGAGCATTAGCGACGGAACTCTGATGCTGCTAAATTGCCATCACCGGTTCTGAGTGCTCATCATGCGTATCGACGGTTTTTCATCGCAGTCCTACCCCATCAAGCGCACCCCGCGTAAGGCAGGCCTGCGTGATGAACCCGCCGACGATGCCGACCTAGTCGAGGACATCGAGGCGGCGCCCGAGCCTGCCGCTCGCCGTCGCCCCGCAGGCCTGCCGGCCCGCCAGCAGGACATGGTATTCCCCCGCGCCCGTGACCGGCGCACCGCCACCGCGCTAGCCAGCTACCTGAGCACCGCCGGTTTTACCGATTGGGACATGGAAGTGCTGGGGCTCGACCTGTACATTTGATGGATGAACCCATCACCCCTGCCTTATTTCGTGGGTTGTCCGTCCTGGAGCGAAAACGCCTGGCGTGACTACCTGTACCCCGCCGATGCCACCACCGGCGAGATGCTTGGCTATTACAGCCAGGTGTTCAACGCCGTGGAGGGCAACACCACCTTCTACGCCCGCCCTGCACCTGGCACCATTGCCCGTTGGGCGCAGGTGATGCCTGAGCACTTTCGCTTCACCGCCAAGTTCCCCCGCGACATCAGCCACGAAGGCGACCTGCGCGACCAGCTGGAGCCGGCCTTCGACTTCACCCGCCTGATGGCGCCGCTGGGCCAGCGCGTGGCGCCTTACTGGCTGCAATTGCCGGCCCACTTCAGCCCCGCACGTGTGGGTGAGCTGTGCCACTTTCTTGATGAAATCGGTACGCCGGTGGCCGTGGAAGTGCGCAACCAGGCGTTCTTTGCCAAGGGCGAGGAGGAGCGGCTGCTCAACCGCCTGTTGCACGAGCGCGGCGTGGAGCGTATCTGCCTCGACCCGCGCGCACTGTTCAGCTGTACCTCGCGCGACCCCGCCGTGCTGCACGCCCAGTCGAAGAAGCCCAAGGTGCCACCACGGCCGGCTGCCTTCAGCCAGCACCCCCAGGTGCGCTTCATCGGCCACCCTGAGCTTGCCGCCAATGAACCATTCCTCACGCCCTGGGTGGACAAGGTGGCCGCCTGGATCGAAGCCGGGCTGAACCCCTACATCTTCCTGCACACCTCGGACAACCGCCTGGCGGCGGCCTTGGCCCAGCGTTTTCACCAGCGCTTGATGGCGCGCCTGCCGGGCCTGGCGCCCTTGCCGGAATTGCCACGCGCCCCCGAGGTCGAACAACTGGGGCTACTCTGACCATTCCCTGACCCCGGAGGTTGTGACCATGGATGTACAAACCCTGCGAGCCGAGGCCTTCAAGGCGCTGCACGAGCGCGATGGCGCCTTCGTCATTCCCAACCCCTGGGATGCAGGCTCGGCCAAGCTGCTGGCCAGCCTTGGCTTCGAGGCATTGGCCACCACCAGTGCGGGCCTGGCCTTCAGCCTGGGGCGCCCGGACGCCGAAGGCGCCTTGAGCCTGGACGAAACCCTGGACAATGCTGGCATGATCGTCGATGCCACGCCGCTGCCGGTGGCCGCTGACCTTGAGAACGGCTTTGGCGACCTGCCCGAGGATTGCGCGCAAACCATCCTGCGGGCCGCCGAGGCCGGGCTGGTGGGTGGCTCGATCGAGGATGCCAGCGGCCGCGCCGAGGCGCCGATCTACGACTTCGAATTGTCCGTGGCGCGGGTGCGGGCGGCGGTGCAAGCTGCGCGCAGCCTGCCATTCCCGTTCACCCTGTGCGCCCGTGCGGAAAACCTGCTGCACGGGCGCATGGACCTGGACGATACCATCCTGCGCCTGCAGGCCTTTGCCGAAGCCGGTGCCGATGTGCTCTATGCCCCAGGGCTGCGCAGCGTCGAGGAGGTGCGCGCGGTGGTGCAGGCGGTGGCGCCGAAACCGGTCAATGTGCTGATGGGCATGGCA
This sequence comes from Pantoea sp. Tr-811, assembly GCF_011752535.1. Lineage (NCBI taxonomy): Bacteria > Pseudomonadati > Pseudomonadota > Gammaproteobacteria > Enterobacterales > Erwiniaceae > Pantoea > Pantoea sp. Tr-811. The sequence goes on from NZ_VWXJ01000021.1 coordinate 78,142, forward strand.
GGCGTGGCCTTGAGCGTGAATCAGTTGCAGGACCTGGGGGTGCGGCGAATCAGCGTGGGTTCCTCGCTGGCCCGTGCAGCGCTGGGCGCCTTGCAGCGCGCCGCCCTGGAAATACATGACCAGGGAACCTTCAGCTACGGTGAGCAGGGCTTGCCGTTCGCCCAGTTGAACGATCTGTTCCGGCGCTGACTCAGGCGTGTACGCGCACGTTGTTCAGCACCACCGGGCGGGCCCAGTGCATGTCGAACTCCAGGTCGTTCTGTTGCTTGGCCAAGGTCGTGGCGTCGTAAGGTTCCGGCGCCGGGTCTAGCAGGCCCATCTCGAACTCGGGGATGGGCAGGTGCAATGGGCGTTGGGCGGGGGCTGGGCCAGGTTCGGGCAGTGGCTGGCCCTGGCTCATCACGATCGGGCGCAGCCAGGTGTTGCTGATGTCCAGCTGGCGCTGTTGCTGGATCATGTCGGCCACGCTGAACGGCTCTGGCGCCGGTTCCAGCAGGTTGGCCTCAAGCTCTGCCTTGGGCAGGAACAGTGGCTCGGGCGGGGCGACGATGGTGTCCTGCACGGGGCAGGCGCGCTGGGTTTCGATCATGGCCAGGGCCTTGGCCCCGCCGATCGGCTCGCCGCTTTCCTGGTCGTACTGCACCATCGCCTGGCTGACGCTGTCTGGCGCTTCTGCCTGTTGCTCGGCCATGGCGCGGGCGAAGAAATCCTGCCACAGGTGGCTGACGCCCCCAAGTGCCTGGGTATTCTGCCGACCGTAGTTGCCGACAGGCGACAAATAGGTCAAACCGATGGGAAGAGTATCTGTCATGGCAGTCGCGCGCGTTGTGCTCTGGCAGAATAGCGGGATATTGCCTGTATCGGCCGTTGCCGGTGATTCATTAAGGGCTTCATCAAATTTTTCGAGTGCAGGTTGTGATGGAAGAGCAGGAGCAGGGCACAGGGCTGAGGGTTGAGGCGCTGGCCCCGGAATACACGGCACAGGCCGCGCAATGGGCTGAGCGCCTGGGCTTGCCGCTGGCCGGCGACGCTGCCGGGTTTGCCGTGCAGGTGGGCGCCGAAGGCTTGCAGATCCAGCAGCTGGGGCCGCAGGCACCGGGGCCGGTGCGAGTCGATTTCGTCGAGGGCCAGGCGGCCCATCGTCGGCTGTTCGGCGGTGGCAACGGGCAGATGATCGCCAAGGCCGTTGGCATCGCCCAGGGGGTACGGCCACAGGTGCTGGATGCCACGGCAGGTTTGGGCAAGGACGCCTTCGTGCTGGCCAGCCTCGGTTGCCAGATGACCCTGATCGAGCGCCAGCCATTGATTGCCGCATTGCTGGAGGATGGCCTGGCACGGGCCCGGGGCGATGATGAAGTCGGGCAGATCGTTGGCCGCATGCGCCTGCTCACCGGCAATGCCATCGAGCACATGCGCGCCTGGAAGGGCGAGCCGCCGCAGGTGATCTACCTCGACCCGATGTTCCCGCACCGGGACAAGAGCGCCCTGGTGAAGAAGGAAATGCGGGTGTTCCGGCCACTGGTTGGCGATGACCTGGATGCCCCGGCGTTGCTGGAAGCGGCACTGGCACTGGCCAGCCACCGGGTGGTGGTGAAGCGCCCGCGCAAGGCGCCGATCATCGACGGGCCCAAGCCGAGCCATAGCCTGGAAGGCAAGTCCAGCCGGTATGACATCTATCCGAAGAAAGCTTTGAAAGCCTGATTGCTTGTACGGGCCTCTTCGCGAGCTTTGCTCGCTCCTACCGGATTTGTGTATGCCTTGGTAGGTGCTCGCGAAGGGGCGGCCCAGGAAAACTCAAGTCCTGAATGCCCGAATGAATACCCCGACCACCTCGCGCACATGCGCCTCGGCTTCATCCCCTTCCAGCGGCCCGGCGCAGCCCAGCAGCAGCCGATAATCCGGCGCGCCCTTGACCAGGCAGAAGAAGTGCTCGGCCGCCTGCAACGGATTTTCAATGCGCAGCAAGCCGCGCTCATCGATGCCGCGCAGCAATGCTTCCATCCCCGCCAGCACCCGCTTGGGCCCAGCTTCGTAGAAATACTCGCCAAAGCTTGGGTCCAGGCTGCCCTGGGCCATGATCAGGCGGCTCAGCTTGACCGCCTCGTCGCTGCTCACCAGCGCCTGGAAGCTACGGGCAATGGCCAGCAGCACGTCTTCCACCGGTGCCCCTTCGGGGTAGGCGAACAGCATGTCGGGTAGCTGGTTCTGGCAGGTCGCCATCACCGCCGACCCGAACAGCGTCTGCTTGTCGGTGAAGTGGCTGTACACGGTGAGTTTGGAAACACCTGCCGCCGCGGCGACTGCATCCATGCTGGTGCTGGCATAGCCAAGGCTGAGGAACAGGGCCTTGGCGGCTTCGAGGATCGCCTCGCGCTTGGCCAGGTCCTTGGGCCGGCCTGGGCCGATGGGTGCGTCGTGGGACATTGCAATACACATCCGTTTGAAGGGGCGCCCATCTTACCGGCTGTAACGGCTTCCGGCTGCAGGTGACTGCCCTCGTTAATGTCGATTTTCTTTCCGACGCCCGCTTCCCGGCCTCGGTTCCCTGACTTAATATACTCGCCAGTATAAATATTCGATGTGCACCTCGCGAAAGGATTCATCATGTTGCGTCATGCCTTGTCCCTCGCCTTGCCCGCCGCTGCCGTGCTGATGCTCGCGGCCTGTGGCCAGGAAGCCGCCCCACCCGCTGCGCCGCGCCCGGCCCTGGTGGTTCAGCCACAGCCGGCCGAAGCCGCCGCCGACAGCTACCCTGGCGAGGTGCGCGCGCGCCTGGAGCCGGAACTGGCCTTCCGCATTGGCGGCAAGGTTAGCAAGCGCCTGGTCGAGGAAGGCCAGCGGGTCAAGGCCGAGCAGCCGCTGGCCGAGCTGGACCCACAAGACGTGCGCCTGCAACTGGAAGCCAACCGCGCCCAACTGGCCGCCGCCGAAGCCAACCTGTCGCTGGTGCGCGCCGAGCGCGACCGCTACCAGAAATTGCTGGACCGGCAGATGGTCAGCCATTCGCAGTTCGATAACGCCGAAAACCTCTACCGCGCCGGCATGGCCCGCGTCAAACAGGCCAAGGCCGAGTTTGACGTGGCTGGCAACCAGGCTGAATACGCGGTGCTGCGCGCGCCCCAGGCCGGGGTGATTGCCAAGCGTCAGGTTGAAGTCGGCCAGGTGGTGGCTGCCGGGCAGACCGTGTTCACCCTGGCGGCCGACGGTGAGCGGGAAGTTGCCATCGGCCTGCCAGAACAGCAGTTCGCCCGTTTCGCCGTGGGCCAGGCCGTCAGCGTCGAGTTGTGGTCGCACCCCAACCAGCGCTTCGAGGGGCGCATCCGTGAGCTGTCGCCGGCAGCAGACCCGCGCTCGCGCACCTTTGCCGCGCGCATTGCCTTCACCTCGGCCAAGGCGCCGGCGGAACTGGGCCAGAGCGCACGGGTGTTCATCGCCCATGACGGCGCGATTCCCCTGGCGGTGCCGTTGTCGGCGGTGACGGCGGAAAACGGCCAGGCCTATGTCTGGCGGGTCAAGGCCGACGCGCACCTGGAGCGGGTGCCGGTGCGCCTGGGGGCGTATGGCAGCGAAACCGTGCCGGTGCTCGAAGGCCTGGCGCCAGGCGACTGGGTGGTGGCTGCCGGTGGCCATGTGCTGCGCGAGGGGCAGGCGGTGCAGCCAGTGGACCGCACCAACCGCGTGGTGAACCTGGCGGCCAAGGAGTAAGTCCCGATGGGTTTCAACCTTTCCGCATGGGCGTTGCGCAATCGCCAGATCGTGCTGTTCCTGATGATTCTGCTGGCCGCTATTGGCGCCATGTCCTACACAAAGCTGGGGCAGAGCGAAGACCCGCCGTTCACCTTCAAGGCCATGGTGATCCGCACCCTGTGGCCGGGGGCTACGGCTGAAGAGGTGTCGCGCCAGGTCACCGAGCGCATCGAGAAGAAACTGATGGAAACCGGCGAGTACGAGAAAATCGTTTCGTTCTCGCGCCCGGGGGAGTCGCAGGTCACCTTCATGGCCCGTGATTCGCTGCACTCCAAGGACATCCCCGAGCTGTGGTACCAGATCCGCAAGAAAGTCGCGGACATTCGCCACACCTTGCCGCCGGAAATCCAGGGGCCGTTCTTCAATGACGAGTTCGGCACCACGTTCGGCAATATCTACGCACTGACCGGCCCCGGCTTCGACTACGCGGTGCTCAAGGACTACGCCGACCGTATCCAGATCCAGCTGCAGCGGGTCAAGGACGTGGGCAAGGTCGAGCTGGTCGGCCTGCAGGACGAGAAAATCTGGATCGAGCTGTCCAACCTCAAGCTGGCCACCCTCGGGGTGCCGATGCAGGCTGTGCAACAGGCCCTGCGCGAGCAGAACGCGGTGAGCACCGCAGGCTTTTTCGAAACCCCCAGCGAACGTCTGCAGTTGCGGGTGAGCGGGCGCTTCGACAATGTCGACCAGATTCGCCAGTTCCCCATCCGTGTGGGCGACCGCACGCTGCGCATCGGCGACGTTGCCGACGTACACCGCGGTTTCAACGACCCGCCCGCACCACGCATGCGGTTCATGGGCGAGGATGCCATCGGCCTGGCCGTGTCGATGAAAGAAGGCGGCGACATTCTGGTGCTGGGCAAGGCCCTGGAAAGCGAGTTCGACCGCCTGGCGCACAACCTGCCGGCGGGCATGGAGCTGCATAAGGTGTCCGACCAGCCGGCAGCGGTGAAGGCTGGGGTTGGCGAGTTCGTCCAGGTGCTGGTCGAGGCGCTGGTGATCGTGTTGCTGGTGAGCTTTTTCTCCCTGGGCCTGCGCACCGGCCTGGTGGTGGCCCTGGCCATTCCCTTGGTGCTGGCCATGACCTTCGCCGCCATGCACTACTTCGGCATCGGCTTGCACAAGATCTCGCTGGGTGCGCTGGTGCTGGCGCTGGGCTTGCTGGTGGACGATGCGATCATTGCCGTGGAAATGATGGCGATCAAGATGGAGCAGGGCTTCGACCGCCTCAAGGCGGCCAGCTACGCCTGGACCAGCACGGCCTTCCCGATGCTGACCGGAACCCTGATCACCGCCGCAGGTTTTCTGCCGATTGCCACCGCGGCGTCGAGCACGGGGGAATACACCCGCTCGATCTTCCAGGTGGTAACCATTGCCCTGCTCACCTCCTGGGTGGCCGCCGTGGTGTTCGTGCCGTATCTGGGCGAGCGCCTGCTGCCGGACCTGGCCAAGCTGCACGCCGCCCGGCATGGCAAGGACGGGCATGCGCCAGACCCTTACGGCACGCCGTTCTACCAGCGTGTGCGGCGGGTGGTGGAATGGTGCGTGCGGCGGCGCAAGACGGTGATCGTGCTGACCATCGCGGCGTTCGTCGGCAGCATCCTGCTGTTCCGCTTCGTGCCCCAGCAGTTCTTCCCAGCCTCCGGGCGCCCGGAACTGATGGTCGACTTGAAGCTCGCCGAAGGTGCTTCGCTGGCCAACACGGCCGAGCGGGTGAAACAACTGGAGGCGCTGCTTGCGCAGCAGGAGGGCATCGACAACTACGTGGCCTACGTCGGCAGTGGCTCGCCGCGCTTCTACCTGCCGCTGGACCAGCAATTGCCGGCGGCAAGTTTCGCCCAGTTCGTGGTCCTGGCCAAGTCGATGGATGACCGCGAGCGCCTGCGCAATTGGTTGATCGCCACCGTGGACCAGCAGTTCCCCGACCTGCGCGCCCGCGTTACACGTTTGGAAAACGGCCCACCCGTGGGCTACCCGGTGCAGTTCCGTATCACCGGTGAGCATATCGAGAAGGCCCGTGCCCTGGCCCGGGAAGTGGCGGACAAGGTGCGCGAGAACCCGCATGTGGTCAACGTGCACCTGGACTGGGAAGAGCCGAGCAAGGCGGTGTTTCTGGACATCGACCAGGACCGCGCCCGCGCCCTGGGTGTAAGCACCGCGCAGCTGGCGAGTTTCCTGCAGAGCTCGCTGACCGGCAGTGCGGTCAGCCAGTACCGCGAGGACAACGAGCTGATCGAGATTCTGCTGCGCGGCACCCAGCAGGAGCGGGGTGAGTTGGCTAACCTCGGCAGCCTGGCGGTGCCCACCGAAAACGGCCAGAGCGTTGCGCTGTCGCAGGTGGCGACCCTGGAGTACGGCTTCGAGGAAGGCATCATCTGGCACCGCAACCGCCTGCCGACCGTGACCGTGCGCGCCGACATCTACGACCAGGAGCAACCCGCGACCCTGGTGCAACAGATCCTGCCGACCCTGCAGGAGATCAAGGACAAGCTGCCGGATGGCTACCTGCTGGAAGTCGGTGGCACGGTGGAAGACTCCGAGCGTGGGCAGAAGTCGGTGAACGCCGGCATGCCGCTGTTCATCGTGGTGGTGCTGAGTTTGCTGATGATCCAGCTGCGCAGCTTCTCGCGCACGGTGATGGTGTTCCTCACCGCGCCCCTGGGGCTGATCGGGGTCACCCTGTTCCTGCTGGTGTTCCGCCAGCCGTTCGGCTTCGTCGCCATGCTCGGCACCATCGCCCTGGCAGGAATGATCATGCGCAACTCGGTGATTCTGGTGGACCAGATCGAGCAGGACATCGCCTCGGGGCTGGACCGCTGGCAGGCGATCATCGAGGCCACGGTGCGGCGGTTCCGGCCGATCGTGCTGACCGCATTGGCGGCGGTGCTGGCGATGATTCCGCTGTCACGCAGCGTGTTCTACGGGCCGATGGCGGTGGCGATCATGGGCGGGTTGATCGTGGCCACGGCGTTGACCTTGCTGTTCCTGCCGGCGTTGTATGCGGCGTGGTTCAGGGTCAAAAAGGGCTGATGGTCGCGCTGCCGAGCAGGGAGCCGTAACGCAATCCCCTGTAGGAGCGGGCTTGCCCCGCGAACACCGGCGAAAGCCGGTGCCATGCACCGCGGCGCCTGCTTCGCGGGTCAAGCCCGCTCCTACAGATCAGTGTCCATAGGGGCGAGCTTCACTCGCGACAGGGCCCTCAAAGGGCGCCGAACACCTTCTTGGCCAGGCTGGTAGCTGCCTGCGCCGGGTTCTGGCGAATGCTTTCTTCCTGCTTGGCGATCATCTCGAACAGCCCGTCCAGGGCCTTCTCGGTCACGTAGTTCTCGATGTTCGCGTCATTCTTGATCAGCCCCAGGCCCTTGGCCTGGCCGGCGAAGGCGTTGTACTGCTGGGCGACGCCCACCTTGTCGGTGGCCTGTTTCACGATCGGCAGGAACTTGGCGCGAATCTGCTCGCGGCTGCTCTTGTTCAGGTACTGGGTGGCCGAGTCCTTGCCGCCGCTGAGGATGCCCTTGGCATCGGTCACGGTCATCTTTTTCACCGCATCCACCAGAATGGCCTGGGCTTGTGGCACCGCCGCCTCGGCCGCCTTGTTCATGCTGGTTTCCAGGGCGTCGACCTGATCGCCCTTGCCGAACATCTTCATCGCCTTGGCGGCCTTGCCGAGGTTACCCGGCAGTTCGATGCGCACATCGGGGTTGTTGCTGAAACCACCGGGGGTGCTCAGCTGCTTGACGGCAATTTGTGCACCCTGGGTGAGGGCGTCCTTCAGGCCGCCGCTGGCATCGGACTGGCTCAGGTCGCCGAGCGACAGGGCCAGGGCGCTGGCCGACAGCAGCAGGCCGGCGCACAGGGTGGTGAAGCGCAGGGAGGCGCGAATCATGGGAAGTTCCTTGTCAGACGAGAATGTTCGGGCTCAGCGTACCGGGTCGACCTTGATCCGCAGCGGTTGCGGGTCGCTGCCGTCGAGCGCCACGCCATGGTGTGCGGTGTTGATGAACAGCAACTTGCCGTTCAGCTCGATCCGCGCGCTGACCGCGTAGCGGTGGCCAGGCTTGACCTGCGCCGGGTCGTAGTTGAGCTGGAAGGGTAGTGGCACATTGCCTTTGATCGGGCCGGCTTGGCGCGCCAGGGTCACGGCGGGGGCGTCCATCAGTGACACGTCCTGCAGCTCGACGCTGAGGGTGGCCGTCGGTGGCAGGGCGATGCGCTGCACGTAGAAAACTTCACCCGCCAGGCTGGCCTGGGGGGACGGGGTGTGGCTGGAACAGGCCGCGAGCAGGGATGTGCAACACAGCATAAAGAGCTTTTTCATGGAATCTCCGGTGTCCTTGGAGTCGGCTTGTGGCCAACTCCACGGACTTTAGCGGATTTTCCGCGCCGGGTGGTCAATCCATGCGGTTGCCGCCGTGGATACCGTCGGTCAGGTTACCGCCGTGGATGCCTTCTTCCACAGTGCCGCAGAAGTAGCCTTCGTCGTTCGAGTCAATCTTGTCGACGGTAACCTGTTGGCTGCCGGTGACGCTTTGCAGATCGACAGGATGCTGGCTGGTGTTGATGTACAGCAGCTGGCCATCCTGCTCGATGCGCACGGCCAGGCTGTAACTGTGGCGAGGGTCGATCTGGCTGCTATCGAAAGTCAGTTGCAGCCGGACCGGGAAGCGGCCAGCACAGCGCAAGCGCAGCTCGGCAAGGCTTACCGATGGCCCATCGGCCAGCGACACATCGAGCAAGCTCAGTTGAACCAGGCCGGAGGCCGGCAGGGTGTTGTCGTCGGAGGAAACGATTTCAACGTCGAGCGATTTCATTTGGGTCATATCATGCTCCTTGAGCGGGATTCAGGTGATGCAGCGAGCTCATCCTGATTCCCACCAAGGGCCGATGGCAGATAGAAACCCTTACCCTTGCACGCTGTCCACCGGTTCATCGCGGTGTAGGGCCACCTGGCGGATCGACAGGCGCAGCTCGGCCGACAGCACACGCTTGGCCACGCCTTCGGTCAGTTCGCCGAGCTTGTCGTGATAGCCCAGCTTGCCGTTGCCGTCCGGGCGCAGCACGCCTTGTTCCACCAGGGTCTGGATGAAGTGACGGAACAGGGTCTTGTCGAAGAACTCCGGCGCATTCAGGCCATGCAGGATCGACAGGCGCTGGGCCATCATCACGCACAAGTCTTCCAGTTCCTCGGCGTTCAGGCTGTGCTGGCCGCTGTTGAGCAGCAGCGAGGTGGCCATGTAGAAGCGTTGCAGGGTCTGGGTGATGGTGCGTGCCAGCAAGGTCAGCAGCACGAACGGCCGCGAGCTGGGTGCCGGGCGCAGGTACACGCCGTTTTCCTGGCGCAGCAACCCATGCTCGACCAGCGCCGCCAGCCATTGGTCGATCACCTCGTCCAGTTGCTCCGGTGCCCAGCGCAGGAACAGCTCGGCCTGCAGGTATGGGTACAGCGCGTGCACGTACTGGCCAAGCAGTTCGCGGCTCATGCGCGAGCTGCTGAGGAAGAAGCTCGCCAGCAGCGCCGGCAGGGCGAAGATGTGCAGCACGTTGTTGCGGTAGTAGGTCATCAGCACGGCCTGGGCTTCATCCAGGTAAAGGATGCGGCCCAGGGCATCCTTCTGCTCGGCCAGCAGGTCCATGCCACGCACGTGCTCGATCAGCGCCTGGCCGTCGCCGTCGGGCAGGGTGGTGTGCGCCGAGTAAGGCACCTTGCGCAGCAGCGCCAGGTACAGGTCCAGCACACGGGTCAGGGCGCGTTCGTCCAGGGCCAGGCGGCTGGTGGACAGAAGCGCCAGGGCCACCAGGTTGACCGGGTTGACCGCCGCGGCCTCGTTCAGGTGACGGGCCACGGTTTCACCCAGGCGGGTGGTGGCCGCGTTCAGCCAGGCCGGGCGGAACTGCGGGCCAAGCTCCTGCTCGCGCCAGCCGGGTTGCTGCTGGTCAAGGAACCCTGCCAGGCGGATCGGCTCGCCGAAGTTGACCGACACCTGGCCGAAGCGCTGCTTCAGCGCGCCGATCACCTTGAAGATGTCGAAGATCGACTCCTTCTTCTTGGTTTTCCCGCGCAATTCGCCAAGGTAGGTGCGGCCTTCGAGTACCCGCTCATAACCGATGTACACCGGCACGAACACGATTGGCGTGCGCGAGGAGCGCAGGAAGCTGCGCAGGGTGATCGCCAGCATGCCGGTGCGCGGCTGCAGCATGCGCCCGGTGCGCGAGCGCCCGCCTTCGACGAAGTATTCCACCGGGAAACCCTTGGTGAACAGGGTGTGCAGGTATTCGTTGAACACCGCGGTGTACAGCGGGTTGCCCTTGAAGGTGCGGCGCATGAAGAACGCCCCGCCGCGGCGCAGCAGGCCGCCGATCACCGGCATGTTGAGGTTGATGCCGGCGGCGATGTGCGGCGGTGTCAGGCCGTTGCGAAACAGCAGGTAGGACAGCAGCAGGTAGTCGATGTGGCTGCGGTGGCAGGGCACGTAGATCACTTCGTGGCCCGGGGCGATGCCCTGTACCTGCTCGATGTGGTTGACCTTGATGCCGTCGTAGATCTTGTTCCAGAACCAGCTCAGCACCACTTCGAGGAAGCGGATGGCGGTGTAGGTGTAGTCCGAGGCGATTTCGTTGCCGTAGCGCAGCGCCAGGGCTTCGGCCTTGGCCTGGGGCAGGTTCTCGCGCTGGGCCTCCTCGCTGATGGCCTGGCGCACCAGGGGGGCGTGTACCAGGCCCTTGACCAGGTTGCGCCGGTGCGAGATGTCCGGGCCGATGACGGCGGTTTTGAGGTTGCGAAAGTGCACGCGCATCAGGCGCTGGGCCATGCGCACGGTGCGCTCGTGGCCCTTGTTGTGCTGTACCAGCTCGCGCAGGTGAATGGGCGCGGAGAACTGCACGCGGGTCTTGCGCCCCAGGATCAGCACGGTCAGCAGCCGGCGCAGGCGCCCGGTGACTGCCCAACTGTCGGCGAACAATAGCTTCCACGGGCTGTTCTCGCTGGCCGGGGTCTGCCCCCAGAACACACTGACCGGAATGATCTGCGCGTCTTCCTCGGCGTGCTGGCTGATGGCGGCGACCAGGCGCTCCAGGGTAGGCGGGGCGCCGCGCTTGTCGTGGCGGCCAAGCCAGTCTGGGTCCGGCGTCAGGTAGAAGAACGCCGCAGGCTCATGCAGCGGGCCGACCGCCACCGGCAGCACCGGGCGTGGCAGCCCGGCCTTGGTGCATTCGCGGTCGACCACGGCCAGGTCGGTGAGCGAGGGCGAGGGCAGGGCATAGAACACCGGCCGGCTGCGGTCGAGCTTGAGGGTCAGCGAGGACTGGTTGATGGTCTCGGAGCGCACCCACAGGTACATCAGGCGACGCAGGGCGCCGAAAATCAGGCGGCGCAGAGGGGAACGGGTCATGGGGTGAGTGCCCTGGGTATGAATTCGAAGAGTGGACAGCCATTTAGTCTGTCGTATCGGCGTAAGTTCAGCAAAATACGGTAAATAGCGCGGCGGTCATGAATATTTTTTGTTCTGTGTCATATACTCGGCCTGCCCCTTGCAAGATATTTCGGCAAGCGGCGTCGACATAGGGAGGACACCCTGTGTCTACAAGGCGATCTTCACAATAAAAATCCGGAGTAGTTCAGATGTCGTCTCGTGAGACTGGGAATGTAAAGTGGTTCAACGATGCCAAGGGCTATGGCTTCATTCAGCGCGAAGGTGGTGCGGATGTGTTCGTCCACTATCGGGCGATCCGCGGTGAGGGGCATCGTACCCTGGTCGAAGGGCAGCGGGTGGAATACGCCTGCGTGCAGGGCCAGAAAGGCCTGCAAGCCGAGGACGTAGTAGGCCTCTGAGCCACGGGCTTGTAGGAGCGGGCTTGCCCCGCGAACACCGGCGCTGCCGGTGCCCGCCACCGTGCTGGCGGCTTCGCGGGGCAACCCCGCTCCTACAGAGAAGGCCAGGCCTTCAGGTACGCCAGGTGATTTCCTCTTCACCGTCGGCGCTGATGCGCACCCAGCGGTCGGCATCTTCCTCTCCGTCTTCCTCCACCCAGCCACCCGGCGCGCAACGCACTTCCACGTTCAGTGCGGCGAACGCAGCGCGGGCGCAGGCGACATCATCGGCCCACGGCGTCTGGTCGCTTTCCAGGTAGAGGCTGTTCCATTTCCCTACAGCCTTGGGTAACCAAGTGACTGGAATGTTACCGGCCTGGCACTTGAAGGTCTGGCCTTTTTGTTTCCATTCGCTGCACGGGCCGATGGCCTGGGCCAACCACGCGGCAATCTGCTGGTGGTCGACGTCGGTGTCCTTCAGGTAAATCTCGATATCAGGTTGGCGCATAAGGGCTCCGGGTGTGCTCAGTCTTGGCGCACGAAATAGTCATAACGCATGGAAACGGTGACCTCGAACGGCTCGGGCTGGTCGATCACCCGGGCGCGTTTCTCGGCACTGGCGCGCCAGCCGTGCGGGGTCATCGCCAGCAGGTCGGCACGGGCCTTGGGTTCGGCCAGGCTCAAGCGGAACTCGAGGACTTCGCCATGGGCATGGGCCATGCCTTCGGGGATCAGGGCCAGGTGCTTGTCGTCGGCGTAGGGGCGCACTTGATCGTAGAGCACTTCGCGCAGCTCCATCAGGTGCCCGCTGGTGGGGCCGACACGCATCAGGCCGCCACCGGGGCTGAGCAGGCGCTTGGCCTCGGCCCAGTCCAGCGGGCTGAACACACTGGTAATGAACTGGCAGCTGGCGTCGGCCAGGGGCACACGCGCCATGCTGGCGACCATCCAGGTCACCTCGGGCGCGCGGCGGCAGGCACGCTTGACCGCTTCGCGGGAAATGTCCAGGGCGTAGCCGTCAGCCCCAGGCAAGGCCTGGGCCAGCTGCGCGGTGTAGTAGCCTTCGCCGCAACCGATGTCGAGCCAGGCGCCAGGCTGGCGCTGGGCAGCAAGCTCGGCCAGGCGGCGGGCCACCGGGGCGTAGTGGCCTGCGTCGAGGAACGCCCGGCGGGCTTCGACCATGGCCTGGTTGTCACCTGGGTCGCGGCTGTTCTTGTGCTGCACCGGCAGCAGGTTCAGGTAGCCCTGGCGGGCCCGGTCGAAGCGGTGGCCAGCCGGGCACACCACGCCGTTGTCGAGCGGGCTCAAGGGCGCCTGGCAAAGAGGGCAGGCGAGCATCAGGCGAGCAACCGGACCAGGGTCTGGTAGTAGATTTCGGTCAGCAGGTCGAGGTCGCTGGCGAGAATCCGCTCATCGACCTGGTGGATGGTGGCGTTGACCGGGCCAAGCTCGACCACCTGGGTGCCCATGGTGGCGATGAAGCGGCCATCGGACGTGCCGCCGCTGGTGGATGGCTGGGTTTCGCGGCCGGTAACACCCTTGATGCTGGCGGCCACGGCATCGAGCAGTTCGCCAGGCTCGGTGAGGAACGGTAGGCCGGAGAGCGCCCAGTCGATCGTCCAATCCAGCTCATGCTTGTCGAGAATCGCCGAAACCCGCGCCTGCAGCCCTTCAACGGTGGACTCGGTGGAGAAGCGGAAGTTGAACAGCGCGGTGAGTTCGCCCGGCACCACGTTGGTGGCACCGGTACCGGAGTTCAGGTTGGAAATCTGGAAGCTGGTGGGCGGGAAGAAGGCATTGCCCTCGTCCCAGTGCTCGGCCGCCAGCTCTGCCAGGGCCGCTGCGGCCAGGTGGATCGGGTTGCGGGCCAGGTGCGGGTAGGCCACGTGGCCCTGCTTGCCGCGCACGGTCAGCTTGGCACCGAGCGAGCCGCGGCGGCCGTTCTTCACCACATCGCCCAGCAGGGTAGTGCTCGACGGCTCACCGACGATGCACCAGTCCAGGCGTTCGTTACGCGCCTTCAGGCGCTCGACCACGGCCTTGGTGCCGTGGTGGGCCGGGCCTTCCTCGTCGCTGGTGATCAGGAAAGCGACCTTGCCACGGTGGTTCGGGTAGTCCTGCACGAAGCGTTCGCTGGCCACCACCATGGAGGCCAGGCTGCCCTTCATGTCGGCGGCGCCACGGCCGCACAGCATGCCGTCGGCATCGATCAGCGCCTCGAATGGCTCGTGCTGCCATTGCTGCACCGGGCCGGTGGGTACCACGTCGGTGTGGCCGGCGAAGCACAGCACCGGGCCTTCCTGGTGGCCGTGGGTGGCCCAGAAGTTGTCGACATCCTCGATACGCATCGGCTCCAGCTGGAAGCCCACGGCGCCCAGGCGGTTCATCATCTGTGCCTGGCAGTCGGCATCGACGGGGGTGACCGAGGGGCGGCGGATCAGGTCGCAGGCCAGTTGAAGGGTAGGCGTGAGCTCGGCTGGGGCCGTCATGTAAAACTCCGGAAACAGGGCAAGGCGGGCAAGGAGCGGTAGTTTAAAGCAAAAACCCTGGTGTGAAGCGTGCACTCGCGTGATTGACCCGGAAGGCTTGCCTGCAGGGGAGGTTGTTCATGCTGAAGCTGGCTTGCCAGGGCGGTTAGGTTGCGTCGGCCCTCAGTGGGCAAACCAACTCACAACCATAGGTAGTAAAACGTTATGCGTATCAAGCAGTGGATAGCCCTGGGTATGGCACTGGGGTGCAGTTCGGCGGTATTTGCGTCTAGCACGGATGTCATCGTGACCGGTGTCATCAAGCCGGCAGCGTGCACACCATCGTTGGGCGGGGGAGGGAGATTCGACTTTGGAAATATTTCGGTCAATCAATTGCAGCAAGGCAGGGAAACTTCCTTCACATCGCCGGTACAGCAACTGGCAGTGAACTGTGATGCGCCGGTCCGGTTTGCCTTGCGGGGGGTTGATGGCCGGGCAGGTACCGCGATCGGGGATGCGGGCAGTCCTTTGGCTTTTGGCCTGGGTACCAACGATCGTAACCAGCGCATTGGTGCCTATTTCTTGCAAGCGCCGGCCAACAGTTTTGTAGCTGACGGCAACAGTTCGGTTCGTCGCCTGCGGACTGTTGATGGGGGGGCATCCTGGGGTGTAGACGGCAATGTCCTCATCACCACGCTGTACAACGGCACTGAGGGGCACTTCCATGGCTTTGCTGTAGGCGCCCAAGTACCTACTGCCATCAAGCAGCTGACTGCTGACTTGTTTGTAAACATGCGAATTGCCGCCCTCAATGACCTGACAGTCACCGACGACACCCTCATCGATGGCGCCTCGACCATCGAGGTGTCCTACCTCTAAAGCACGCTGAGGCCGCGCTTGCCGCCAGGTTGGCCAGCGCCCGACGCGTTCCTGTCACCTGTTCGCTGCCCTTTGGGGCAGCGAACCTGCCTTGCAGGGTGTCGTGCATGAGCATGTTGAAGCGAATGTTTTGGAGTGCAGGTTGCCTGCTGCTATTGGCCCAGGGCGCCCAGGCCGCTGGCATGGTCCCGGAAACGTCAGTGTTGATCGTCAACGAAGCCGACGGGGAAGCATCGATCTCGGTGCGAAATGATGACCCGACCCCTGCGCTGTTACTCGTGACCCTGCAGAACTTGCCGGAAGACGAAGCGCCGCTGCTGTTTCTCACCCAGCCCGCCTGGCGGGTCGAGGCCGGCCAGGAACAGCGGGTGAGGTTTATGCTGCGTGCAACTGAACCGCTGCAGACCCAGCGCTTGAAACGCGTGATTTTCGAAGGCGTGCCCCAGCAGGCGGTGCCTGCCGCCGGGGTCGCCAGGGTAGGGGTGAGCGTGAGGCAGAACCTGCCGGTCATCATCCACCCCAAGGGCTTGGCGCCCAACCGGTCACCTTGGGAGGGTTTGCAGTGGCGTCAGGAGGCCAGCGGCATAAAGGTCGAGAACCCGACCCCCTACGTCGTGCGCCTGGCTCAGGAGGTCCGGCTGATGCCAGGGGATGAACCCGCTTACTTACCGCGCACCTACGTGTTGCCTGGGGAGTCGCTGGCGCTTCGGCAGGCGCCTTCAACCCGCGACCACCAGCGGGTGCGGCTGTTTCCAGCCACGGTGTACGGCTTTGCCGTCGATGAATTCGAAACCCCACTGCTGGGTGGGCGCAATTGAATGAGCAGGTGGGGCCGTGTCGGGCAGTGGCCAGGCAGTGCCTGATGGCGTTCCCCCTGGCCCTGCTGCTGCTTGAATGCCGCGCCAGCGAGGGCCCCAATTTTGACCTTGAACTGTTACGTCAGAGGGGGCTGAGTGAGGAGTTGGCCAGGTACTTTCAGGAAAAGCCCCGCTTCACGCCAGGTAATCACACGGTGAGTTTGCAGGTGAATGGCAACCGGGCAGGGCAGGCCCTGGCACGGTTCCTGGAAGACGGCAGCCTGTGCATCGATGCCGCGCTGCTGGAGGCTGCCGGTATAGAGGTGCCGCCACCCCCGTCACCGGGCGAGCCTGCCGACACCTGCATCGACTTGCTGGCCAGCCACCCACAATCGCAGATACAGGCCGACCCGCAGTCGGCCAGCCTGTCCATGGTGGTACCTGCACACGCCCTGCGCCCAGTTGCTGCGCATGATCTCTCAGCCTATGACACCGGCGGGTTCGCGGCCCTGTTCAACTACGACGTGACGATGCTCGACACCCGCTTCAACGATGGCAGCAACAGGGCCTGGACCGTGCTGACCGAACCTGGCTTCAACCTGGGTAACTGGATCGTGCGCAGCCGCCAGGTTGCCAGCCTTGGCCAGCAGGGCAACCGTTTCAACGCACTGGAAGCCTATGCCCAGCGAACGTTCGCCGACCAGGGGGCGGTATTGCAGGTTGGCCAGATTCATATGGCCAACCCTGTCTTGTCTGGCGTGCCTATCGATGGCTTTCAGCTGTTCTCCGAACAGGCATTGGGGCACTTGCAGCAAAGACGGGTGGTTCAAGGGATCGCCACGACCCAGGCAAGGGTCGAGATCTACCAGCGTAACCGCCTGATGTACGCGACCGTTGTGCCCCCTGGGCCGTTTTCCATCGACAGCCCGGTACCGCTCGATGCGTTTGCCGAACTGGAACTGGTGATCCATGAAGCCACGGGTGAGGAGCGGCGCCTGGTCCTGCCCGCTACCCCCAGTGCTGATGGCCTGAACGGAGGGTATCAGTTGGGCGTCGGCCAACTGCGAAACAGTGATAGCGCTTCACCTTGGGTGCTCAGTGCCGGGTGGAGTGGGGGTGTGCTCGAGGGCGTGGCGCTGGGCGGCGGTATGCTGGCCACCGAGCGCTACCTGGCAACCGGCTTTGCCCTCGGTGCCCAGCCATGGGCGCAGGCCCAGGTGCAGTGGGCGCTGGGTTATGCGCAACCGTTGCGCCGTGAGGGCGGCACACACAGCCAGGTGACCCTCAGCCAGCAGTTTGCCGACGGCTGGGGGGCAAGCTTCACGTATGGGCTGCAGAGCCAACATTATCAAGACCTTCAACAGGCGCTGGCGCCGCCACGGCGTTCGGCGGGCCTGCGCGACCACGCCAGCATCGGCCTGTCTTGGCAGGGGACGGCGCTCGGAAACGTCAGCGTTGGCGCTAGCCAAGCGCGCAATCACGGTGGCAACGCCAGCAGCCAGGCCAACCTGCGCTGGGGGGCGACCCTTGGGCAGGTGTCGTTGAATGCCGGTATGGAATGGCGCCTGAAGGGGGCAAGTGATCGGGGGCGGCTGATGTACCTGAGCGCCAGCATGCCCCTGGGCGCCAAGCGTCGGCTCAATGCATCGACCCGAGGTTCGAGTGGCAGCTACCGTTCCTCTGTTACCTTGCGCGAGCAGGTAAGCGACACCTTTTCCTATCGACTGGGTGGCGGCCATCAAAGCCATGATCCGGTGCTGCGGCCAAGCCTGGGTGTTTCCTGGCTGGCGCCCTTGAGCCAGGTACAGCTGGACTACGCGCAAACCGGCGCCGACGCACAGAACCTTGCGTTGAACCTGCGCGGAGGCCTGGCCGGGCATGCCGATGGCATTACCTTGTCGCCGTACCCGATACAGGACACCTTTGCGCTGATCGAGGTGGGTGACCTACCGGGCGTGAAGGTCGAGACGCCCAGCGGCCCAGTGTGGACCGATGGCAAAGGGCGGGCGCTTGCCGCGCAGGTGCGGCCCTACGCCGATAACCGGGTTCAGGTAGAACCTCGCAGCCTGCCGCGTAACGTCGAACTGGAGAACAGCCTGGGCATCGTACGCGCCGGCCGGGGCGCGATTTCCCGGTTGAGCTTCGCGGTCGAGCGAACTCGGCGCGTGCTCTTGCAAACGACCCTGGGCGAGGGGCCTTTGCTTGCTGAAAGTGCGATGGTGGTCGACGCCAACGGCAGTTTCGTGACGATGGTGCAAGCCGGTGGCCTGATCTTCCTGCACGACTATCAGCACAGCGAGCGCTACCAGGTCGTTTCGCCAGGTGGGGCTGGCTGTGCGCTTGAATTCACCCTCGGCGACCCAACAGACCCGGAGCACTACTATGAATCGACCACGGCGCGCTGCCATGCCTTGTAAATACGCCAGGCCAATGCAGGCGGCTACTTGCCGCCCAGGTCGGTACGCCATGCTGCTCGGCGGGCTGGGTTTGCTGATGATTGCCCAAACAGCCCTCGCCGCCGCCCCTAACTGCCAAGTTTCGCTTGGGCAGCCGCTGATCGAGTTTGGCCAGGTCAACCAGACCCAGCTGGAAAACCTGGGCAATCGGTACCGGTTGGGGGAGCGGCGGCTGCAATTGGCGGTGCAGTGCCCTAAGAGCACGGAAATGGTCTTACGCTACCTGGCCGATGGGGCAGATGGCGAACACTTCGGTTTCGGCGAGCGGGGAACGTATTCACTGCAGCTTTCCGATGCCAGGCTCGATGGGCAGCCGGTGGCCCTGGGGGCCGCAAGCTCGCGTGACCATGGGCTGGCACAGGGTGACCCGCTTCGCTGGCTGCCTGGCATGCAGGTTATGCCGTTGCAGGCAAACAGCCCGCTTGGCGGTACACGGTTCACCGCCCAGCTTACCGTTCAGGGCTGGCTCGGCCAGGCATCCCAGGCGCCGAGTGACGCACAGCTGCAGGCCAGCGGCCTGCTGGAAGTTGGCGGTGGGGCGGCTGAGCTGGCGTTACACGCCCGTGTCGTTCCCGCTGCGTGCACACTGCACCTGGGCAATGGCGGGCGGGTGGACTTTGGGGTGATCGAGCCCGGCCGGTTGTCGCCCGACACAACCAGCACCTTGCACCGCGCCCTGTCTGCCTCCGTGGCCTGTGAAGGGCCTACCCGGTTCGCCCTGCGGGCGATGGATAACCGCCAGGCAGGCAGCTTGCGCCCCGCGCAGGTGGCGGCCAGCACCGCCCTGTTCGGCGCAGGCAGCCAGGCCAATGATGGCCTTGCCTGGTCATTGCAGTTCGACGGGGCGCTGCTGGGCGATGGGCGCGCGTTGCACCCGCTGTATGCCATGCCGGGTGAAGCGGGTTGGGTACCGAGCGCGGGCCCGGCTTTCTTTCACACCGACCATCGCCTGCTGGGGTTCGCAAGTGGCCAAGCCACAGGCGCTGGCCCCACATCGATCAGGCGGCTTGAAGCCATGCTGAAGGTCGAGCTGTACGTGGCGCCGTTGCGCCAGCTCGACCTGCGTGACGAGATTGCCGTCGATGGTGCGGCCACGCTGGAGCTCGTCTATCTATGAGCGCCGGCTCCAGGCGGCCACCCCTTGCGGTCAGGTGTGTACCGGTTGCGCCTCGGCGACCGGCTTGGGCAGCGACGACAGGAACGCCATCACCAGCGCCGCCACATACGGCAACGACTGCACCAGCAGCATGGCCACCCAGAAGCGCATGTCTGAACTGGGCAGGCCTTGCACCAGGAAAATCCCGGCCGCCGCGCCCCACAGCAGCAACATGATGAACAGCTCTTCGCGCGCCTCGGAAATCGCCACCAGCAAGCCATGGCTATCGGCATTCTTCGGCGTGCGGAAGAACGGCATGCTGCTGGTGAAGAACCCGTACAGCACCGCCTTGGCGATGGTGTGCGACAACGCCAGCCCCGCCAGCGCCGCGGCGAAGGCATCCTTGAGGTTCACCCCCACTGCGCGACGGTAGAGGAACACGATCTTGCCGACCTTGAAGAAGAACAGCGCCAGCGGCGGGATGGCGAAGATCATCAGCGGCGGATCGACCCGGTGCGGCACGATGATCATCGCCGCCGACCACAGCAGCGCACCGACGGTGAAGAAGATGTTCATGCCGTCGGCAATCCATGGCAGCCAGCCGGCCAGGAAGTGGTAGCGCTGGCCACGGGTCAGCTCGCTGCCCTTGCCGCGCAGCAGGGCGCCGGCATGGTGCTTGATGATCTGGATGGCGCCGTAGGCCCAGCGGAAGCGCTGCTTCTTGAAGTCGATGAAGGTGTCGGGCATCAGGCCCTTGCCGTAGCTGTTGTGGGCGTAGGCGGCCGACAGGCCTTGCTCGAACACCCGCAGGCCCAGCTCGGCATCCTCGCAGATGCACCATTCGGCCCAGCCCAGTTCCTGCAGCACGCTGCGCCGGGTCATGGTCATGGTGCCATGCTGGATGATCGCGTCACGGTCGTTGCGGGTGACCATGCCGATGTGGAAGAAACCCTTGTACTCGCTGTAGCAAAGCTTCTTGAAGGCGCTTTCGTGCTGGTCGCGGTAGTCCTGGGGCGACTGCACCACGGCGATCTTCGGGTCGGCGAAGTGCGGCACCATGTGCTTGAGCCAGTTGCGGTCCACGCAGTAGTCCGAGTCGATCACCGCGATCACTTCGGCGTCCTTGGCGGTATGCGGGAGCAGGTAGTTCAGTGCGCCGCCCTTGAAGCCGGCCAGTGGCGCGACATGGAAGAACTTGAAGCGCTCGCCGAGCTTTTCGCAGTGGGCCTTGAGCGGTTCCCACACGGCGGGGTCTTTGGTGTTGTTGTCGATCACCAGCACTTCGTAGTCTGGGTAATCGAGGGCGGCCAGGGCGTCGAGGGTCTGCTTGACCATCTCCGGGGGCTCGTTGTAGCAAGGCACGTGCACCGACACCTTGGGCCGGTAGGCACTGTCGGCGTGCACCGGCAAAAATTCGCGGCGGCGCTTGAGCGTCCACACCGCCTCGGCCAGCTCGTGGGCCTCGGTCATCAGCACAATGAACACGCCCAGCGCACCGAGTGCCAGCAGCACGCCAACGGTGAGGCTGAACCAGGTACTGTACTGCTGGCTGTAGTCATAGGCGATCCACACCAGCACCGACCCGCACAGGAAGGTGATGAAGGTCAGGAAGGTACGCCCGCGCTGGCGCAGCGCCGAGCCGTCGATCAGCAGCACGGCCAGGGCGATCATTGCCAGTACCACCGAGGCCACCGCCAGGGCTCGCCACTGAGGAATTGCCACCACCGGCCCTTCGAAGTTGAACTTCTGCTGGCGCTCGGCGTTGTACACGCCCCAGTAGGCGCCCACCGAGCCTTCGTCGTTGGCCTTCCAGGGCTGGTCGTAGGCTTCGATGACGAAGTAGTTGTAGCCGCGGCGGTTGAGGGTGTTGACCAGGGTGCGCAGGTAGATGGCCTGGTCGGCCTGGGTGGCGTCGGCGCCGCCGCGCATGCGGCCGTTGCTCGGCCAGCCGACTTCCGACAGCAGCAGGGGCTTGTGCGAGAACTGGTGGCGCAACTCGCGGGCGCGGTCGAGCACGAACTGCACCGAGTCTTTCACCGGCACGAATTCCCAGTACGGCAGGATGTGCGCGGCAATCAGGTCGACATGCTTGGCCAGCTCCGGGTGTTCCTTCCAGATGTGCCACTGCTCGCTGGTGGTCACGGGCACCTTGACGGCGGCGCGCACGCGGTCGAGGTATTGGATCAGTTCCTCGGGCGTGACCTCTTCGCGGAACAGCGCTTCGTTGCCGACCACCACGCGCACCACGCTGCGCGAATGGTTGGCCAGTTCGATGCCCTTGGCGATCTCGCGTTCGTTGCGCTCAAGGTCCTTGCTGATCCAGATGCCCAGGGTTACCCGCAGGCCAAACTCCTCGGCCAGCCGGGGAATTTCGGCCTGGGTGCCTTCAACGGTGTAGATACGGATGTTGTCGGTCAGCTTGTTCAGCTGCTCAAGGTCCTGGCGCATCTCGTCCTCGCTGGGGTACTGGCCCTTTTGCGGGCTTTCGCCAAGGCGAAACGGCGAGTACGAGAAGCCGGAGATCTGTTCCGGCCAGGCAGGTGCGGAAACCGGGCGGTTGATCAACGCCCAGAAACCGGTGAACAGCGCGGCGATGGCCAGGACCACCACCAGGTTGAGGCCGAATTTGCGAGAAGACATTGTGGTCCGTTTCTGTACAAGTGAAAGGATATTAAAGCAGCAATGGTAGGGTGTTTCCTAACGATGGAGGTAGAGGCGGCCACTGGCCTATAATGCGCGCCGGTTTTTTGCGGTAGAGCGCCCAGGGGTATCCACATGAGCACAGAAGATCCACGCTTTGCCGGCGTTGCCCGGCTGTACGGCGACGAGGGCCTGCAGCGCCTGAACCAGGCCCATGTGGCGGTGGTCGGCATTGGCGGGGTGGGCTCGTGGGTGGCCGAGGCGCTGGCGCGCAGTGGCGTGGGCGAAATCACCCTGTTCGACCTCGACGATGTCTGTGTCAGCAACACCAACCGCCAGGCCCACGCCCTGGAAGGGCAGGTGGGGCGGCCCAAGGTCGAGGTGATGGCCGAACGCCTGCGGGCGATCAACCCGGCGATCACGGTGCATGCAGTGGCCGATTTCGTCACCCGCGACAGCATGGCCGAGTACATCACCGAACAGCTGGATGCGGTGGTCGACTGCATCGACAGCGTGATGGCCAAGGCCGCATTGATCGCCTGGTGCCGGCGGCGCAAGATCGCCATCGTCACCACCGGCGGTGCGGGCGGGCAGATCGACCCAACGCAGATCCAGGTCGGTGACCTCAACAAGACCTTCAACGACCCGCTCGCCTCGCGGGTGCGCTCCACCCTGCGCCGGGACTACAACTTCTCGCGCAACACCAGCCGCAACTATGGCGTGCCATGCGTGTTTTCCAGCGAGCAGCTGCGTTACCCCAAGGGCGACGGCAGTGTGTGCCTGCAGAAGAGCTTCGTCGGTGAAGGCGTGCGCCTGGACTGCGCCGGCGGCTTTGGTGCGGTGATGATGGTGACCGCGACGTTCGGCATGGTGGCGGCGAGCAAGGCCATCGAGAAGTTGGTGGCGGGGGCGCGGCGGCCCTCGGAGCGGGTCAAGCCCGAATAACCGTGCCGCGAGTAACCCACTCCCACAACGGCGTATACGGTCTCTGTAGGAGCGGGCTTGCCCCGCGAAGCAGGCGCCGCCGACTTAAGCGGTAGCCACCAACTCCGCCATCCGCTGCAACACCGCATGCAACCCATTGCTGCGCGAAGGCGAAAGCTGGCGCTCCAGCCCCAGCTGGCTGAACCATTCACGCAAGTCCAGGCCGGCCAGTTCCACACTGCCCAACCCCTGCACCCGCACCAACAGCAGCGCCAGCAACCCCCGCAACAACCGCGCATCGCTGCTCGCCTTGAACCGCCACAGGCCGTCTACCCGTTCGGCCACCAGCCACACCAGGCTTTCGCAGCCATGCACGCGGTTGGCCTCGACCTTCTCGGCCTCGTCCAAGGGCTCCAGGCGATCGCCAATTTGCATCAGCAGCCGCGCCCGCTGCTCCCAACCCCGCGCTTGCTCGAACTGGGCCAAGGCCTCCTGGGCCGGAATCGGCAGGGTCATCGCAACAACTCCAGGCCCTGATCGAGCGCGTCGAAGAAACGTTGCAGGTCGTCACTGTCGTTGTACAGCCCAAGGGACACCCGAATCGCCCCGTCCAGGCCCAGCCCCTTGAGCAGCGGCATGGCGCAATGGTGCCCGGCGCGCACGGCGATGCCCTGCTCGGTCAGCAGGTGGGCGATGTCGGCATTGTGCACGCCGTCGATCACGAAGCTGGCCAAGGCCGCCTGCGGCGAGCCAATCACCCGCACACCCTCGCGGTCGGCCAGGCCGCGCAGCAGGTGTTGGTGCAGGCTGGCTTCGTGGGCCTGCACGGCCTGGGCGTCGAGGCTGGCCAAGTAGTCGAGCGTGGCCCCCAGGCCGATCACCCCGGCAATCGGCGGGGTTCCGGCCTCGAAGCCCAGCGGCGCAGGGCGAAAGCTGGCGCTTTGATAGTCGGCCAGTTGCACCATCTCGCCGCCGAATTGCCAGTGGCGCAGCGCGTCCAGCGCCTGGCGCCGACCATACAGCACGCCGACACCCTCCGGGCCGTACAGCTTGTGGCTGGAGAACACATAGAAGTCGCAGCCCAGTTGCTGCACGTCATGGCGGCCATGCACCACGCCCTGGGCGCCATCGACCACGGTCAGCGCGCCTTGGGCGCGGGCGTGGGACAGCAGCGCTGGCAGCGGCTGCCAGGTGCCCAGCACGTTGCTCAGTTGGCTGATGGCGAGCACGCGGGTGCGTGGGCCGATCAGTTGCAGGGCCTGGTCGAGGTCGATGTGGCCATGATCGTTCAGCGGCAGTACCACCAGGCGCAGGTTGCGCCGCTGCGCCAGTTGCTGCCAGGGCAGCAGGTTGGCGTGGTGTTCCACGGCGCTGATGGCGATCTCATCGCCCGCCTCGAAGCGGTGTTCCAGGCCATAGGCCAGCAAGTTCAGCGCCGAGGTGGCGCCATGGGTGAACACGATCTGCTGCGAGGTCCCGGCATTGAGCCAGGCAGCCACCTTGTCCCGGCTGGCTTCGAAGGCCTGGGTCGCCAGCGCGCCAGGCAAATGCTGGGCACGGTGCACGTTGGCCGCACCATGGCCGTAATAGTGGCTCAAGGCGTCGAGCAGGGCCTGGGGTTTCTGGGTGGTAGCGGCGCTGTCCAGGTAAGTCTGGTGCTGGCGTTGCAGTGCGGCGATGGCGGGGAAATCGGCGCGCCAGGGGGAGGGCTGGAACATGTTCGCGGGGCCTGGAATGAAAATCGGGTCTGGCGCATGCACGCCAGACCCGATCTTAACACTTCAAACCGCCATGGGTTCTCAGTTGTGGGCGTGCAGCGCCTCGTTCAGCTCGATGGCCGACTTGTGGGTCTTGCACTCCACCGCGCCGTTGAGCGAATTGCGGCGGAACAGCAGGTCGGTCTGGCCAGCCAGGTCGCGGGCCTTGACCACTTTGACCAGCTCGTTGTTCTCGTCCAGCAGGTTCACCTTGGTGCCGGCGGTGATGTACAGGCCAGCTTCAACGGTGTTGCGGTCGCCCAGCGGAATGCCGATACCGGCGTTGGCGCCGATCAGGCAGCCTTCGCCGACCTTGATGACGATGTTGCCGCCGCCCGACAGGGTGCCCATGGTCGAGCAGCCGCCGCCCAGGTCCGAGCCCTTGCCGACGAATACGCCAGCGGACACGCGGCCTTCGATCATGCCAGGGCCTTCGGTGCCGGCGTTAAAGTTGACGAAGCCTTCGTGCATGATGGTGGTGCCTTCGCCGATGTAGGCGCCCAGGCGCACACGGGCGGTGTCGGCGATGCGCACGCCGGCCGGGACCACGTAGTCGGTCATTTTCGGGAACTTGTCCACCGAGAACACTTCCAGCAGCTCGCCCTTCAGGCGCGCTTCCAGTTGCAGCTCGGCCAGTTCGCCCAGGTCGACGGCGCCCTGGTTGGTCCAGGCCACGTTCGGCAGCAGTGGGAAGATACCGGCCAGGCTCACGCCGTGTGGCTTGACCAGGCGGTGCGACAGCAGGTGCAGCTTGAGGTAGGCCTCCGGGGTGGAGCTCAGCGCTGCATCTTCGGCCAGCAGGGTGGCGACCAGCGGCTTGTGGCTTTCGGCCAGGCGGGTCAGCAGGGCGGCCTGGGCGGCATCGACGCCTTTCACGGCTTCAGCCAGCTGGGCGGCCTGGGCATTGCTGAAGGCGATGGCCTGGTTGCCACCTTCGTAGCCGAGAATTGGCGCTACCGCGGCAACCAGCTCGGCGCTCGGGTTGAGCAGGGGTTGTGCGTAGAACACTTCCAGCCAGGTGCCCTGGCGGTTCTGGGAGCCGACACCGAAGGCCAGGCTGAACAGGGTATTGGACATGTGATTACCTCGTGCGAAATAGGGTAGGGGCTCAGGCCAGCGCGGCGGCGTACTGGTCGGGCTTGAAGCCGACCAGGGTGCGACCACCAAGGTCGAGCACCGGGCGCTTGATCATCGACGGCTGGGCGTGCATCAGTTCGACGGCCTTGGCCTGGTCGAGGTCGGCCTTGCTGGCGTCGTCGAGCTTGCGGAAGGTGGTGCCGGCACGGTTGAGGATGACTTCCCAGCCGTGTTCGTCGCACCAGCGGTTCAGGCTGTCACGGTCGATGCCTTGGGTCTTGTAATCATGGAATTGGTAGGCGATGGCTTTTTCGTCGAGCCAGGTACGCGCCTTTTTCATGGTGTCGCAGGCTTTGATGCCGTAGAGCGTGTAGGTCATTGTGTGCATTGAGGCCAAAGGCTGCCCCAATCTCTCCATTTCCGAATGTCAGTCGCGGGATTATGCGGGAACGATCCTCGCGGCGCCACGCCCGTGGCGCTCCTGTTGATCGATCGGGGATACGGCTCAGGCGACCAGACGCTGAACCGATCCGAGGATCTCATCGCCATGTTGCTGCTCGGCGGTGCGCAGGTCGAAAGCGCTTTGCAGGTTGAGCCAGAACTCGGGCGTGGTGTCGAGGCAGACGGCCAGGCGCAGCGCCATATCGGCGGAGACGCCGCCCCGCTCGCGCAGGATATTGTTGACGGTGGGGGTAGCGACGCCCAAGGCCCTGGCCAGCGCGGCGGCGCTGAAGCCCATTTCTTTCTGGAAGTCCTCTCGCAGGATTTCACCGGGATGGATTGGACGCATACCGTTCTTGAGCATGATGCACCTCAATGGTAATCGACAATTTCAACGTTGGCCGGACCGTTATCGGTCCAGGTAAAGCACAGGCGCCATTGGTCATTGACACGAATGCTGTGCTGGCCAGTACGGTTGCCGCTCAGGGCCTCCAGGCGATTACCGGGTGGCGAGCGCAGGTCACGTAGTTCTGATGCAGCATCGAGCATGGCCAGTTTGCGTTCTGCGACTGATTTGATATCAGCCCATCGCCGTGTCTTCCCAGTGGTGAAGAGTGCTTGCGTATCAGTACAGATGAAGCTTCGAATCATGCGCCTGAATGCTTAACGTTATTCGTTAAGCTTGATTATACGGCCCTGTGTCGACTTTACAAGTGAACCCAGGCACCCGAGATATTCACGATGCCTGGGTATTATCATGTTACATATTTACCGGGCACCTGCGACTATCGTGCAGCGGTATCGATTCATCGATGACCGCTAACATATTGTTTCAATGGCGATCTCTCGCCCCCCGTTCGTCGTTTCAGGTTCAAGAAAGGAAGCCTTCACGGATGCAGTCCGCCTACACCGTCCTCATCCTGCTGACGCTGGTAAGCGTGTCAAAACTGGTCGGGCGCATGATCCCGCTGCCGTTGCCCCTGGTGCAGATCGCCGCCGGCGCGCTGTTGGCCTGGCCGACATTGGGCCTGCATGTGGCCCTGGACCCTGAACTGTTCCTGTTCCTGTTCCTGCCGCCATTGCTGTTCGCCGACGGCTGGCGAATCCCCAAGCGTGAGCTCTGGCGCATCCGCGGGCCGGTGGTGGCCTTGGCCGTGGGGCTGGTGCTGTTCACCGTGGTCGGTGCCGGTTACTTCATTCATTGGTTGCTGCCGAGCATTCCACTGCCGGTGGCCTTCGCCCTGGCCGCCGTGCTGTCGCCCACCGACGCGGTGGCGGTATCGGCAATCACCCAGGACCGCCTGCCGACCCCGCTGATGCACATGCTGCAGGGCGAGGCCCTGATGAACGACGCCTCGGGCCTGGTGACCTTCAAGTTCGCCCTGGCGGCTGCCATTACCGGCGCGTTCTCGCTGGCCGATGCCAGTTTCAGTTTTGTGCTGGTCGCCCTTGGTGGCCTGGCGGTGGGGGTGGCCCTGAGCTGGCTGATCGGCCGTTTGCGCGCCTGGATGATCGCCCGCGGCTGGGATGACCCGGCCACCCACGTGGTGTTCATGTTGCTGCTGCCCTTCGCCGCCTACGTGCTCGCCGAACGCCTGGGCGTGTCGGGCATCCTCTCGGCAGTGGCTGCCGGCATGATGCAGAGCTGGCTCGACCTGCTGCCACGCCAGACCAGCACCCGCTTGCTCAACCGCAGTGTCTGGTCGCTGCTGGAGTTTGCCTTCAACGGCTTGATCTTCCTGCTGCTGGGCCTGCAGTTGCCCGACATCATCAAGGCCGTTGTCAGCCACGAAACCACCGTATGGCCTACCTTGGCCTGGCGCTGCCTGGATGTGCTGGCGATCTTCGCCGCGCTGATCCTGCTGCGCTTCGTCTGGGTGCAGAGCATCTGGCGGGCCATTGGCGTGGTGCGCCGCTGGCGAGGCAAGCCGGCCCTGGTGCTGATGCCAACCATGCGTTCTTGCTGGCTGCTGACCTTGGGTGGGGTGCGCGGGGCGGTGACCCTGGCGGGCGTGATGTCGGTGCCGTTGCTGATGGGGGCGGGCCAGGCGTTTCCCGAGCGCGACTTGCTGATATTCATTGCCGCCGGGGTGATCCTGCTGTCGCTGATCGGTGCCTGCATCGCCTTGCCGCTGTTGCTGCGTGGCATCACCAAGAGCCCTGATGAACGGCTGCATCAGGAAGTGCAGGAGGCCTGGCGGCGGACGGCGGAGGCGGCGATCCACGCCCTGGAAGCAGAGGAAGTGATCGATGCCAATGCACCCCAGGATGCGGCACAGGCCACCTTGGCGACCGAGTTGAAGGCGCG
This sequence comes from Pantoea sp. Tr-811, assembly GCF_011752535.1. NCBI lineage: Bacteria > Pseudomonadati > Pseudomonadota > Gammaproteobacteria > Enterobacterales > Erwiniaceae > Pantoea > Pantoea sp. Tr-811. Next base: position 106,539 of record NZ_VWXJ01000021.1, read on the forward strand.
GTTGATGGCCGAGTACCGGGATGAGCTGGACAGCTACAACGACACTGCCGAGGCACGTGCGCTGGCCGAGCAGATGGATTTGCTGGAGCGCCGTTTGCGCTTGCGGGCGCTGCGGGCGCAGCGGCTGGAGCTGTACAGCTTGCATCGCCAGCACCTGGTGGGCGATGAGGTGGTGCGCCAGGTACTGGGCGAGCTGGATATGAGTGAGGCCAACCTGGGGCAGGTCAGGTAGGCCGGCGCAACGGATTTTGCGCCGGCCTGGTAGGAGCGAGCAGAGCTCGCGATGGGCTGCAAAGCAGCCCCGACATCCTGTGCTGCGAAGCTGAAAACCTAGGGCCGCTGCGCGCCCCATCGCGAGCTGCGCTCGCTCCTACCAGGGCCCAGCGCCAACGGGTGTGGGGCAGTTAACGATTCTGCAAGAACGCGCGAATCCGCTGCGCCGCCTCGATGCACTCGGCCAACGGCGCTACCAGCGCCATGCGCACCCGGCCAGCGCCGGGGTTCACACCGCCCACTTCACGCGACAGGTACGAGCCCGGCACCACGGTCACGTGCTGCGCCTCGAACAGGTCGCGGGTGAAGGCAGCGTCATCGCCCGGCACCTTGGCCCACAGGTAGAAGCTGCCATCCGGGCGCTGCACGTCCAACACCGGCTGCAGGATCTCCAGCACCGCATCGTACTTGGCGCGGTATTGGTCGCGGTTCTCGCGCACATGGGCCTCGTCCTGCCAGGCGGCGATGCTGGCCAATTGGGTTTGCACCGGCATGGCGCAGCCGTGGTAGGTGCGGTACAGCAGGAACGGCTTGATGATCGATGCATCACCGGCGACGAAGCCCGAACGCAGGCCCGGCAGGTTGGAGCGCTTGGACAGGCTGTGGAACACCACGCAACGGGCGAAATCGCTGCGGCCAAGCGCCGCACAGGCGCTCAGCAGGCCCGGTGGTGGCGCGTCCTCGTCGAAGTACAGCTCGCTGTAGCACTCGTCGGCGGCAATCACGAAATCGTGCTCGTCCGCCAGGGCGATCAACTTTTTCAGGGTGTCCATCGGCACCAGGGCGCCGGTGGGGTTGCCTGGCGAGCACAGGAAGAGGATCTGGCAGCGTTTCCACACCTCGGCCGGCACGGCATCGAAGTCTGGGTTGAAGCCATTGTTTTCCAGGCATGGCAGGTAATGCGGGGTAGCCCCGGCCAGCAGGGCCGCACCTTCGTAGATCTGGTAGAACGGGTTGGGGCTGACCACCAGGCCGTCGTCGGCGCGGTTGACCACGGCCTGGGTGAAGGCGAACAGCGCTTCGCGGGTGCCATTCACCGGCAGGATGTGACGCTCGGCGTCCAGCCAGCCGGCCGGCACGCCGAAGCGGCGTTCGCACCACTGGCCGATGGCCTGGCGCAGGGCTGGCAGGCCCAGGGTGCTGGGGTAGACCGCCAGCTTGTCGAGGTTGTCGGCCATGGCCTGGGCGACGAACGCCGGCGATTCGTGCTTCGGCTCACCGATCGACAGGGCGATGGCACGCTTGTCCGCCGCAGGCTGCACGCTGCCCAGCAGGGCACGAAGCTTTTCGAACGGGTAGGGCTGGAGCTGGGTCAAGGCATGGTTCATCGGCGCAAGTTCTCGTCAATCGTCTAGTCGTTAAAAGGTCACGCGGGTCGGGCTGGTATCGCTCGCCTGGCCGGCCTGCAGTTGCTGCACGATGGCTTCCTGCAGGCGGCTGCACAGTTGCGGGTCGGACAGCGGCTGGTTGTCGGCGTCGGTGATGAAGAACACGTCTTCCACGCGCTCGCCAAGGGTGGCGATCTTGGCATTTTGCAGCGACAGGTCGAACTCCAGGAAGATCCGCCCCAGGCGGGCCAGCAGGCCCGGGCGGTCGGGTGCGGTGATTTCGAGGATGGTCACCGGGCGCTGGGCATCGTTGAGGATGGTCACCTGCGGTGGGAAGTTGAAGTGCTTGAGCTGGCGCGGTACCCGGCGCTGGATGATGGTCGGGTAGTCCTCGGGGTTGCGCAGCGCTTCGGTCAGGCCGTCGCGTATCTGCCGAACCCGCTGTGGGTTGTCGCCGATCGAGCCGCCGTCATTGTCGAGCACGATGTAGGTGTCGAGGGTGAACTGGCTGCTGGAGGTGATGATCCGCGCGTCATGGATGTTCAGGTTCAGCTGCGACATGGCCGCCACGGTCACGGCGAAGAAGTCGTGCTGGTCGGGCGCGTAGATGAAGATCTGCGTGCCGCCTTCGAATTCGCGCTGGGTGGTTTCCTTGATCAGCACCAGCGGGCCGCCGTCTGCCGGCTGCTGCAGGATCGCATCGCTGTGCCAGGCAACGTCCGCGGCATTGTGCTTGAGGAAATAGTCGTCGCCCAATTGCGACCAGAGCTGTTCCACATCGTCCGGGTCGGTGCCTTCGCGCACCAGGATGTCCAGCGCCGCGGACTGGGTCTGGCGGATCTGCTCCTCGCGGTCCAGTGGGTGCTCAAGGCCCCGGCGCAAGGCGCGCTTGGTTTCGGTGTAGAGCTGGCGCAGCAGGCTGGCGCGCCAGGAGTTCCACAGGCTGGGGTTGGTGGCGTTGATGTCGGCCACGGTCAGCACATAGAGGTAGTCCAGGCGTTTTTCATCGCCCACGTGCAGGGCGAAGTCGTTGATGACCTGCGGGTCGGACAGGTCCTTGCGCTGGGCGGTGGTCGACATCACCAGGTGGTTCTGCACCAGCCAGACGATCAGCCGGGTGTCCCAGGCCGGCAGCTGGTGGCGCTCGCAGAACTTCTGCGCATCCACCGCACCGAGCTCGGAGTGGTCGCCCTGGCGGCCCTTGCCGATGTCGTGGTAGAGCCCGGCCAGGTAGATCAGCTCGGGCTTGGGCAGGCGGCCCATGAGCTTGCTGGCCAGCGGGAATTTCTCGGACACCGGCGTGTACTGCAGCTTGCGCAGGTGCTTGATGAGGTTGAGGGTGTGCGCATCGACCGTATAGATGTGGAACAGGTCGTGCTGCATCTGCCCTACGATCAGGCCGAACTCCGGCAGGTAGCGGCCAAGGATGCCATAGCGGTTCATCCGCCGCAGGTTGCGGTGAATGCCGATTTCGCACTTGAACAGCTCGATGAACAGGCTGGTGTTGCGGATGTCCTTGCGGAAGGTTTCGTCGATCAGGTGCCGGTGTTCGCGCAGCAGGCGCACGGTATCGGCGCGCACGCCCTTGATTTCCGGGTGCTGGGCCATCAGCACGAAGATTTCCAGCATGGCGAACGGGGTGCGCTTGAACACGTTCGGCTTGGCCGCTTCGATGTAGCCGTCGTGCAGGCGGAAGCGTGCGTTGAGCGGCTGGGTGGTGCCGCTGTCGTCATCGGCGAGGATGACTTCCTCGAAGTGCTGGATGATCAGGTCGCACAGCTGGCTGATGCTCATCACCACCCGGTAGTACTGCTGCATGAACTGCTCGATGGCCCGCTTGGGGTTCTCGTCGGTGTAGCCCAGCAGCGCGGCGATGCTGCGCTGGTGGTCGAACAGCAGGCGGTCTTCGGCGCGGCCGGCGAGCATGTGCAGGGCGTAGCGCACCTTCCACAGGAAGTCCTGGGAAGAGGCCAGCAGCTCGTTCTCGCTTTCCAGCAGGAAACCTTCGCCGGCCAGTGCATGCAGGTTCAAGGTGCCGTACTGGCGGCGGGCTACCCAGAGCACCGTCTGGATGTCGCGCAGGCCGCCGGGCGAGCCCTTGACGTTGGGTTCGAGGTTGTACTCGGTGTCGTTGTACTTGTGGTGGCGGGCCTTGAGTTCGGCACGCTTGGCCAGGAAGAATTCCTTGCTTGGCCACAGGTGCGCGGTGCTGGTGGCTTCGAGCATGCGCTGGCGCAGTTCTTCGGGGCCGGCGATGGTGCGGCTTTCCATCAGGTTGGTGATTACCGTCAGGTCGGCGCGGGCTTGCTCGGCGCATTCGTCGATGCTGCGCACGCTTTGGCCCACTTCCAGGCCAATGTCCCAGAGCAGGGTAAGAAAGCGCTCGATGGCGTCGCGGTACTGTTCGTGCTCGGCGGCGCCGAGCAATATCAGCAGGTCGATGTCCGAGTGTGGGTGCAGCTCGCCGCGGCCATAGCCGCCCACCGCCACCAGGGCGATGCCGCTGGGGTCGCCCCAGTCGAACTGGTTCCAGGCCTGTTGCAGGATGTTGTCGACCAGCCAGGCGCGGGCCTGGATCAGCGGGCGGATTTCGGCGCCGGCACGAAAACGCTTGTCGAGCACCTCGCCGGCCTGGCGGATGGCTTTCTTGAAGGCGGCGATGGGGCTCGCCTTGAGGGCCAGTTCCGCCTGGAACTGGCCGCGGTCGAACAGCTCGGGATCCACCTGGGGCATCGCGTCGCGTTCCTGTCTGTGAAGTGGCCTGGGGGCAATCAGGCCGAGGTGCGCGGGATGGTGTCGTCCTTGCGCAGGGTGAAGATCTCGTAGCCGGTGGCGGTCACCACCAGGGTGTGTTCCCACTGGGCCGAGAGCTTGCGGTCCTTGGTGATGGCGGTCCAGCCGTCGCCCAGTACCTTGGTGTCGGCCTTGCCCTGGTTGATCATCGGCTCGATGGTGAAGGTCATGCCTTCCTTGAGTTCCATGCCGGTGCCCGCGCGGCCGTAGTGCAGGATCTGCGGCTCTTCGTGGAACACCTTGCCGATGCCATGGCCGCAGAACTCGCGCACCACCGAGAAACCGTTCTTTTCAGCGTGCTTCTGGATCACTTCGCCGATGTCGCCCAGGCGGCAGCCCGGCTTGACCAGCTCGATGGCCTTGTACATGCACTCCTGGGTGACCTTGGACAGGCGCTCGGCCCATACCGGCACGGTGCCGACGTGGAACATGCGGCTGGTGTCGCCGTGGTAGCCGTCCTTGATCACGGTGATGTCGATGTTGAGCGTGTCACCGTCCTTGAGTGGCTTTTCGTTGGGAATGCCGTGGCACACCACGTGGTTGATCGAGGTGCAGATCGACTTGGGGTAGCCCTTGTAGTTGAGCGGCGCCGGGATGGCCTGCTGGACGTTGACGATGTAGTCGTGGCAGAGGCGGTCGAGCTCCTCGGTGGTGACACCGGGCTTGACGTGTTCCTCGATCATTTCCAGCACCTCGGCGGCCAGGCGGCCGGCGATGCGCATCTTCTCGATGTCTTCTGCAGTCTTGATGGTGACGGTCATTACAGGCTCTCTACGGCGCCGCTGGCGGCGCGAACAAACGGGAAAGGCCGGATTCTAACAGAGCGGGGCGGCATTCTGTCGGGATAAAGGCGGCCATGCTGCTGTCTATGGAAGGCATTCTGGCCTGTTTGCCGGGGTGCTGCAAAAAGCGCTGACGGACGCGACCCGATCCGGGTTCCGTTCGCTCGCGGTCTGTGGTATAAAATGCGCCGCTTTCGGGGACGACCCCGTCAGCACTAAACCCACACACGTGTCGACACGATGGCCTGGGTGCCCCGGATTCACGAATTCGCGGGTTGGTCATTGGGATACGTGGAGGCCCAACCCGACTTATCAAGGAACTATCATGTCCCAAGTCAATATGCGCGATATGCTGAAGGCCGGTGTGCACTTCGGCCACCAGACCCGTTACTGGAACCCGAAAATGGGCAAGTACATTTTCGGCGCGCGTAACAAGATCCACATCATCAACCTGGAAAAAACCCTGCCGATGTTCAACGACGCTCTGTCGTTCGTAGAACGCCTGGCCCAGGGCAAGAACAAGATCCTGTTCGTCGGCACCAAGCGTTCCGCCGGCAAGATCGTTGCCGAGCAAGCAGCTCGTGCAGGTTCGCCATACGTTGACCACCGTTGGTTGGGCGGCATGCTGACCAACTACAAAACCATCCGTGCATCGATCAAGCGTCTGCGCGACCTGGAAACCCAGGCCGAAGATGGCACCTTCGCCAAGCTGACCAAGAAAGAAGCCCTGATGCGTTCCCGCGACCTGGAAAAACTGGATCGCAGCCTGGGTGGTATCAAGGACATGGGCGGCCTGCCTGATGCCCTGTTCGTGATCGACGTTGACCACGAGCGCATTGCTATCACCGAAGCCAACAAGCTGGGCATCCCGGTTATCGGCGTTGTCGATACCAACAGCAGCCCAGAAGGCGTTGACTTCGTTATCCCAGGTAACGATGACGCCATTCGCGCTATCGAGCTGTACATGACTTCGATGGCTGACGCCGTCATCCGCGGCCGCAACAACGTTGCCGGCGGCACTGAAGTCTACGCTGAAGAAGCGGCTGCACCTGCTGCTGAGTAATAGGCGCTAGCGTCTACTTGGCACGCGAAAAGGGGGCTTGGCCCCCTTTTTGCCACCTTGAAATCCTGCTGTCAGCAACGGCCCCGCATCATGGGCGAGCTGATATCAAGGCAGCGATTTGCAGAATTTAACGCCCGTGTCGAACGGGTGGAATGGTTGAAAAACTTTCCAAGAGGATTTTGAAATGGCAGCAATTACTGCGGCGCTGGTCAAAGAACTGCGCGAGCGTACCGGCGAAGGCATGATGGATTGCAAAAAGGCCCTGGAAAAGGCCGGCGGCGACATCGAGAAAGCCATTGACGACATGCGTGCCTCGGGCGCCATCAAGGCCGCCAAGAAGGCTGGCAACGTGGCTGCTGAAGGCGCCATCGCCGTCAAGACCGACGGCAAATCCGCCGTCCTGCTGGAAGTGAACTCGCAGACCGACTTCCTGGCCCTGCAAGACGACTTCAAGAACTTCGTGGCCGAAAGCCTGGAAGAAGCCTTCGCCCAGAAGCTGACCGACGCCGCTCCGCTGATCGCCTCGCGTGAAGCTGCTCGTGAAGCCCTGGTTGCCAAGTGCGGCGAAAACGTCAACATCCGTCGCCTGGTGCGCGTTGAAGGCGACGTGGTCGGCGCCTACCTGCACGGCAACAAGATCGGCGCTGCCGTCGTTCTGAAAGGCGGCGACGTCGAGCTGGCCAAGAACATCGCCATGCACGTTGCAGCTTCGAACCCAGAGTTCCTGGATTCGTCGGAAATCTCCGCCGAGGCCATCGAGCGCGAGAAGGGCGTATTCCTGCAGCTGAACGCTGACAAGATCGCCGGCAAGCCGGAAAACATCGTTGAGAACATGGTTGCCGGTCGTATCGCCAAGTTCAAGGCCGAAGCTTCGCTGAAAGAGCAAGCTTTCGTCATGAACCCAGAAGTCAAAGTTGGCGAGCTGGCCAAGAAAGCCGGTGCTGAAATCGTTTCCTTCACCTACTTCAAGGTTGGCGAAGGCATCGAGAAGCCGGTCGACGACTTCGCTGCCGAAGTTGCCGCCCAGGTAGCTGCTGCCAAGCAGTAAGACAGCCCCGTCTGTCGCCCCAAAGAGGCTGCCCGCTCACGCGCGCAGCCTCTTTGTCAAAGCGGGAGCGGTTTTCAAGGCCGTTGCTCGCTGACGCAGTCGCTGCGTCACGTTAGAGTTACATGCAGGCTCAAGCAGCCCGCCAGAATTTTTACAAACGCCGCAGGAGAGATTCGCAATGGCTCAGCAGGGCAGTGGTCATCAGGCTCGCTATAAACGCATTCTACTCAAGCTTAGCGGCGAGGCCCTGATGGGCTCGGAAGAGTTCGGGATCGACCCGAAAGTCCTGGATCGCATGGCGCTGGAAGTCGGCCAACTGGTCGGTATCGGCGTTCAGGTCGGTCTGGTTATCGGCGGTGGCAACCTGTTCCGTGGTGCGGCGCTCAGTGCAGCCGGCATGGACCGCGTCACCGGCGACCACATGGGCATGCTGGCAACCGTGATGAATGGCCTGGCCATGCGCGATGCGCTGGAGCGGGCGAACATTACCGCCATCGTCATGTCGGCCATCTCCATGGTGGGTGTGACCGATCACTACGATCGCCGCAAAGCCATGCGCCACCTGAATGCCAAGGAAGTGGTAATTTTCGCTGCCGGCACTGGCAACCCGTTCTTCACCACCGACTCCGCCGCTTGCCTGCGCGCCATCGAAATCGATGCCGACGTGGTATTGAAGGCAACCAAGGTCGATGGTGTATACACTGCAGATCCATTCAAGGACCCGCATGCCGAGAAGTTCGATCATCTGACCTACGATGAAGTGCTGGATCGCAAGCTGGGTGTAATGGATCTGACGGCCATTTGTCTGTGCCGCGACCACAAGATGCCGCTGCGCGTCTTCAACATGAACAAGCCCGGCGCCTTGCTGAACATCGTGCATGGCGGCGCGGAAGGAACTCTGATCGAGGAAGTTCAAAAATGATCAACGATATCAAGAAAGACGCGCAGGAGCGCATGGGTAAGTCCATCGAGGCCCTGGGTCGCCACCTGGCGGCAATCCGTACTGGCCGCGCTCACCCAAGCATCCTGGATACCGTCAAGGTCACTGCCTGGGGCAGCGAGATGCCGCTGAACCAGGTTGCCGCCATCACCGTTGAAGATGCCCGTACCCTGAAGATCGTTGCCCACGACAAGAACCTCAGTGCCGCCATCGAGAAGGCGATCCTGACCTCCGACCTGGGCCTGAACCCATCCAGCGCCGGTACCACCATCCGTGTACCGATGCCGGCCCTGACCGAAGAAACCCGCAAGGGCTACACCAAGCAGGCCAGCGGCGTTGCCGAAGATGCCAAGGTGGCCGTGCGCAACGTGCGTCGCGATGCCCTGGGCGACCTGAAGAAGCTGACCAAGGACAAGGAAATCAGCGAAGACGAAGAGCGTCGTGCAGCGGACGAGATCCAGAAGCTGACCGACAAGTTCATTGCTGAAGTCGATGCTGCATACAAAGCCAAGGAAAAGGACCTGATGGCCGTCTAAGGCCGGGGTTTTTTAATGGAAAAGACCAAGCTGGCGGCACCGTCCTCGGTGCCGCGTCATGTCGCGATCATCATGGATGGCAACAACCGCTGGGCGAAGAAGCGCCTGTTGCCCGGCGTTGCCGGGCACAAGGCCGGCGTCGATGCGGTGCGCGCGGTCATCGAGGTGTGCGCCCAGTCCGGGGTCGAGGTACTGACCCTGTTCGCGTTCTCCAGCGAGAACTGGCAGCGCCCGGCCGAAGAGGTCGGGGCGTTGATGGAGCTGTTCTTCTCGGCCTTGCGTCGCGAGGCCAAGCGCCTGAACGAGAACAACATCAGCCTGCGCATCATCGGTGACCGCTCGCGTTTCCACCCAGAGCTGCAGGCCGCCATGCGCGAAGCCGAGGCGCTGACCGCGGGCAACAATCGCTTCATCCTGCAGATCGCCGCCAACTACGGCGGCCAGTGGGATATTGCCCAGGCTGCCCAGCGCCTGGCGCGTGAAGTTCAGGCCGGTCACCTGCGCCCGGACGACATCACCCCCGGCCTGTTGCAGACGTGCCTGGCCACCGGCGAACTGCCGTTGCCGGACCTGTGCATCCGCACCGGTGGCGAGCGCCGCATCAGCAACTTCCTGCTGTGGCAGTTGGCGTATGCCGAACTGTACTTCTCCGACCTGTACTGGCCGGACTTCAAACACGAGGCCATGCGCAATGCCCTGGCCGATTTCGCTTCGCGCCAGCGCCGCTTCGGTAAAACCAGCGAGCAGGTCGAGGCTGGAGCTCGTGCTTAATGCTTAAACAACGCATCATTACTGCGCTGATCCTGTTGCCGATCGCGCTGGGTGGTTTTTTCCTGCTCAATGGCGGGGACTTCGCCCTGTTCATCGGCTTCGTGGTCACCCTGGGCGCCTGGGAATGGGCGCGCCTGGCTGGGCTGATGGCCCAGCCACTGCGCATCGCCTATGCCGCCGTGGTGGCCGGTGCGCTGATGTTGCTGCACCTGATGCCAGACCTAGCGCCCTGGGTGCTGGGTGCGTCGGTGATCTGGTGGGCGTTGGCCACCTGGCTGGTGTTGACCTACCCCCGCAGCAGCGAATTGTGGGCCAGTGCCGCCTGCAAGCTGCTGATCGGCCTGTTGATCCTGCTGCCGGCCTGGCAGGGCTTGATCCTGCTCAAGCACTGGCAACTGGGTAATTGGCTGATCCTGTCGGTCATGGTGCTGGTGTGGGCGGCCGATATCGGTGCCTATTTCTCGGGCCGTGCCTTTGGCAAGCGCAAGCTGGCCCCGCAGGTGAGCCCGGGCAAGAGCTGGGAAGGCGTTTACGGCGGCCTGGCGGTGAGCCTGGTCATCACCCTGGTGGTCGGTATCACCCGCGACTGGGGTATCGGCCAGATTCTGCTGGGCCTGATGGGGGCGGCGCTGGTGGTCATGTCGTCGGTGGTCGGTGACCTGACCGAAAGCATGTTCAAGCGCCGCGCCGGCATCAAGGACAGCAGCAACCTGCTGCCGGGCCATGGTGGCGTGCTCGACCGTATCGACAGCCTGACCGCGGCCATCCCGATCTTCGCCGTGCTGCTGTGGGCTGCCGAATGGGGTGTGATGTGAGCGCCCCGCAGCGGATTACCGTGCTCGGGGCCACCGGCTCGATCGGCCTCAGCACCCTGGATGTGATCGCCCGCCACCCCGAGCGTTACCAGGTGTTCGCCCTCAGCGGCTACTCGCGTATCGATGAACTGCTGGCCCTTTGCGTGCGGCATCGCCCGGCGTATGCCGTGGTACCGAACGGCGAGGCCGCCGCGCGCCTGCGCGAGGGCCTAGCGGCTGCCGCTTGTGCCACCGAGGTGCTGGAAGGGGAGGCGGGCCTCTGCGCCGTGGCCGGTGCGCCGGAAGTTGACGCGGTGATGGCGGCGATTGTCGGCGCGGCGGGCCTGCGCCCGACCTTGGCTGCTGTCGAGGCGGGCAAGAAGGTGCTGCTGGCCAACAAGGAGGCGCTGGTGATGTCCGGCGCGCTGTTCATGGACGCCGTGCGGCGCAGTGGCGCCGTGCTGCTGCCGATCGACAGCGAGCACAACGCTATCTTCCAGTGCCTGCCGGTGGACTATGCTCGCGGCCTGGGTCAGGTGGGCGTGCGCCGTATCCTGCTGACCGCCTCGGGCGGGCCGTTTCGCGAGACGCCGCACGCAGCCCTGGCCGATGTCACGCCAGAGCAGGCCTGTGCCCACCCCAACTGGTCCATGGGCCGGAAAATTTCGGTGGACTCGGCCAGCATGATGAACAAGGGGCTGGAGCTGATCGAGGCCTGTTGGCTGTTCGATGCAACCCCAGCCAAGGTCGAGGTGGTGGTGCACCCGCAGAGCGTGATCCATTCGCTGGTGGACTACGTGGACGGTTCGGTGCTGGCCCAGCTGGGCAACCCGGACATGCGCACCCCCATCGCCAATGCCCTGGCCTGGCCCGAGCGTATCGACTCCGGTGTCGCTCCGCTGGACCTGTTCGCCATCGCCCGCCTGGACTTCCAGGCACCCGATGAGCAGCGCTTCCCCTGCCTGCGCCTGGCGCGGCAGGCGGCCGAGGCTGGCAACAGTGCCCCTGCAGTGCTCAATGCGGCCAACGAGGTCGCGGTCGAGGCATTTCTCCAGCGGCGTATCCGCTTCCCGGAGATCGCGGGTATGATCGAACAGGTGCTCGACCAGGAACCGGTGGTGGCGCTGCCCTCGCTGGATGCGGTATTTGCCGCCGACCAGCGGGCGCGGGAGTTGTCCCGCGAGTGGCTGCGACGCCACGGCCGCTGATTACCAAGGCCCCGGGGTTCTGCTGAACGTCATTCGGAGAAACACATGACTGCGCTCTACATGATTATCGGCACCCTGGTGGCGTTGGGTGTATTGGTCACCTTCCACGAATTCGGCCATTTCTGGGTTGCGCGCCGCTGTGGCGTGAAGGTGCTGCGTTTCTCGGTAGGCTTCGGCACGCCGCTGCTGCGCTGGCATGACAAACAGGGCACCGAATTCGTCGTGGCGGCGATTCCTTTGGGCGGCTACGTCAAGATGCTCGACGAGCGCGAGGGCGACGTGCCGTCAGCGCTGGCCGGCCAGTCGTTCAACCGCAAGTCGGTGCGCCAGCGCATCGCCATCGTCGCTGCCGGCCCGATTGCCAACTTCCTGCTGGCCATTGTGTTCTTCTGGCTGCTGGCCATGCTCGGCAGCCAGCAGATTCGCCCGGTGATCGGTGCGGTGGAGTCTGGCAGCCTGGCGGCCTCGGCGGGTCTTGCCGCCGGTCAGGAAATTGTTTCCATCGATGGCAAACCGACCAGTGGTTGGTCAGCTGTCAACCTGCAACTGGTTCGCCGCCTGGGCGAAAGCGGCACGCTGCTGGTTGGGGTGCGCGACGAAGGCGCCAGCGCCGAGCATCAGGTGCAGGTGAAACTCGACAGCTGGCTCAAGGGCGCCGACGAGCCCGACCCGATTCAATCCCTGGGCCTGCGGCCATGGCGCCCGGCGATCACACCCGTGCTGGCCGAGATCGACCCCAAGGGGCCGGCCGCTGCCGCTGGTCTGAAGACTGGCGATACCCTGCTGGCCCTCGACGGCGTGGCGCTGAGCGACTGGCAGCAGGTGGTAGACAGCGTGCGTGCCCGCCCCGAGGCCAAGGTGCTGCTGCGCGTGCAGCGCGATGGCGCGATGCTGGATGTGCCCGTCACCCTGGCGCGCAAGGGCGAGGGCAAGGCCGTGGGTGGCTACCTGGGCGCGGGCGTGAAGGGCGGCGAGTGGCCGGCCAGCATGCTTCGCGAGGTGCGCTACGGCCCGCTTGAGGCGGTGGGCGAGGGCTTGTCGCGTACCTGGAACATGAGCATCCTGACCCTTGAATCGCTGAAGAAAATGCTGTTCGGGGAGCTCTCGGTAAAAAACTTGAGTGGACCGATAACCATTGCTAAAGTGGCGGGCGCTTCAGCCCAGTCCGGCGTGGGGGATTTCCTTAATTTCCTGGCCTACCTGAGCATTAGCCTGGGGGTTCTTAACCTGCTGCCCATCCCGGTACTGGATGGGGGGCATTTGCTGTTTTACCTGGTCGAGTGGGCGCGCGGTCGTCCGCTGTCGGATCGGGTGCAAGGTTGGGGGGTCCAGATCGGTATCAGTTTGGTCGTAGGGGTGATGTTGCTCGCCCTGATCAACGATCTGGGTCGACTATAAAAGCTTCGCTCAATTGCGAACCGGCCGTCTCCATGCGGCGGGTAGTTTATTGCCAGTTGGAATAAAAGGACTTCATGAAACGTCTGCTGCTAACTGCGGTCATGTCCGCACTGATGATCGCTGAAGTTCACGCCGAGTCCTTCACCATCTCCGATATTCGTGTCAACGGCCTGCAGCGGGTTTCCGCTGGCAGCGTGTTCGGCGCCCTGCCGCTGAACGTCGGCGACCAGGCTGATGACCGGCGGCTGGTGGATTCCACCCGTTCGCTGTTCAAGACCGGCTTCTTCCAGGACATCCAGCTCAACCGCGACGGTAACGTGCTGATCATCAACGTGGTCGAGCGCCCGTCGGTGTCGAGCATCGAGATCGAAGGCAACAAGGCGATCAGCACCGAAGACCTGATGAAGGGCCTGAAGCAGTCGGGCCTGGCCGAAGGCGAGATCTTCCAGCGTGCCACCCTCGAAGGCGTGCGTAACGA
>NZ_VWXJ01000022.1:0-97375 GCF_011752535.1 Pantoea sp. Tr-811
TAGCACAGGTCGCGCCTGGTGCCCGACTGAGGTAGATCTGCACTTAGATCTGCTGAATTTACAGGGGGTCCCAGCTTCTTTCGCTACTCGACGTACTTACTGGCGTTTTCACACAGCCTGGACCCATAGCGGCCGTTCACCGTGACATCGTCTGCGCCTATGAGATCGAGCGCCGCCCGCGCGGCGCATCGCGAGCTGTGCTCGCTCCTACGTCTATTTCGGGCCAATTATTCCTGTGAGGTTAGTGCGCGAAGGCTTTGGCGCATGACGCGATTGGCACAGGCATCACTGGCCCGAAACAAACGTAGGAGCGAGCACAGCTCGCGATGCGCCGCGCGGGCGGCGCTCGATCTCATAGGCGCTGAAAAATTCACGGCGAACACATCCGAACACCGCGCTAACCCCGAACTCAAGCCGCCTGGTACTCAGCAACCAGCTTGTCGAGGAAAGTAAACAGCTTTTGGTTCATCTCATCCCAGTCGTTGGCACGCAGTTCGGCTGGCTGCTGTACGAAGGGGCGGTCGGTGAGTGTGAGCAGTTCAGGTTCGCAGGCCGCAATCAGCTGGTCGACGACGTCGCGGGTGAACTCCATGTGGCATTGGAAGCCATAGACCAAATGGCCGTACTCGACGATCTGGCGAGGGCAGCCTTCACTCACCGCGAGAATCTTTGCGTGCGCAGTAAGCCCAGGCATATCGTTGTGCCAATGGCCGACGTCCAGGACATCGCCAAAGTGAGCAACCTTGCTGTTCGCCTTGCCTTCGGCCGTGAGGCTGATCGGGTACATCCCGATTTCCTTTTCCGGGCTATGACCAAACTGCGCCCCTAGCGCTTCACCAATGAGCTGGGCCCCGAGGCAGACGCCCACAACCGCCTTGCCAGCATTGATGGCCTTGCCGATCAGGCGACATTCAGCGGCGGCGTTGAAGTGGGGGCATTGCTCCGGTGTTGTGGCTGGGTCCTGCGGCCCGCCCAGCACCACCAGCAGATCGATGTCGTCCACACGCTCTGGCAACCTGTCATTGAGGTAGACCCGTGAGTAGCTGGTTGCGTAGCCGCGTGCCTGCACCCAGGTTTCATACGCTCCAGGGGCTTCGAACGATTCGTGAACGATGAAATGCACTTTCATGGGCGGGCTCTCGACAAGGGGTAGCACGGTATGGGTAGTGTTCGCGCCCCAATCCGGGGACACAAATCAATATTAATGACACTAAGTGTCATAATCAAGGTCCGTGTCAATGCAACCGCGTCACGGGTGCCTCACCGATCACCGTCTCGTGCGTATCGCATCGTCCCGAGCGGGTCAGCGACGAAGGCTTTTCGCCAACCCCCCGTCCAAGGCCGGCACCATTGCCGGCTGAACGAGCCCAGGCAGTTCGGTTGTGGCTGTGTCACATCACCGTCAGGCCAAGCCCCGCCAACAGCATCGTCGCTTGCGATTTGGAAATGGTTGCACCTTTGAATTGTGCAGCGTCAGTCAATCTCAAGCCGTTCAGGCTGGCCTCGCGCAAATCCGCTTCGTCAAAGCGGGCTCCGGAAACCCGGGCCATGGAGAGGCTGCCGCCATTGATGAAGCGAGACTTTCGAAAGTCGCAGCCGGTGAGGTCGCTTTCGCTGAAGTCCAGGTTGTCGATTTCACTTTTAAAGAATGAAATACCCGACAAGCAAGCACTGTTCAACCGGCACTCCTTGAAGCTGATCGCCAGCGTTGCCGCATTGGAAAAGTCAGAGCCGGTTAACTTGCAGGCTTCGAACCGGGCGTGTGAAAGTTTGCTGCGGCTCCAATTCGAATTGTTGAGGTCGCATTGAACAAATGACGATTCGGATAGCCGTGCTGCAGAGAAATTCGCCTCGCCAGCGCGGCACTTCATGAAGGTGGAAGCCGTCAGGTCGCTTCCCAGGAAAGTCGCCCCCGCCAGGTTGCATGCCTCAAAGACGCAGTGCTCCAGTTTCTTTCTGGAAAAGTCATAGGCGCTCAGGTCAAGACTCAGGAAATGAATCGGCAGGTTGCAAGTGTTGAGGGCTGCCTCTAACTCATGGGCGTTGGATGCGTTGATTTCCAGCGTTTTCATGCGCGTGTAAGGCCTTGAGATGCTGATGAATTAGCGCGCATTTTTCGTCGGGCCTCAGCTTCAAGTCAATAATTGACACAGGCCCTACCGCTGTGAGCAATACAGTGCCATGGCGGACAGTGGGCGCCTCCGAGCCTTATCGGGCGTGAGGTTTACCCCCCCATTTATTGTGCAGTTTTGCATTTGTACATTTGTATGAATTGGATGCTTCGTCTCTGCAATTTGACGATGTTCAGCGTAGTCGCAGCTGCTTAATCTCCTTCCCAGGCTGCGTTGACCATTAATAATTAGAAGGAGACAACCAGTGCCTATTCAGTCAGAACATGATCCTCGCCTCAAGCGTGCGCTCAAGACTCGACACATCAGCATGCTCGCCCTGGGCGGTGTGATTGGTGCCGGTTTGTTCGTCGGTTCCAGCGCGGTCATCGCTTCCACAGGGCCCGGTGCCTTCATCACCTACGCAATCACCGGCCTTATCGTTGCACTTGTGATGCGCATGCTCGGCGAGATGGCCGCAGCGCACCCTGCCAAAGGTTCTTTCGTTGATTATGCCCGCCTGGCATTCGGTCGCCCGGCCGGGTACATGACCGGCTGGCTGTACTGGTATTTCTGGGTCATCGTGGTGGGCTTCGAAGCCGTGGTCGGCGGGCAGATCATCAATGCCTGGCTACCGAGTATTCCGGTTTGGGTCATCGCGCTGGGGCTGATGGTCAGCATGACCTTGCTGAACTTGATGTCGGTGCATTCGTTTGGTGAGGCCGAGTACTGGTTTGCCGGTGTGAAGGTGGCTGCCATCATCGTGTTCCTGGTGGTGGCAGGTGCCTACGTCTTCCACCTGTGGCCCAACTCCACTGCCAGCTTCGACAACCTCACCCAGCATGGCGGTTTCTTGCCCCATGGTGTCGGTTCTTTGTTTACCGGTGTCGTCGTGGTGATTTTCTCCATGACCGGCGTCGAGGTGGCCACCTTGGCCGCCGCTGAATCGCAAGACCCATCACGCAATATCCGCAAGGCGGTGAACACTGTGATGCTGCGCATCCTGGTGTTCTTCGTGCTGGCCACCTTCTTCATCGTTGTCGCTCAGCCTTGGACCGCGCAGGTTCCAGGCAAGTCGCCCTTCGTGAGCACGCTTGAGCACATCGGCATTCCGGGGGCTGGCGACATGCTGACCGTGGTTATTCTGGTGGCGGTGCTGTCGGTTCTGAACGCCGGGCTCTACACCTCGTCGCGTTTGCTTTACGTGCTGGCCGCCAACGGCGAAGCGCCGCGCTGGATCGCTGGTGTGAATAGTAAAGGGGTGCCGGTTCGCGGCGTCATCGCCTCGACCCTGGTGGGTTATGGCTGTGTGGTCATCGCCGCCCTTTGGCCAGACACCGTGTTCCAGTTCCTCATCAACTCCTCTGGCACGGTATTCCTGTTCGTCTACCTGATGATCTGCCTGTCGCAGCTCAAGCTGCGCCGCAAATGGGTAGCCGAGGGCTCGTTGAAGTTTGCCATGTGGTGCCATCCCTGGCTGGCGCTGTTGGTCACGGCATCGATCATTGCCGTGCTGGCAAGCATGGCCTTCGACCCCTCCATGCAGGTGAGCCTGCTGCAGTGCCTGATCGCAATCGTTGCCATTGGCGTCTCGTACATCGGCTTGCAGCTGTCGCGAAACCGACGCGAGCGAACGTTGAACCAGGTTCAGCCGGCCACCAACAAAATCTAGTTTCTCGCTTTACCACCCTTGTTCCAGGCATCAATGGGAAGCCCACAGCATGTCAGCGAAATCAGTTTTGTCCCAGTTACCCAACCGGCCTTTGTGGTTCGAACCTGCCCGGCCGCGCATGCGCCTGGAAGGCGACAGCCAGGCCGATGTGGTGATCGTCGGTGCCGGTTACACAGGGTTGTGGGCGGCGTACTACTTGCTCAAGAGCGACCCCAGCCTGCGTGTAGTACTGCTTGAAAAGCGCGAAGTGGGCTTCGGCGCCTCGGGGCGCAACGGCGGTTGGGCATCGGCGATCTTCCCGATTTCCCTTGAGCGCGTCACCCAGATGTACTCGCACAGCGCTGCCCTGCGCTTGCAGCAGGCCATGAACGAAACCGTCGATGAAATTGGCCGTGTCCTCGCCCTTGAGGGGGTCGAGGCCGACTTCGCCAAGCAGGGTTTCCTGTCCCTGGCGCGCAGTGCGCCGCAACTGGCCAGGGCGCGCGCGGCCGTGCAGGCCTCGGCGCGCTTCGGCCTGCCAGATCAGTGGCGTGTTCTGGAAGGTGCCGAGGCGCAAGGCCAGGTAGGTGCCCAAGGCACGCTGGGCGGGCTGTACACCGAGCATTGCGCCTTGATTCACCCGGGCAAGCTCGTGCGTGGCCTGGCGCGTCTGGTAGAAAGCCTGGGCGCGAAAATCTACGAGCAGTCGGCGGTAACGCAAATGTCGCCAGGTGTGGTGCATACCGCGCATGGCTGCGTAAAAGCGGAAATCACCGTGCGTGCGACCGAGGCTTTTACCTCCCAGCAGCCAGGGCATTCTCGTTTTGTTATCCCGCTGTATTCGCTGGTGCTGGCCACCGAGCCACTGCCTCGCGACGTGCTGCGCAAGCTCAACCTGGATCACCGCATGGCCTTCAACGACATGCGCCACCTGCGGGTGTATGGCCAGGTTACCGCCGAAGGCCGTCTGGTGTTCGGGGGCCGGGGCGCCCCTTACAACTGGGGCTCGCGCATGACCGATGAAGCCGACCTGGTCGACAGCATCCACGCCAAGATCCACGACACCCTGGTCGAATTCTTCCCGGACCTTGCCGATGCGCGCATCACCCACCGTTGGGGTGGTGCATTGGGCGTGTCGCGCGACTGGTGCCCCACGGTCAGCATCGACCGCAACAACCGTATGGCCTGGGCCGGCAACTACGTGGGCGATGGCGTGGCCACCAGCAACCTGGCCGGGCGCATCCTGCGCAACCTGATTCTTGAGCGTGAGGACGACGTCAACACGCTGCCTATCGTCAATCACCGCTCGCCTTCCTGGGAGCGCGAGCCCCTGCGCTGGCTGGGTATCAACAGCGGGCTGACCGCCGCCTCGCTGAGCGATATCGAAGAGCGCTTCACCCATCGTCCATCCCGCACTGCGATGTTGCTGGAAAAGCTGACTGGTGCACATTAAAGAGGAAACCACCGTGACGACTTTCACGATCATCAAGTCCGCTGCGATCCAATCGTTGCCACTGAACCCTGCCGGCCAGCGCGCTGGCGCCGACCAGGGCGATCCGCAGATCGCCATCCAGGCCCTTGCCCCCGACGCCGTCGGCAACCTGGGCGTCTGGGAGTGCCAGCCAGGGGGTTGGCCGGTAATCAACCGTCCCGACACCGAGTTCACCTACATCATTTCCGGGCGTGCCTTGCTGACTGACGACCAGAGCAAGGAAGTCGTGGAAGTCACGGGCGGTGACTTGATCATCCTGCCGCCGGGCTGGACCGGCCGCTGGGACGTGATCGAGACCGTGCGCAAGGTCTACGCCATTTATTGATTGCCCGGCGGGGCAGGCGCCCCGCGCGGCTTACCCCTTTGAAGATGTGAGAGCAAAGATGACCACCACCATTAGCAACTGGATCTCCGGCGCCCGTGCCGATGCCACCAGCGGCCTGCAGCAGCCTGTCTACAACCCGGCGACCGGTGCTGTTACAGGTCAGGTGCAACTGTCGGCACAGAAGGATGTGGACGCTGCCGTAGCCTCGGCCAAGGCCGCCTTCCCGGCCTGGAGCAACCTGTCGCCGCTGCGCCGTTCGCGCGTGCTGAACAAGTTCCTGGCGCTGCTCAACGAGCACCGTGATGACCTGGCCCGCATGATCACTGCCGAGCACGGCAAGGTGTTCACCGACGCCCAGGGCGAAGTGATGCGTGGTATTGAAATCGTCGAGTTCGCCTGCGGCGCGCCGCAGTTGCTGAAAACCGATTTCACCGACCAGGTGAGCACCAACATCGACAACTGGACCCTGCGCCAGCCGCTGGGCGTGGTGACCGGTATCACCCCATTCAACTTCCCGGTGATGGTACCGATGTGGATGTTCCCGGTCGCCCTGGCCACCGGCAATACCTTCGTGCTCAAGCCCAGCCCGCTGGACCCGAGCCCGAGCCTGTTCATTGCCGACCTGCTGAAGCAGGCGGGGTTGCCGGATGGCGTGTTCAACGTGGTGCAGGGCGATAAAGACGCGGTCAACGCGCTGATCGAGCACCCCGATGTGCAGGCCGTGTCGTTCGTGGGCTCGACCCCGATTGCCAACCACATCTATGAAACCGGCGCCCGTCACGGCAAGCGCGTGCAGGCCCTGGGCGGCGCCAAGAACCACCTGGTGGTGATGCCCGATGCCGATATCGATCAGGTCGTCGATGCGCTGATGGGGGCTGCCTATGGCTCGGCCGGCGAGCGTTGCATGGCCATCAGCGTGGCCGTGTTCGTGGGCGAAGAAACAGCAGAAAAAGTCATGCCGAAGCTGATCGAACGGACCCTGGAACTCAAGGTGCTCAACGGCACCAACCTCGAAGCCGAGATGGGCCCGATCGTCACCCGTGCTGCCCACGAGCGTATCACCGGTTACATCGAGCAAGGCGTCAAGGAAGGCGCTACGCTGCTGGTCGATGGCCGGGAATTCAACGGCCAGACTGCGGGCGAGGGCTGCGCGGATGGCTTCTGGATGGGCGGCACGTTGTTCGACAACGTCACCCCGGACATGCGTATCTACAAGGAAGAGATCTTTGGCCCGGTACTGGCTTGCCTGCGGGTGAAAGACTTTGGTGAGGCGGTGGACCTGATCAACGCCCACGAGTTCGGCAACGGGGTCAGCCTGTACACCCGCGATGGCCACATCGCCCGAGAGTTCGGCCGCCGTATCCAGGTGGGCATGGTCGGCATCAATGTGCCGATTCCCGTGCCGATGGCCTGGCATGGTTTTGGCGGCTGGAAGAAAAGCCTGTTCGGTGACATGCATGCCTATGGCGAGGAGGGCGTGCGCTTCTACACCAAGCAGAAGAGCATCATGCAGCGCTGGCCGCAGGCGATTGCCAAAGGTGCTGAGTTCGCGATGCCTACCAGCCACTAAGGTATCGGCCTGACAGGTTATGAAAAACGGCCCCGCCCACGCAGCGGGGCCGTTTGCTTATGTACGCCGGGGCAGTGCAGGGGCTTTAAAGCAACTCGGTATTCTTGCCCGCCTGCAGCGCGATCCAGAAGCGGGCGATGCCTTGGGTGGTGGTGGGGTTGAAACCGGTCAGTTGTTCAACGAGTTTTATGCGGTAAACAAGCGTCTGGCGGTGAATGCCGAGGTCGAGTGCGCTGGCTTTCCAGTTGCCGTCGTTTTTCAGAAAGGTGGTCAGTGTTTTCAACAGTGACGCGCTTTGAACTCGGTCGTGTTCAATCAGCGGACCCAGGTAGCGTGCCACCAGTGCGCGCGCCTCTGGCAAGGATTTGGGGGCCATGATCAAACCGGTATCCGCTTCGCCATA
Organism: Pantoea sp. Tr-811; assembly: GCF_011752535.1. NCBI lineage: Bacteria > Pseudomonadati > Pseudomonadota > Gammaproteobacteria > Enterobacterales > Erwiniaceae > Pantoea > Pantoea sp. Tr-811. The sequence goes on from NZ_VWXJ01000022.1 coordinate 7,550, forward strand.
GCGCAGGGTCGGCGCATTCAGTTCTGCGGCCTGGGTCAGCGCCAGGCGGGCCTGGCGTGCCGCTTCCCGGTAGCCGGTTGCCGTGGTGATGGGCCCGCTGATGCCTATTTGTGTACCTGCGCCCAAGGCTGCCAGCAGCGCCTGAAACAGGGCGCTGTCATCGCGGCTGATCGCCAGTAGTACGTTGTGCTCGGCCAGCAGGAGGGGCGTTGCTGCGTACAGGGCAGGCGTATGATGAAGGTCGTCGAGTGTCCGCGGGCCCTTGGCTCCTGGCCTGATTACCAGCGCAACGAGGGTGCCGGTCAAGCCTCGGCGCTCAAGCATCGGCCGCGTCAGCGTCAGCTCGACTTCGCTGTCGAGCAGGTTGTGCAGCAATGCCGCGCCTTCCTCGCGCTGATGATCCCGAACAATCATCTGCCGTTCCAGTTCCACGCCCAACAAGCCTACCAGTGAGCGGACCAGTATTGAATCATCGAGAGAGGGGTGGGGCCGTCGGCTGATGACCAGGTTGGCCTGGGCCCGCCCTCCAATCGGGATGCGCTCGACATTATCCAGCGCGGCGCCCAGCGCATGCCGGCTCTCGACAATGTGGGTGCCAGTGATTGCATCTTCGATGGCCAGGTCCACTTCGAGGCTCTTGGCAAGAATGGCCAAGCGGCCAGACATATCAGGTTCCGTGCGTAATGCCTGGGCATAGGTTTGGAACAGCCGCTCACTGGCATTGAAACGCTCGCGTTGCGCCTGCAACACGCTTTCGATGACATAGTGCGAAAGCTTGACGAACTCAAGCTCGAAGCTCGCATGCAGCAGTGGGAACAGCAGGCGGTCTGCGGCCTGCAGCAGTGCAGCCGAAAGCTTGGGGGCATCGTCACGTGGGGCTATGACCAAGGCGCTTGCATTGCTTTGTACCAGCTTTTCCAGCCACTGCACTTGCGCTGGAGCCTCGTGGGGCATGCCCACGCCGGTGGTCATCACCAGGTCGCCTGGCGATACCCACCGCCAGGGGTCGGGAAGGTCCACGGTGTGTGCCCAAGTGATCAGCCTGGCGGCCCCAGCCAGGCCGGCCACCGCCTGCAGCTTCAACGGGTCGACGGCAATGAGATCGTGCACTGAAAGCATGGCGTTTCTCGCTTCAACAAGGGGCGCGTGTTTGCAGAACAATCGCGTCGCCCTATCATCGCAGAACGACAACGGGATAACCCCAGGGCACAAGAAAATAACAAGCAGGCACCGTGTTCACTCCAGCTCAACCAGCACCAGGCCTTTCAAACGCCCGGCGCAGGCTTCCTGCAAGGCCATTGGGGCTTGGTCCAGGCCTTTGACCAAGGTGTGGGCGATGTGCAGGCCACCCTCACCCTGCCAGTTGGCCAGTTGACGGATCCAGGCATCGAACAGCTCCGGTGCTTCTTCATCGGCACTGAAGCCACGGAGGGTCACCCCACGCAGGATCAGCTGGAAAGTGTCCAGCTCCACCGGTGCCTTCAGCGTGGCGCTGTGCGGGTTCAATTCTGCCGACACCGCCCCCAGCAGTACGCAGCGGGCGCCGTGGCGGGCTACTGCCAATGCCGCCGCCAGTTGCTCGCCACCAACCATGTCGACGATCACGTCGATGCCTTGCGGGGCCGCTTGGGCCAGTTGCTCGCGCACCGGGCCGGCATCCCGGGTGACGACGGCGTCGTAGCCCAACTCGGTTTGCATCCAGCGGGCTTTTGCCTGGCTACTGGTGGTTCCGATCACCCGGCTGGCGCCCAGCAAGCGGGCGATCTGCCCGGCCATGCAGCCAATGGCGCCAGCACCGCTGGTCACCAGTACGGTGTCGCCCGGGCGTACCTGCACACCGTTGACCAGCGCCGCATAGGCGGTCCAGCCATGGCCCAGCCAGGCGGCCGGGTCTACTTGCGGGGTGTCGATGAGCGTGCACTGGTCTGCGTCTACCAGGGCGTGGTCGCGCCAGCCCAACGGGTGCATGACCAGGCTGCCGACCGCCAGATCAACGCCATGGCCTGCCTGCAGCACCTGGCCAATGGCACCGTCGGCCAAGGTGTCGCCGGGCTTGAGCGGCGGGAAGGGAATGCCTTGCACCGCCTCGGCGCCGGCTTCAGCCATCAGGCGGGTGGAAATGGATACGCGGAACCAGCGATTGCGTACCAGCACCTGTCCTGGGCCCGGGGCAGTGGCGGCGGCCTGCACCACGGCAAAATGCTCGGCCTTCAGTTCGCCTGAGTCGTAACCCAGCAGTTTCACTTCGCGCACGATGGGGGGCAGTTCGGTCATGCTCGCACCTCTGATGGTTGGATCGGTTGGCAGGCCGTGCGCAGGGCACAGTCTCGGGCGTTGATTCAGGTGCGGCCACTATAGGGCTGTTAATGCGAATAAATCTGGTTACACTTTTAGGCCATCCGGATTTTGAGTGTGGCAATTCGGATCGCTGCACAGGGTTCGCGACCTGTGCGCCACAAGGAGTGATGAACATGAGCTACCGGATATCGCCCATGGACAGGGAGGAGCCGTTTGGCCTTGGCCAATCGGCCTGGCAGCGCGCCTGCTTGCCGCAACGCCTGGGCAGCTGTTTCACCGACTCCCTCAGCTTCGATGACGGCCTGGCAGTGGCCTACTCCAGTTTCGATCCGCAGCAGGACCTGGTTGAGGCGGGGTCGTTCGAAGGCGAGCGCGCCCTGACGGTGGCGATTGCCTTGTCGGGGCGTTCAAGCAGCACCGGCATGGACGGCCAGCGCCATGATTTTGTATGCGGCCACAGCACGGTGGCCACCTACGGCAGCCTGCAAGGTGAACGGTGCTATCCGGCCAAACAGGCTATCCGCCAGTTGCGCCTGACGGCCAAGGCACCGTTGCTGCAGCGCTATGGGCTTGAGTACCTGCTCGATGGCGAGGCCAAGGGGTTGTCGGCCAAGCGCCTGTTCTGCGCCAAGCACAGCGTGGCCATCCAACGGCTGGCCGATTCGCTGGTACATCTGCACGACACCTGCGGCGGCCTGCTCGATATTCACACCGCCGCGCTCGGCCTGCTTGCCGAACAGATCCGTCCGCTGGTCCCGTCGCCGGCACCGGTGCAGCGCACGCTCAGTGCCAAGGACAAGGACGTGGTGCTGGCTGCGCGCGACATCCTGCTCAGCCAATTCGACCGCAAGCTGACCATCGGCTACCTGTGCGCTGCACTGGGCACCAACGAGTTCAAGCTCAAGCAAGGCTTTCGCGAGGTGTTCGGTACCAGCCCCTACCGCCTGTTGACGGATATCCGCATGGCCAAGGCCCGGGAATGGCTGGAAGCCGGTTTGCCTGTGTCTTCAGTGGCGTACAAGGTCGGCTTCGAGCACCTGTCGAGCTTCAGTGCAGCGTTCGAAAAGTATTACGGGTGTACGCCCAAGTCGCTCCGTCAGGGCAGGGCGCAAGCGCTCAGCGCCGTGCGCCGTGGGGCCGCTGACGAAGCTGGCCAAGGAAGTCCAGGCAGCGCGTGATCAGCGGGCTGTTGTCGCCGGCGCGGCGGCTGAGGATGATCGGGCTGACTGCGCTGGTGTCTGCCAGCTTCACGTAGTCGATGTCGGTTCGGTGTTGCTGCTGCACCGATGAGGGCACCAGGGCAATGCCCACCCCAGCAGCCACCAGGCCTATCGCTGTCTGCAACTCGTTGGCCCATTGGTTCACTTTCAGGCTCATGCCGTGGTGCGCGAACAACGCCAGCACGTGGTCGGCGTAGCTTGGCCTGGGGTTGGAGGGGTAGAGGATGAAAGGCTCCTTGGCGAGCTGCGCCAGGTTCACCGGCTCCCCCGCCAGGGCATGGCCGTGGGGCAGGGCCGCGACAAGCGGGTCTTCCAGCAGTGTCACCTGCAAAATGGCCGGGTCTTCGATGCGCAGCCTGCCGAATGCGATGTCGATCCTGCCCTTTTTCAACGCATCGACCTGTTCGAGCGTGGTCATTTCGCTCAACCCCAGCTCCAGCTCAGCGTCCTGGCGCAATTCTCGGATCAGTTCCGGCAGCACGGCGTACAACGTGGAGGGCGCAAAGCCGATGCCTAGCCATTGTTTGTGCCCGCGGCCAATACGGCGGGTGTTCTGGCTGATGCTGTCCAGTTGTTCGAGCAACGTGCAGGTCTGTTCATAGAAAAAACGCCCGGCTTCGGTCAGGCGCAGGGGGCGCTCGCGGTGGATCAACAGGGTATCGAGCTGTTCTTCAAGCTGGCTGATCTGCCGGCTGAGCGGCGGTTGGGCGATGTGCAGCAACTCGGCGGCGCGGGTGAAGTTGAGCGTCTCGGCGACGACCTTGAAGTAGCGAAGGTGGCGAAGCTCCATCAGACCTCCGAGGTATGGTTGCAGATTTAATTGATATTGGACGCAGTCAGGGTGTCGGGTAATGCTTGAACTATCAAGTAAATATCCGGCTTGATCGGCTCCCCGATCAGGCCACGAGCGGACCTCAAGACCTATGCCCAACGCCGTAATCGAACAGATTGATGCCGTGATCGTCGACCTGCCCACCATCCGCCCGCACAAGCTGGCCATGCACACGATGCAACAACAGACGTTGGTCGTGCTGCGTGTGCGCTGCAGTGATGGCGTGGAAGGTATCGGTGAATCCACCACGATCGGGGGCCTGGCCTACGGCTATGAAAGCCCTGAAGGCATCAAGGCCAACATCGATGCCTACCTCGCACCCGCACTGGTGGGCATGGCTGCCGACAACATCAATGCCGCCATGCTCAAGCTGGACAAGCTGGCCAAGGGTAACACCTTTGCCAAGTCCGGCATCGAGAGCGCCTTGCTCGATGCCCAGGGCAAGCGCCTGGGGCTGGCGGTCAGCGAACTGCTGGGCGGCCGGGTACGCGACAGCCTGGAAGTGGCCTGGACCCTGGCCAGCGGCGACACCGCCCGCGACATCGCCGAGGCCCAGCACATGCTGGAAATTCGCCGCCACCGGGTATTCAAGTTGAAGATCGGCGCCAACCCGCTGCAGCAGGACCTCAAGCACGTGGTGGCGATCAAGCGCGAGCTGGGCGACAGCGCCAGCGTGCGGGTCGATGTGAACCAGTATTGGGACGAATCGCAGGCGACCCGTGCCTGCCAGGTACTGGGCGACAACGGTATCGACCTGATCGAGCAGCCGATTTCGCGCATCAACCGCGGCGGCCAGGTGCGTTTGAACCAGCGCAGCCCGGCGCCGATCATGGCCGATGAGTCCATCGAGAGCGTCGAGGATGCCTTCAGCCTGGCGGCGGACGGCGCTGCCAGCGTGTTTGCCTTGAAAATCGCCAAGAACGGCGGCCCGCGCGCCGTGCTGCGCACCGCGCAGATCGCCGAGGCCGCGGGCATTGCCCTGTATGGCGGGACCATGCTCGAAGGCTCGATCGGCACGCTGGCCTCGGCCCACGCCTTCCTCACCCTGCGCCAGTTGACCTGGGGCACGGAGTTGTTCGGCCCGCTGCTGCTCACCGAGGAGATCGTCAACGAGCCGCCGCAGTACCGCGACTTCCAGTTGCACATTCCACGTACCCCAGGCCTGGGCCTGACCCTGGACGAACAGCGCCTGGCGCGCTTCGCCCGCCGCTGAACGGCCCCGAGCAGGCGCGGGCTTGGCCCGCGAATATCGGCAGGGCACGCGGCAGATCAACGATTCGTATAAGGAGAAACCCCCATGCTGTTCCACGTCAAGATGACCGTGAAACTGCCAGTCGACATGGACCCGGCAAAAGCTGCTCAGCTCAAGGCCGACGAAAAGGAACTGGCCCAGCGCCTGCAGCGCGAGGGCACCTGGCGCCACTTGTGGCGCATTGCCGGGCATTACGCCAACTACAGCGTGTTCGACGTGGCCAGTGTCGAGGCCCTGCACGACACGCTGATGCAGTTGCCGCTGTTCCCCTACATGGACATTGAAGTCGAGGGTATGTGCCGCCATCCATCATCGATCCACAGCGACGACCGCTGATTGGGGCTCAGCGCTCCAGATACCTGACAACAACAATTCGAGGTAAGCATCGTGACCGTGAAAATCTCTCAAACTGCCGAGATCCAGGCTTTTTTCAATGAAGTGGCGGGCTTGGGCCATGCCCAAGGCAACCCACGTTTCAAGCAGATCATCCTGCGTATGCTGAACGACACCGCGCGCCTGATTGAAGACCTGGAAATCACCGAGGACGAGTTCTGGCACGCCGTCGACTACATGAACCGCCTGGGCGGCCGCAATGAAGCCGGCCTGCTGGTGGCGGGGCTGGGCATCGAGCACTTCATCGACCTGCTGCAGGAGGCCAAGGATGCCGAGGCCGGCTTGAGTGGCGGCACCCCGCGCACCATCGAAGGCCCGCTGTACGTGGCTGGCGCGCCCATCGCGCAGGGCGAGGCGCGCATGGATGACGGCCTTGATCCAGGTGTGGTGATGTTCCTTGAAGGGCAGGTGTTCGATGCCCAGGGCAAGCCGCTGGCCGGGGCCACGGTCGACCTCTGGCACGCCAACACCCACGGCACCTACTCGTACTTCGATTCGACCCAGTCCGAGTACAACCTGCGCCGCCGGATCATCACCGATGCCCAGGGCCGCTACCGCGCACGCTCCATCGTACCGTCGGGGTATGGCTGCGATCCGCAAGGCCCGACCCAGCAATGCCTGGACCTGCTCGGTCGCCACGGCCAGCGTCCGGCCCATGTGCATTTCTTCATTTCCGCGCCGGGGCACCGCCACCTGACCACCCAGATCAACTTCGCCGGTGACAAGTACCTGTGGGATGACTTCGCCTATGCCACCCGCGACGGGCTGATCGGTGACCTGCGCTTTGTTGACGATGCGGCTAGCGCGCGGGACCGTGGGGTACAGGGCGATCGCTTTGCCGAGCTGGCGTTCGACTTCCACCTGCAGGCGGCCCAGGCGCCAGCGGCCGAAGCCCGCAGCCACCGCCCGCGGGCGCTGCAGGATGCCTGATTCACGCGCTTGGATGTAGGTGAATCGAGCCAGGGCGCGATGCCGTTGTCAGGGCTGCCATGCGCCTGCCTTGAGAGGTGTAGCGCCTATGAGATCGAGCGCCGCCCGCGCGGCGCTTCGCGAGCTGCGCTCGCTCCTACGTTTGTTTGGGCCAGTTATGCCTGTGAAATGCGCGCGCGACCGCCTTGTTTGTACGGCGCGATGTTACGCCATGCGCTAAAGCGTTCGCGCGCAAATGCCCCTGTTCCCACTGGCCCGAAACAAACGTAGGAGCGAGCGCAGCTCGCGAAGCGCCGCGCGGGCGGCGCTCGATTTCACAGGCGCTGAAATCTGTTGGCGATCACCCGGAGGCCTTTACACAATCTCCTGTCATGCCCCTGGTCCATCTAATGCCCTATGTGAAAGCGCCCGTCAGGGCTGCCATGCGCCTGCCGTGAGAGGTGTAGCTTCACGGCTGTGGCGACCATATGCAAAACGCTGTCAGGCATGACCAATCCACGGCCCGCTGCCTGCGCCAGAATCCTCCCACGCCATCGAACCTGGCATGGCCTGCAACCCTGCTGGCCTCGTGACAACACATTCGCCAATAACAACAAAAAGGCGGGCCGACCCTGCGGTCTGCCAAGGGAGTTGCTTTGCCATGAAATCGTATCTGGGTACTGCGCTGGGGCGCTCTGTATGCATGTTGGGTGGGCTCTGGTGCTGTGCGGTACCGGCATTCGAGCTGGTCGATGGGCCTGACACCAAGCTGTCGTTGGATCTGGATGCCGTGCTGGGCGCTTTTCACAGCCAGAAGAATTACCAGGTTTGGGGTAACCGCGAGGCGGGTCACTCCAGCTGGCAGGAGGGCTACGTGAAATACGGGTTCAGCGGCAGCCTCACGGGTGATGGCGTGGGAACCGTCTTCGGCAAGGCCAACAGAGTTGCATCGGCTACCTGGGGCGATGGCGATGCCGCAGGCTTCACCAACGGCAGTGAGCGGACAGACAAGTGGGAAGAAGCCTACGCCGGTTGGCGTTCGGCGGATCTCTTCCCCGTGTTGGGCCAGGATGGCATCGAGATTTCGGCCGGGCGTCAGGCGGTGTTGCTCGGTGATGGTTTCATCGTGGCCGGCGACGGCATCAGCGCCGGGCGTGGCCTGGCCGGTGATGCGTACAACCGCGGTGGCGGGTACTACATCACGCCAAGGCGGGCGTTCGATCAGACGCTGTGGGTCAAGCTCGTGGGTGACCAGGGCTTGCACGGCTCACTGGGCTGGTTCAAGTCCGACAACCCGATCCAGGCCAAGGTCGAGATGGCCTTTTCCACGCTTGAATACACCGGCGCTGCCGGCACGCTGGGGCTGACCTACCTGCATGGCCTTGGGGTCGACAAGCAGTTCGCCGTCGATGCACAGGCCGACCGTGACGGCATGGATGTGTACAGTATCCGGGCGGCTGGAAATGCCGGCGTCGAGCAGCTGTTCCTGTCCTCTGAACTCGGTTGGCAGAACACCCGACGCGGGAATGCCCAGGCAGGCTACGTCGAGGCGGCATGGACGTTCGCAAGCTTGCCCTGGCAGCAGACCCTGGGTTACCGCTACACCGAATACGGCGCGCATTGGGACGCCCTGCTCTACGGCTTCACCCGAGGCTACGGCACCTGGTTCCAGGGGGAGGTGGCCGCGAACTACGCAGGGCCATTCGGGGCCAATACCTCGATCCATCATCTCTATTGGCGCGCCCAGCCACATGAGCGCCTGGCGCTGAATGTGCTGGCCTACGATTTCCGTACGCATCGCCCCAGTGGTGCGCCAGATACCTCCGGCCGCGAGCTCGACCTGACGCTGGACTGGACGCTGACGCCAAACGTGGTGGTGTCGCCGATGCTTGGGTTGTACGACCCCAAGAAAGACGCAGCGCATGGGGGCCTCCAGGCCGGCGACAGCAACCTCAATGTCTACACGGCGCTCGTGATTTCTACTCATTTCTGACGCGGGGCCGCAGCCCCGATCCTGAACGCATGGCAGAGGCTAGGGCAGCTCTGCCATGCGTTTTCGTTTGTGCTCTGAGCGATTTTATTCGCAGACAATCGGCCTGCTCAAAGCGTTCGTTTATCGGACGTTTTTTACAACCATTCGCGCTAGGTCGAATCAGAATTTGGAAATATATAAATCAATAAATCCTTTTAAAATCAATAATATAGAATAGTTATCAATAATCATTGCTATTTGATTGGGTGAGGTTTTTACAGTGAATGTCGCGTGAATAATCAATTGACAATTCACGTAAATAATCGCAAATTTTGGCCATCGGCACATACAACAAGAGAGACATGCCATGCCGCCTGTTCAAGCCCCTTTCAGCGAAAGTGGTGCGTGCGTTCGTATCGAAAACACGGCCACACCTCAACCGATCATCGCTAGCGCCCGTTCCCCCAAGGGGTACGGCATTTCCCTTCCTGCCCCTCGTTCCAACCGTGCCTGAGACGGAGAAACTCTATGGATTCGCTATGCCTGCGTGCAGCGCCTGTGTCGGCGCTTTCCTCTGGTTCAGCCTTCGAGGCTTTGCTTGAAGGTGTTCGAGATCGTGCCCGACTGGGCGAGTTCGATCGTCAGCGCCACCTTTCCCGAGACGTGATCGATGCGTTCAAGGCCCATGGCGTGTACCGCGCCCTGGTGCCCCAACGGTTCGGCGGCCTGGAATGCTCGCCTGCACAGTTCTGCGAAATGATCGAACGCATCTCCCATGCCGACGGTTCCGCTGGTTGGGTGGCGAGCTTCGGCATGAGCCCGGTCTACCTGGCGGCGCTGCCGCTGGAAACCATTGCCAAGATCTACCAGCAGAGCCCGGATACGGTGTTCGCCGGTGGCATCTTCCCGCCGCAACCTGCCGAGGTCGTCACCGGCGGCTTCAAGGTCAACGGCCGCTGGAAATATTCCAGTGGCTCGATGGGCGCCGACATCATTGGCGTTGGCATTGCCCCGCGCAACGGCGACAAGCTGGACCTGCCGCGCCTGGCGGTGATGCCGAGCAGCCAGGCGCGCATCGAGGCCACCTGGGACACCGTGGGCCTGTTGGGCACCGGCAGCCACGACGTGGTGGTCGAGGATGTCGTGGTGGGCGAGGAGTGGACGTTCGTTCGGGGTGGCCAATCCAACCTCGATGAACCGCTGTTCCGCTACCCGTCCTTGTCGTTGGCCACCCAGGTGCTGTCGGTGGTTGGGCTGGGCGTGGCGCGTGCTGCGCTGGATGAACTGTCGGGCATGGCCAGTGGGCGGATTTCGGTCACCGGCGCGCCGGCGCTGGCAGACCGCCCTCTGGCCCAGGTCGATGTGGCCAAGGCCGAGGCTGCGCTGCGTTCAGCGCGGGCCTTTTTCTACGACTCCATCGAGCAAGCTTGGACGCACGTGCTGGCGGGTGACCCGGTACCGGTCGAGGCCACCAATCTGCTGCGTTTGTCCTCCACCCACGCCACGCGCGTGGCTGCCGAGGTGGCGCGCAGCGCGCAGATGCTCTCGGGCATGACCGGCATCTACAACCAGAGCCCGCTGGCCCGCTGCGTCAACGACGCGCAAGTGGTTACCCAGCACGCCTTCATGGGCGATGTCACCTACCAGAACGCCGGAGCCATGTTCTTCGGCAAACAGCCCCTTCCGGGCTACCTGTAACTATCGGGACGACTGAAATGAGCGATAAGAAAGCGTTGCGCGTGCTGTTCTGCATGGGCATCAACCAGAACTTCTTCGATGCCCCGCGTGAGGAGCAACTGCAGGTGTGGGCCGCCTTCAGCGCGATGTGGAACGGCATTCATGACCTGGCCGGGGTCAACGTGCTCGGCAATATGGATGACGACCAGGGCATGGTCGGCCCATCCGATGGCTTCCCCTGGACCACCTACCTGCTGGCCGACGTGCCAGACATCGAAACCGTGCATGCCGCCTGCAACCTGTTCCGTACCACGGCGGTGGGCGAGGGGCCGTTCAAGCTGTGGCGCTATGCCAAGGTCGAGGCCCGTGTCGGCCGCGAACTGATTATCCAGCGCGCCTAACGAGAGGAGATATTCCCGTGACCAACCTGATTCCCGCCATCAACCTGGCAGTCGACCCAGCCGAGCTGGTGCAGGCCGACCGTGTCCACACCTCGCTCTACACCGACCCGGCGCTGTTCGACGCCGAGCTGGACAAGATTTTCCACAGCACCTGGATCTGGGTCGCCCACGAAAGCGAAGTGCCCGACGCCGGCAGCTATAAAACCACCTACATCGGCAAGCAGCCGGTGATCGTGGTGCGCGACCGCAAGAAAGGCATCAATGTGCTGCTCAACCGCTGCCGCCACCGTGGTGCCACCGTCTGCGAGCACAAGAAGGGCAAGACCAACAGCTTCGTCTGCCCCTACCACGGCTGGGGCTATGCCCTGGACGGCTCGCTGCGCGGCATCCCGCACCCGGAAAGCTACGGCGACTGCATCGACAAGGCCGAGCTACCCCTGGTCAGCCTGCGTACCGAAAGCTACGCCGGCATGGTCTTCGCCACCTTCAAGGACGACATCGAGCCGCTGCAGGACTTCCTCGGCGCCGCGAAGAAATGGATGGACCTGTTCATGAAACAGGGCGCCGGCTACGGCATCAAGGTGCCGGGCGAGCACCGTTTCCGCTTCCCCGGCAACTGGAAGATCCAGCTGGAAAATACCACCGACGCCTACCACTTCCCGCTGGTGCACAAGAGCTTCCTGTCCTCGGTCGACGAGCAAACCCTGGAGCTGTTCGACTTCGTCAAAGGCCCTGGCTACGTCGAGGACCTGGGCAATGGCCACAGCGTGATGGTGATGATCCCCGAGCTGGTGGACCTTGAAGCGGACCTGGACAAGCCGATCCCCGAGCGCTTCGAAGCCCTGGCCGCCGAGCTGCGTGACGAAGGCATCGAGGAGCAGCAGGTGCGCCGTATCGTGCGCGCAGTCGGAGGTTCGGGCTTCAACCTCAACCTGTTCCCCAACGTGGCCTGCTCGATGGCGTTCTTCCGCGTGCTGCAGCCGATTTCAGTGACCGAAACCGAGATCCACCACTCGGTGATCACCATGGACGGCGGCCCGGCCGCCGCCAACCGCTACCGCCTGCGCCTGCACGAGCACTTCCAGGGCCCGATGGGCTTCGGTACCCCGGACGATTCCGAGGCCTGGGAGCGGGTCCAGAAAGGCGCCAACGCCGGCGAGAACCTGTGGATCATGCTCAACCGTGGCCTGCCCGGCGAGAAGCCCACCCCTGATGGCCTGGTGTCCGATGTCAGTGCCGAAACCGGCATGCGTGCGGCGTACCAGCAGTGGAAGAAAATGATGACCGCGGAGGCCAAATGATGAACCTGAACCTGTTCAACGAAGTGACGGCCTTCATCTGGCAGGAAGGCGACATGCTCGACCACGGCGAGTACGACACCTGGCTCAACCTGTGGACCGCGAAAGGGACGTACATCATCCCCATCGACCCCAAGGAAACCGACTACGAAAATACGCTGAACTACGCCTACGACGACCACCACATGCGCGGCCTGCGCGTGCAGCGGTTGATCGGCGGCGAGTCGATCTCGACCAGCCCGCAGCCACGCACCGTGCGCACGATCTCGCGTATCCGCGTGCTGGGTGACGACGGCGTCAACGTCACCGTGCGCGCTGCGCAGAACATTCGCGAGTTCCGCAAGGAAAGCCTCAAGCACTACAGCGCCGACCTGACCTACACCCTGGTGCGCGCCGAAGGCGGTTTCAAGATTCACCGCAAGGTGATCAGCCTGATCAATAGCGACGATACCCTTGCCGGTATCGGCTACATCCTTTGAAGGAGGTGCTCATGAACCAAGTCGCATTGGTAACGGGCGCCGGGCAAGGCCTTGGGCAGCGCTTCTGCGCGCAGCTTCTGGCCGCAGGCTTCGATGTGGTGGTCTCCGACCGTGACCTGGCGCTGGCCGAAACCGCCGCCCGGGCGTTGCAGGGGCTTGGCGGGCGCACGCTGGCGGTAAAGCTCGACGTGGCTTCGAAAGGCGATTTCGAGCAGGCGTTGGCACAGGTGCTGGAGCACTTCGGTGCCTTGCACGTGATGGTCAACAACGCGGCGGTGACCAAGACCACGCCGCTGATGCAGATCACGCCGGAGGAATTCGACGCGGTGGTCGGCCTGAACCTGCGCAGCGTGTTCCTGGGGTGCCAGGTGTTGGGTGCGCACATGGCCGAGGCCGGTTACGGGCGGATCATCAACATGGCCTCGCTGGCCGGGCAGAACGGTGGTACCGCCACTGGCGCTCATTACGCCGCGAGCAAGGGGGCGATCGTCACCCTGACCAAGATCTTCGCCAAGGAGTTTGCAAGCCGTGGTGTCACCGTCAATGCCATTGCGCCCGGGCCGATCGACTCGCCCGCGGTGCGGGCGGCGGTTCCGGCTGAGCGCATGGAGGGGCTGCTGGCCAATATCCCGGTGCAGCGGCTGGGCGATGCCGACTTCCTCGGCCAACTGATCGTGCAACTGGCGCGGCCTGAAGCCTACTTCACCACTGGGGCGACCTGGGACGTGAACGGCGGGCTGTTCATGCGTTGAATTTTCCGCGGGCGCCTGGGCGCCCGCGATGTAATACGAGACACCGCCATGAAAGAAGAACTGTTGAATGTAGTCGTGCGCAAGCGCGAAATCCAAGGGGCCGATGTCGTCGTCCTGGACCTGGGCCGCGCCGACGGCGCAGCGCTGCCGGCCTTTGACGCGGGTGCCCATGTGGATATCCATGTTGCACCTGGCCTGGTGCGCCAGTACTCGTTGTGCAGCGATCCGGCTGATCCTTCGGTGTATCGGCTGGGGGTGTTGAAGGACCCCGCCTCGCGCGGCGGCTCGCTGGGCGTGCATGAGGCCATGCAGGAGGGGCGTGAGGTGCAGATCAGCACGCCGCGCAACTTGTTCCCCTTGGCCACCGACGCCAAACGTACGCTTCTGCTCGGGGGCGGCATTGGTATCACGCCCATGATCGCCATGGCGTTCTCGCTGCATCGGCAGGGCGCCGAGTTCGAGCTGCATTACTGTGGCCGTTCACGCACCCACAGCGCCTTCCTGGATGAACTGGCCAACGCTCCCTTCAGCGCCCGGGTGGTTACCCACTTCGACGACGAGGATTCTGCCCAGCGCCTGGACCTGGCTGCAGTACTGGGCAGCGGTACCGCCGGGACCCACCTGTACACCTGTGGGCCGGCAGGCTTCATGGACTGGGTAATGGCTGGCGCGCGCCAGCAGGGTTATGCCGAAGACCATATCCACAAGGAGTACTTCCAGGTGGAGGTGGACGCCAGTGGTGGCGGTTTCGAAGTGGTTGCTGCGCGCAGCAACAAGACGGTTCAGGTTGCCGAAGGGCAGAGCATTCTCGATGCCTTGGCCAAGGTCGGTATCAAGATCGACATTTCCTGCGAGCAGGGCGTGTGTGGCACTTGCATGTGCGAAGTGCTCGAAGGTGAGCCCGATCACCGCGACGTGTACCTGACAGACGAAGAAAAGGTCGCCAACGACCAGATTCTGGTGTGTTGCTCGCGCGCCAAGTCCAACAAGCTGGTGCTGGATATTTGAGGAGAACGACCATGGTAGACGTAACCCAATTTCGCAATGCAATGGCGATGCTCGGTGGCGCCGTGTCGGTCATCACCACCGATGGGCCTGCCGGGCGCTTCGGCTTCACGGCCTCGGCCGTGTGCAGCGTCACCGATTCGCCACCCACCTTGTTGGTGTGCATGAACCGGTCTTCGTACTCCAACGAGCAGTTCAAGGCCAACAAGGCGTTGTGCGTGAACGTGTTGGCCAGTACTCACCAGGCGTTGTCGGGCGCATTCGCCAACCGCAACCTGAACATGGACGAACGCTTCGCCACCACGCACTGGACGGTGCTGGAGAGCGGGGCGCCGGTGATGCAGGAGGCCTTGGTGAATTTCGATTGCCGTATCGCCCAGGTTCACGAAGTGGGTTCGCACAGCATTTTCTACTGCGAGATCCAGGACATTCGCCACGGTGGCGCCGACGATGGGTTGGTCTATTTCAACCGCGCCTACCATCGCCTTGGAGACGCCTCCAAGGCGTGCTGACAGCGCAACAGGTTTGCCGCTTCGCCCAGTGGCTCGCTGGGCTTTTTTTCCAGGCCCTAGAAGGTGTCGAGATTGTGAAACACCACTTCGAGCATCTGGTTCAGGCGCTGTACTTGAGCCTGCGTAAGGCCTTTGAAACTGCGCTGGAACAGCTCGCGGGTCACGTCCTGCATGCGTTCGATCATCAGCAGCCCTTGCTCGGTGATCTGCACCTGGGTGACCCGACCGTCTTCCGGGCTAGGGGCCGTTTCGACCAGGCCGTCGTCTTTCATCCGGTAGACGATCTTGGTGGTGGTGGAAAGCTTGGCGATGGCGTGGGTGGAGATTTCCGAAATGCTCGATTGGCCGTTCTCGTTGAGGATCCAGAGCACGCGCCAACGGGGCACGTCCAGGTCGACCTTCTTCAGCAGGCGTTCCATGTTCTGGGTGTAACGCCCGTGAACGCGGGCGAGCCAGTAAAACGGGAAATCTTCCTTGCGAAATTCATCGCTGGCAGGGTCGTGGTGAGCATGGCCTTTGGGTTTCGAGTTACTCATGGGGTCACTACGTGTGCGGAAATAGTCGCGCCATCATAGCCGGTTCAGCGAATTTGGCCATCTTCAAGGGCCCTGGCAATCGGCATTTGCAGCGCGATTTTATTGGAATATTCAGTTGACATTTCATGTGAATATTAATTATGTCACTCGCCGGATTGCTCCGGCGCTCATTCATGAAAAGGGCGGCTCAGAATGACAATTATCGTTGAAACCCTTGACCTGGGTGGCACTGGCCTGCGGGTCGTTGTCAAGGACACCATCGACGTCGCCGGGACCGCAACCCGGGCATCGAGCAAATCGCTCGAACAGGCGCCGCTGGCCGCGCAGCATGCTGATGTGGTGGCCAACCTGCTGGCCGCCGGTGCCCGCTTGACGGCCAAGGTGAGCCTCCATGAGCTGGCGTTCGGCACAACGGGCATCAACCACTACACCGGCACCGCCATGAACCCGAAGTACCCTGGGCGGATTCCTGGCGGATCGTCCAGTGGTTCGGCGGCGGCGATTGCCGCTGGCCTGGCTGATTTCAGCCTGGGCACCGACACGGGCGGTTCGGTGCGCATTCCAGCCTGCTGCTGTGGGGTGTTCGGTTTCAAACCGACCTTTGGCCGGGTCAGCCGCAAAGGCGTGATGCCCAGCCGCACCAGCCTCGACTGCGTTGGGCCGTTCGCCGCAAGTTTGCCGATGCTGGTGCGTGCCATGGCCCTGATCGACCCCACGTTCGTACCGGCCCAAGTGCCGCGTGAAGCCAGGGTGGGGGTGCTTCGTGTAACGGCCGAGGCGGCGATCCAGAAGGTTGTGCATGGCGCACTCACTGCCAGTGGCCTGAGCCTTGGCAATGTTGAGTTCAAGCACTTCGGTGCGGCCTACGATGCCGGCATGGTGGTCATCAACCGTGAAACCTTCGATGCCTGTGGCCACCTTCTGGCAACCGGCAATGTTGGCGCAGATATCGCCGGGCGGCTGGCAGCGGCGGGGCAAACGACCGACACGGCGCTGGCCGAGGCAGAGCAGGTGCGCCGGCGCTTCACCGAGGAGGTGGACCTTGCGTTGACCCGATTCGATGTCCTGGCGCTGCCAACCATGCCGGATTTTCCGTTGCGTATCGAAGACGCTGGCGATACACGGGCTGTACTCGGCATGACGTCGCTGGTACGGCCTTTCAACCTCTCCGGCCATCCCGCACTGACCATCCCATTGGGCAGCGAGGCGGGCCTGCCGGTGGGGCTGCAGCTCATCGGAGCCAAAGGCGCCGATGAAAAGTTGCTGGCCGTTGCCGAACGCTTGCTGCAGAACCTCCATGGGTAGGTGCGAGCGCAGCCCGGTGTGTTGAGCCGCGAAGCGGTAACCCTGGGGCCGCTGCGCGCCCCATCGCGAGGCGCCAGATTGCGTTTTCAAGCGCGCACGCTGCACCTGGTAGGAGCGAGCGCAGCTCGCGATGGGCTGCAAAGCAGCCCCGGCGTGATGAGCCGCGAAGCTGCAACCTTGGGGCCGCTGCGCGCCCCATCGCGAGCTACGCTCGCTCCTACAAAGATATGTTTTAAATCAGATGGTTACGATTTATCCATAGGACCTTGCCCATGACCGAGATTGCCGAACTGCGCGAGCGCTTGCGCCGCTTTGAAAGCCAGCAAGCCATGCGGGTTTGCATCAACCGCTACATGGCCTTGTGCGATACGCTGGATGCCACCACGCCGCTGGAGGAATTGGCGCAACTGTTCACCCGCGACGCCGTATGGGAAGGCAAGGGTGCCAAATACGCTTCCAGCTTCGGTGGCTACCGTGGCCGCGAGGCCATCAGGGCGATGTTCGCCACCTACATGAAGACACCCGCACACTTCGCCCTCAACGTGCACTTCCTGACCAGCGAGGTCATCGAAGTCGATGGCCACCAAGGGCAGGCAACCTGGGTAATGCTCCAGACCAGCACATTCAGCGACGGTGCCTCCCACCTCAACGCCGCACGCCTGACGGTGCGCTTCGAACTGGAAGAGCAGCAGTGGCGCATGGCGCACTTCCAGACCGAAAACCTGTTCAGCCGCCCGGTCACGGCCTGGAACAGTGATGCCGCGCTGCCGGTGCCTGACAGGGGGTAGCCCGCTGCAACTGGCTCCAGGCCAAGTCAGAACTCCAGCTGCGCCGAGAACGCCAGGGTACGTGGATCGCCCAGGTAGCTGCTGTTGAGCCAGTATTTCTTGTCCGTCAGGTTGCTCAGGTTCATGCGCAGGGTCAGGTTGTTGTCGCCCAGCGGCAACCGATACCGTGCGCCTGCATCAAAGGTGGTGAACGACGGCAGGCTGTAGTGGTTGGCCTCGTCGGTGTACTGCCTGCCCGTGTAGAACGCACCACCGGTGATGGCCAAGCCTGGCGCCGAGGCCACATCGTATTCGGCATACACCTTGGCCATTTGCTTGGCCACGTTGATCGGCGCGTTGCCATTGTTAGCCGCCGTGGCACCCTTCTTCACCTCAGGGTCGATCAGGGAGAAACCGCTGACCAGTGTCAACTGCGGGGTGACCTTGCCGGTAACGCTGAACTCCAGGCCGTTGTTTTCCTGGCGCCCATCCTGAACGTACACCCGCGAGGCGTTGGTGTAGGCATTGGGTTTGTCGATATTGAACAGGGCCAGGGTCACCAGTGTTTCCCCAAGCGTCGCCTTGGCACCGATTTCGTATTGCTTGCTGATTTGCGGCGCCAGGGCACTGCCGGCATTGATCGCCCTGGCCGGGGCTACGCCGCCACTTTGCAAGCCTTCGATGTAGGTGACGTAGGTCGTCAACCAGGGCACGGGCTTGTAGATCAGCGAGACGTTGGGGGAGGTTGTGCGCTTGTCGTACTCCGTTTTGCGCGGGATGGCCGAATAGACGAAGTCGTTGTTGTAGGCGCTGATCTGGGTGTGGGTTGCGCCGAGGATCGTCGACCACTGTTCGTTGAAGGTGATGATGTCGCCAACCAACAGGTTGTGGGTGTCGGTGGTGCTGGAAATGTGCTGCGCACCATGGCCGATGGAGTAAGCAGGCTGGCTGACCTGCGGCTGGCTGTCCAGCGAGATGGCCGAGCCGGTGACCGAGGTGTATTGCTGGCTCGGGATGTGGTCCTGGTACATCAGGCTGCGCGCGCTGTTGCCCTGGTAACCCAGGGTGACCTTGTGCTCCAGCGGGCCTGTGGCGAACTGCGAGTCGAGGAACAGGTAGCCGGAGTATTCCTGGGTATCGAGCGGGGCGAACGCATACAGCGGTTGCGTGTATTTTCCAGGCGCATCGACCTGAGGGCCGGTGTAGGTGTACTCCTGGGTGTATTGCTGCGCCGCGAAGGCTGCACGCAGGCTGAAGGTATCGTTCAGGCGCCACTTGGCGCGCACGCCGGCCTTGTCGGTGACGTTGTCGGAGAACGCCCAGCGCTGGCTGTAGAGTTTGTCGGTGTGCAGGGACGCGGCGCTTGGGCGCAAGGCCTGGTTGGCGAAGTACCAGTAGCTGGTCAGCCCGCTGGTGCGGCTTTCTTTGTGGGAGGCGTCGAACTGCACTTGCAGGTCGTCGCTGACGTTCCAGTCCAGGGCCAGGCTGACCATGTGCCGGCGGCGCTTTTGCAGGTCGATGGCGGTTTCGCCATCCTGCGTCAGCACGTTGAGCCGGTAGGCGAACTTGCCTTCGCTGTCGATGGGCCCACCGAAGTCGCCGTGCAGGTAGTAGTTTTCGCCCCCGGCATTGCCGAGCGTGACGCTGTTGTAGCGCTGGTAGGTCGGGCGCTTGAGCACATAGTTCACCAAGCCGCCGGGAGACGCCGGGCCATACAGAAAGCCTGTGAGCCCGGTTACCACTTCCAGCTGCTCGGTGTCTTCGATGAAGTTGCCAGCATCGGCCTGGGTGCTGAAGCGCAGCCCGTCGTTGGCAATGTTCAGGCTGGCCGAGCTGCCGAAACCGCGAATGGTCACCGCACTGGCGTACCCGGCACTCTTGGGCGAATAAAGCTGGGTGAACGGGTGGTGCTTGAGCACATCGTCGGTCGAAGTCGCCAGCAGGTTCTTGAGCAGCGCCTGGGACGTCACGCTGATCGAGTAGGGCGTGTCCTGCAGCTTCATGCCGCCCAGTGCACCGACACTGCTGATGTTCTCGCTGACATAGCCGGCCGCCGCCGAGCCGTCTGCGCGCTGGCCATTGATATGCACGTCCGGCAGCGTCAGCGCGCCCGTTTCATCCGCGCTGACCTTGACCAGCCCATACACCCGCTCCCCAAGCTCGACCGCGGCCAGCCCGGAACCGGCCAGCAGGGTGGCAAAGCCCTGGCCCACGCTGTAGTCGCCCTGAAGCCCAGCAGTGCTCAGCCCCTGAACCATGGCGGGAGTGAACTGCACCGTGATCTTGGCCTGGGCGCTGAATGCGGTCAGTGCCTGGCTCAGGCTCGCGGGCTCGACACTGTAGCGGTGAGCGGCTGAATCCGCCTGGGCCTGCAGCGGTTGCATGGCCAGGGCCAGCGTAAGCAGCGAGAGGGCGAGCGTACTGCCCAGGGCCGACCGGGGAAAGGAGGGGTGCGTCATGGAGCGAGGTGTCCTTAAGAGATAACGGATTGCTAGCTAGGACGGACACCGAAAGAAAACGGGCCAAAAAAAATCACGCTCTGCTGATCGTCACCCAATAGCGGGTGCGGTAGGTCACCTTGACCGCCAAAGTCGTCGGTAATGCGGCAAGGATGGCATCGGTGTTGTCGAGCTGGAAGCCACCGCTGATGCGCATACCCGCAACAGCGTCGTCACAGTGCAGGCGACCGCTGCGATAGCGGGCCAGTTCGCCAATGAACGCCTTCAGCGACAGGTCATCGGCCACCAGTTGCCCGAGCGTCCAGGCTGCCGCCTGCTGGCTGGCCTTGCGCAATGGCCCGAAGGCATTGTCACTGAACAGGCGTTGCTGGCCGGCTTCGACCACCTGTGGCGCCCCCCTTGAAGGTGTTGCGCGAACGCTGCCGGCAAACACGGCAAGCTGCGTCGTCCCTTCGAACTGGCGTACGCTGAAGCGCGTCCCCAAGGGTTGCATCACGCCCTGTTCGCTGATGACCCGCAAAGGGCGGCCATGGGCGTCAGCGCCAGTGCTCACCATGATTTCTCCCCGCAGCAGGCGAATCATCCGCTGCTCGGCATCGAAGCGCACATCGATGGCCGTGTCGGTGTTCAGGTTGATCACGCTGCCATCGGCAAGCGTCATCTGCTGGCGCTCACCCACCACGGTACGGTAATCGGCCATCCAGCCCTGGCGCGTACCGAAGCGGTAGCCCAGGTAGCCGGCGGGGGCGATTGCGGCCAGCACCAGCAGGGCTTTCAGGGCCTGGCGCCGCTCTCGGTTCAGGGTGCCCCGGGCGATGGCGGTAGGCACGCCGCCCAGCTGTTGTTGCACCTGTTGCATGCGCTGCCAGGCCCGTTCATGTTCAGGGTCGGTTTGCCGCCAGCGCTCGCAGGCCTGCTGTTGCGCGGTGCTCAGGGGGTGTTCGTGCATCAGCACGAGCCAATGCGCTGCCTGGCGCGCGACTTCACGGCTGATGGGGGTGGGGGCGGGCATCAAAAGCCTACGTCATTCAGAATGCAGGCTTCGAAGGCACTGGCCATGTGGCGCTTGACCGTGCGTTCACCGATGCCCAGTTGCGCTGCGATCTGCAGGTAGGTGAGGCCGTCCAGCTGGGCCAGCAGAAACACCCGGCGCACCACCGGTTTCATCTGGTCGAGCAAGGCATCGAGCTGGTGCAGCGTCTCGCGCATTTGCCATTGCTCTTCCGGCGACAGATTGAAGGCTTCTGGCATCGTGGCGAGCATGTCGAGGTAGGCGCGCTCCAGCGACTGGCGGCGGAAATAGTCGCAGACCAGCCGCTTGCCCACGGTTGCCAGATACGCGCGCGGGCGTTCCAGGGGTAACGTTTCGCCGGTCTTGCGTTGCACGGTGAGCAGGCGCAGGAAGGTTTCCTGGGCCAGGTCTGCGGCCTGGCTGTTGCAGCCCAGCCGGCGATAGAGCCAGGCCGTCAGCCAGCTTCTTTGCTCTGTGTACAAAAGCCCCAGCCAATCGTCACTCACGCGGTGTCCCCCCGAACAGGCGAAGAATAATAATTGATAACTATTCTCATATCAATGCGAGGGCGTGCTGCTGGGTAGAGGGGCATTTGCTGCTTTTACCGTGGCCATGGCCGTAGTTATTCACCCACCATCATGCTTCGCGGATGGGCTCAATGGCGGCATCTCCAACCAAGGTGCCTTTCATGAGCAATCCCCAAGCCTACCTGTGGCTTCGCCGTTTCCGTGTCGACATCACCTCGCATTCCAACCGCGTGTACGCCAACGGTCATCAAGAAGTCGAAGTGACCGTGACCGTCGAGCCTCGTGAGGGGCAAAGCCTCGACGACCAGCAAATGGCGTCTATCAGCCTGGTGCAGATCGATGACCAAGGCCAACTGCACCACCTCGACGGTGAACTGTTCGCCCTGGATGAACGCGACCCGCGCTTCGAGTACCACAGTGCCTCAGGCTTTCTGCCCGCCACGCTGCCCAGCGCATCCAGGCAGACCCGGCGGCGGCGTTTCTACGTCAGCTCCACACGCCCGGGCGGCAGCCTCGATACCGTGTACGCCAGTATCTGGATGGCCGACGGCGAACGTTTCGTCAGTAATGAGGGCTTCTTCAGGTCTTCGGTGACGATAGAGTCGGTGCCCCCGTTGCGCCTGGGCAAGGAACATTTCGAGCTGTTGCGCGATGACGTGGCCGCCCAGCCCCTGGAAGGCGGCCACTTCGACCTCGACCTGTACACGCTGGGGTTCAAAGACCCGAACCTGCGAATCATCGAGAGCCGCTGCTACGCCACGCCCAGTGCCAGTGAGTACTACGAGGGCTACGTCGACAACCGGCCGGCGTTGCAGCTGGGCGGCCCCTATCGGGCGGACAGTTTTTTTCACTACGCCTTTGCCGTCGGCCCCACGTTCACGTGGCGGGCTTACGGGGAACAAGTGGTGATCAACCGAACCCCCGGGACGATGAATTTCATTCGGGTGCTGAACGTCGATTACGACAAACCGGGTTACCCCGAAATACGCCGAATCAGCCGCTGGGGGCTTTTGGACCAGCAGGGCAACGAGCACATCATCGAGATGCAGCCCGCTGCCAAGGGCAACCTGATCGACTTTCGCATCGGTCAATGACCGCCTCTGTCACAACCCCCCATGGCCGCCTATGTCAACCGAGCAGATTCATACCCAAGCGTTTAATTTTTCCGACCACTTCAAGTGTGGGGTAGACCCACGCACCGGCCAATTTACCTTGGCGCTGGCGTTGCCCTTGGCAGCGGGCAACCAGTTGCGTGGGCCCAGCCTGTCGCCAAACCTGTCGTTCAACACCCTCACATCGGCCATTGACAAGGGTTATGGCCTGGGGTGGTCGCTGCACGTCTCAGAGGTTGACCTGGACCCGGAGTATCCCGTGCTCAACCTGGCCAGCGGCGAGCGCTTTGCCATTGACCTGTCGGCCAGCGACCTCAGCGGCAGCGCACCCTGGCCGCTGGTGGATCAGAAGCTTGAAGTCGTGCGCCTGAGCCGGCAGGTGGACGGGCGCTTGCGCCTGGACCACAAGCGCGGCGATTGCGAGCTCTTGCGCCAGCATGGCGACAGCCCCCGCTATGTGCTGGACGAAATACACTCGCCGCTGGGCGACAAGCTGTTCGTCGACTGGTCGCCCGCCACCGATGGCCCGCCTCAGTTGGCCCGTGTGCGCGACGAACAACGCATCTTGCTCAGCGTGAACCGCAGCCCCGGCCTGGTCCGTTTGGCGCTCAACCCCGGCACGGCGCAGGCCAGCGAGATCGAGCTGCACCTGAGCAACGACACGCTTACCCAGATCAAGCTACCGGGCGCGCAAACGCCCCTGTGCATCGAGTATGAACAGGCCACGCTGGAAAGCGGGCACACGCTGTTATTGCCCTGCGAGTGCACAAGCCCACTGGGCGCTCGCGACAGCCTGCACTGGGCCCAGGGCCGTGAGGGTCACCAGTTGCCCGCTGGCTCCCCGCTGGCGTCACTGCCGCGTATCACCGGTTGGACGCACTCGACCGGGGTGCCGGGCAATGACAGGCACCATCAGTACGACTGGTTGGGCGACCATAACTTCCTGGGTTATGCCAGTGAACAGCCACATGCCTATCAAGCAGGCCAGGACAACCTGTATCAGGCGAGCAGTGATTACCGTTACCAGGTCACCGAAACGATCAACGATGACCAAGGCCAGCAACAGGCGTGCATCATCCGCACCTGGAACCGCTTTCACCTGCTGGCAAGCCAGAGCCGGCGCCAAGGCGCCTGTGAAGTACAAGAGCGGACCGTTTACGGTGAAGTTCCCGACCTTGCCTGGGCCGAGCAACCCGTGCACTGCCAATTGCCTGTGGAAACCGTGACCACCTACCTTGACCACACCCAGCCCAGTAGCGAGCGCAGCGAACGCACCGTTTTCCACTACGACCCGCTAGGTAACCTGCTGCAGGTCGAGCACCCCAGCGGCGTGCAGGAACGCCATACCTACCATCCGGCCGAGGGTAACGCCGACTGCCCGGCCGATCCGCTGGGCTGGGTGCGTCACCTGGCTTCCTCCAGCGTGCACCCCGCGTCCGCCGCATCACCGGCCCCTGTGCTGTGCGACCGCTTTCGCTATCTGGCAATCCCCTCATCGATTGCAGGCGCCCCTGCACATGTGGCGCTGCTGAGCCAGGAAAGCCGGGACAACAGCGCAGGGGCGCTGTTGAAACGGGTCGAACTGGCCTACAACCTGACACCTGGCACTTTCTATGGCTACCAGGCTCAGCAGGTCACCACGCTAGGGGGCAAGCCCACCTGCCACCAGCACAACTACCGCCTCGACGGCGACACCCTGGTGACCGAAACCAGCGTGATCGGTTTCGAGGACGACGAACTCAACCGCGCGACTTCCAGCACTGGCCATTGCCTGGTGACCGGCGCCATCACCTGGGAGCGCAGCGCCAACGGAGCCTGCGCGCATTTCACCTACGACCAGGCCGGGCGTTTGACCCACACCGTGATGGCAAGGGGCAGCGCCCATGAACAGCAGCGTCTGGTTCGCTACCACCTCAACGATGCCGTGGCCCACGCACGCGCGGCTGCCGAGGCGGGGCCGCGCAACATGGTCGAGCAGGTAGACGTGACTGGCCGTCGCCAACGTCAATGGCTGGACGGCGATGGCCGCACAGTCCGGGTGCAGCTGGAGGACCTGGACCATGCGCCCGACGTGTTTCGCGACATCAACCACTACCGCTTCGACGCGCTGGGCCGCCTGGCAGGCGAAACGGCTTTGGACTGGCTGGGCGAGCGCAGGCCGGCGCTATGCCTGACCAGCACCTATCGCTACGACGGTTGGGGCAACTTGTGCCTGCACACCGGCGCGCAAGGGGTCGAGCATCACATCAGGCACGATGTGATCGCACGCCGCACCGAACAATGGCGGGCGGCAGGCAGCCTGCTTGGCCCGCGGCAAGTCAGCCTGGCCGATGCTGCCGGGCGTGTGGTGGAATGCCAGTGGCTCGATGCCACTGGCCAGTTGCTGAGAAAGGTGCAGCTCGAACACGATGGGCTGGGCCGGGTAACCCGGCAACATCTGTTGCTTGGGGAATTGCCGCACAGCACCTTGGGATTACGCCATGATGGCTTCTCACGGCTGGTCGAGCAGCAACTCGCCGACGGTGCCACCCTCAATTGGCACTATGCCCCCCACAGTGACGGCCATCATCCTGAGGCCGTTACCCTGCGCGCCAGTGTCAGCCCGCCAGCCCTGGCAACACCGATCACGCTTGGCCGCCAGGTGTTCGATGGCCTTGGGCGACAACGCTCGGTGAGCGTGGGGGGCTACACCACGCATTACCGGTACCAGGCAGGGCAGCTGCCGCCGCGCAGCAACGTGCTGGCCGACGGCAAGCGCCTGGCCTACACCTACAGCCCAGACTTGGACAATGCCCTGCTCAGCGTCACCGCAGACGGTGCGCCACAGCAGCAACTGCTTTATCACCCCACGCTTGCAACGCCCCTGCAGGCCGACGGCGCCCAAGGCCAACAACGCTGGGCGTTTTCCAATGCCGGGTTGGTCCAGCGCGATACCTGGGAGGTCAATGGCGATGCCGCCAGCAGCCAGTGGCAGTATTCGCTCAGAGGCCTGCCCTTGAGCCTGGTCGACGCCGCAGGTGTCCAGCATGAGCGTGAATATGATGCGTTCGGGCGCCTGAGCAGGGTGGTGGTGGGCGAGGTCCGCACGCAGTTGCGATACGACCCACTGGCACGCTTGGCCAGCCAGACCACGACCGACCTCAGCAATGGCCGCCAGTTGATCAAAGCGCTGAGCTATGACGGCATGGGGCGCGAGCACCAGGTGCGGTTCATCACGAACCAAGGTGAGGGCCAGCAGACTTACCTTCAGACCCTCCTGTATGACGGGCTCGACCAGTTGGTGTCGCGCACCTGGCAACACGGGGACACCCACGGCCAAGAACATTTCGAATACGACCAGCGCTGCCGACTGGTGCGCTACACGGCCAATGCCGATGCCGCGCCAGCGGACCCCTACGGCAACCCGATCGTCGAGCAACGGTTCACCTTCAATGCCCTGAATGGTCATCAGCAAGTCACCAGCACCTTTGTCGACGGCAGCCAGGACATCGCCCGTTACAGGTACGCCTCGCAAGACCCGACCCAAGTCATCGCCATCAGCCACACGCACCCCAGTTGGCCTGCTCGTATCGAACTGACTTACGACGCCTGTGGGCGGCTTAGCAGCGACAGCCTGGGCCGCCGCCTGGCCTGGGATGCCCACGGCCGCCTGGTGCGCGCCGAATACGGCAGGGATGTTTGCCTGTATCGCTACAACGCCAGCGGCCAGCTGTGCGAGCGTGAGCTCAATGGTACTTCCACCCGCAGCTTCCACGCCGGTGCTCAGCTCACCCATGAACGCAGCGCTGGCCAGGGCCTGAACCTTGCCAGCGACGGTCAGGCATTGTTTGCCAGCGTCCCCTTCGGCGCGCAGGCTGGCAGCGCCACGCTGCTGGGGTGCGATGCCCAGGGCAGCGTGCGCCTGCAGCTGGGGGATGAGCCAACCACCCTGCGTTACTCAGCCCATGGCAGCGGCCAGCCGCAGGCACCGTTTGGCTTTGCCGGGAACCGTTGCGAGCAACCTTTCGGCTGGTACCTTGTTGCAGGCTACCGGCCCTATGACCCGCTGCTGATGCTGTTTCTGAGCCCAGACAGCGAAAGCCCCTTCGGTGTCGGTGGTATCAATCCCTATGCCTACTGCGCCGGCGACCCGGTGAACCGTGTCGACCCAGACGGGCATAACTGGGTGGCCTGGACCGTTGCCGGCCTGGGCCTGGCGGCAGGCGTGCTGGCGACCCTGGCCAGTGCGGGTACGGCGGCGCCCGCCCTATGGGGCGCTATCAGCGCAGGCCTGGGCACGTTGACCACCAGCGGCATGATCGCCATTGGCAGCGCCTCGCTCAGCGCGCTTTCGCTAGGCACCGGTATCGCCAGCCTGGCATTGCAGAGCGCAGGCGTCGAACCGCGGGCTGCCGAAGTATTGGGTTGGCTCTCTTTGGGCAGTGGCTTGGCCAGCTCAGCCCTGACCCTGGCACCACAAGCTGCGAGGCTGTTGCACCGGCTGGCCAGCACGCCGGTGCGGGCGACACCGGCCCAGCAATCGCCGTCACCCGTCAAGTTCGTTCGCGGCTATGCCGATGTGCTGTACAGCGAGGGGCTGGAAAACGACGTGGCCTTCCACCGCAATGTCTGGGGCCAGGGCTATACCGCGTTCGAAACCCATGGTTCGCCTGGCGGCAAATTGATGAATGCACAAGGGCGCATGGAAAACGCCCGGCAGGTGGCGCTGCGGGAGATCGCCCCGAGGCACCAGCAACTGGGCACGCCCGCCAGCCAGCCGATGGTGTTGCTGGCCTGCAAGGGCGGGCGCAGTGGTGCGGCGCAGCAGTTGGCCGATGTGTTGCGCAGGCCGGTGTATGGTTACGACAACGTCATTTATGTGATGCGGGCCAGTTTCATGAAGAGCCTCGACACCGGGGCCGCCTTCAACATTCCGCTGCAGCGCATGCCATGGTGGCGGCGCTTGCCGGGTGCTCACAGCCCGTCGATCAGCATGCCAGGCTTCGAAATCGCCTCGGGTCGCACGTACTATCCGCATTGAAGTGGCCGGTTACCCGCGTGTGGTGCATACCGTACGCGGGTGCTTCCTGGTCTGGGGCTGGACACCATCAGCTCCACTGGGAAACCCAGGATTCGACCTCAAGAGGCCCATACTGGCGTTTCCACGCTTTCAGCACTTTATGGTTACCCCCCTTGGTAATGGCGACTTCGCCGGTATAGGGGTTGCGATAGTGCTTGGCTTGGCGAGGTTTTCGGGGGCGCTTGGGTTGAGGCGCAGCCAAGGGTTGCGGGCTGGGAACTACCGCGGGCAAATAGAGTGAAACAATTTTTTGCGCGCTGTAATCATAATCGGCAAGCAGGTGGCGAAGTTTTTGCTCGAACTCAAGTTCGCGCTGCAGTTTGGGGTGAACCTTGAGCGCTTCCAATGCTTGAAGCTTGCTGTTGAGTTGTTTTTCGAGGTGACGGTATTCGGCGAGCGTTGACATGATGTGTCCTAGAGGTTGAGAGCCCTCAGTGTGGCAAAGCATGAACCTGCGTCGCAAGTTCGGAAATATCTTGAAAATTGTCGGGCGGAGAAGTTGTATCTGGGTATGAAAATGCAGTGCGCCGTCGGCGTAGGGCGACGTTCTCTGGCAGGTCCGAAGTTATGGGGCGGCATTAAAATAGGGTGTTTGGAGAGGTGGGGTTTAACGTAAGGTTGCGTATATTTTTCGACAGCTGAATGTGCAGTCGATTACGCGATTGAAAAGTTAGGTGGAAATAATGAAGAGCATAATCGTGACTTATCGGGTATCGGCGGGGATGGCAGCGGGGTCATGGAACCAGCGGTAGCCCCCGAATACCTCATCTACAGCCTCGCCTGATAGCGCTACCGTGGACTGCTTACGCACTTCCTCCGAGGCCATGCGCGAGCAGGCCCCGCAAAGCCGAACGGCGCTCAAGGTCGTTGGGTGACCGAATCGTATCGCTTCGCCGAGCTGGGACAGGTGCTCAAGCGCTTGTGACGTGGCTGTAAATGGGGTGAGCGGTGCTCCCATGACGTTCGATCGAAGGGTGTCGGCTCAATAAAAAATTCAATTTAGTTTCCTTCAAAAATAAAAAAGTGTGTGAAATTATTTTTGCGATGGCAAAATGCGCCCGATTTTCCGTCAACATAAGGATCGCAACGTGGTGGATGAAGTAGTTCCTGGTCGGCTGGGGCGTGCCTGGCTCACGCTTTTGGGCCTGATCATTTTCGTGGCAGGGTTGTACTTCGCAGGCGGTGGCAGCTGGCTGGCCTGGCTGGGCGGCAGTTGGTACTTCGTACTCGCCGGCGTGTTGTTCATGATCTGCGGCGTGCAAATCGCGCGTCGGCGCTTGCTGGGTGTCGCGATCCTGACGTTCACCCTGCTGTTCACGGTGCTGTGGGCAGTATGGGAGGTCGGCTTCGAGTTCTGGCCTCTGGTGTCGCGCATCCTGGCGGTTGCCCTGATCTGGGCTGCAGTGGCGTTTTCGATGCCGCTGTTCACCCGCAAGCGCGGCATTCGCGTCACCAGCGTGGCCTTGGGCGCGGTGGCGAGCGTTGCGATCGTCGCGGCAGCCGTCAGCGCGTTCGAGCCGAAGAACATCATTCGCAACGGTACGGCGCAACAGGCAGGCGACGGCGCCGAACAAGGTTCGGACAAGGGCGACTGGCCAGCCTGGGCTGGCGATACCCACGGCACGCGTTTCTCGCGCCTGACCGATATCACCCCGGCCAACGTCAAGCAGTTGCAGGTCGCCTGGACGTCCCACACCGGTGAACCGGTGGTTGCCGGTGTCGGCGATGCCGAAGACCAGAACACCCCCTTGCAGGTGGGCGACAACCTGTACGTGTGCACCACGTTCGGCACGGTCATCTCGTTCGACATCGATTCGGGCAAGGAGAACTGGCGCTACGTTGCTGGGCGTGGCAACTCCACCTACCAGCGCTGCCGTGGCACCGCGTACTTCGATGCAACCACCGCCGGCAAGGTCGCCGATGCCCCGGGCTCGGTGCCAGGTGCAGCGATCGACGCCAGCGTCAGCCCGCAACGGCTGTTCTTCCCGACGGGCGATGGCCGCCTGATTGCACTCGATGCGCATACCGGCAAGCCGGCTGCCAACTTTGGTGACAACGGCGTGGTCGACCTCAAGGTTGGCATGGGCCTGGTCAAGCCTGGCTACTACCAGCAGTCCTCCACGCCACTGGTGGCGGGTAACCTGGTGATCGTCGGCGGTCGGGTGATCGACAACTTCGAAACCAACGAGCCGCCAGGTGTGGTGCGAGCCTACGATGCGGTATCCGGCGCGCTGGTTTGGGCGTGGGATCCGGGCAATCCGCAGGTGACCCGCGAGCCACTGTCGCCTGAGGGTTACACCCGCGGTACGCCGAACGTCTGGGTAGCGATGTCCTACGACGCCGAGCTGGGCATGGTCTACCTGCCAACCGGCAACGCCACGCCTGACTTCTATGCAGGTACCCGCACCGCAGCCGACGACCAGTACGGCTCGGCGGTAGTGGCGTTGAAGGTAGGCACCGGGCGCCCGGTATGGTCGTTCCAGACCGTTCACCACGACCTGTGGGATTTCGATGCCACCGGCCAGCCGCTGCTCTACGATGTACGCAACGCCGACGGTACGCTGACCCCGGCACTGGCAGAAACCTCGAAAACCGGCATGACCTATGTGCTCGACCGTCGCACCGGCAAGCCGTTGGTGAACATCGAGGAGCGCCCGGTACCCAAGGGCGACATGCCGGGTGAGCATTACTCGCCGACCCAGCCTTACTCGGACATGCCCAGCGTTGGCAACGAGGTGCTGACTGAAGCGGACATGTGGGGCGCGACGCCGTTCGATCAGCTGATGTGCCGCATCCTGTTCAAGTCCAGCCGCTACGACGGCATCTTCACTCCGCCAGGGCTGGACCGCGCGATCCAGTATCCAGGCTCGCTGGGTGGGGCCAACTGGGGTGGCGTGTCGTTCGACCCGACCACCAACCTGATGTTCGTCAACGACCTGCGCCTGGGCCTGTATCACTACCTGGTGCCCAAGCAGCAGTTGCCGGCCGGGCAGGGCAGCAGCGAGGGCATGGGCATCGTCAGGCAAGATGGCCTGCCGTATGGCGCCATGCGCCAGCGCTTCATGTCGCCCCTGGGTGTGCCGTGCCAGGCGCCGCCGTTCGGTACGCTGTCGGCCATCGACATGAAAACCCACAAGTTGGTCTGGCAGGTACCGGTCGGTTCGGTACAGGACACTGGCCCCCTGGGCATCGCCACCGGGCTGCAACTGCCGCTGGGCATGCCTACCCTTGGGCCGAGCCTTGCGACCCAATCGGGCCTGATCTTCTTTGCCGGCAGCCAGGACTTCTACCTGCGTGCGTTCAACAGCCATACCGGTGAAGAGGTGTGGAAATCGCGCCTGCCGGTGGGCAGCCAGAGCGGGCCGATCACCTACCGTTCGCAGAAGACCGGCAAGCAGTACGTGGTCATCTTCGCTGGCGGCGCGCCGCATTCGCCGGCGCGCGGTGACAGCGTCATCGCCTACACCTTGCCTTGACCTAGGGCGTGGCGCGGCAGGGTCCGGCTTGAGCCGGGCGCTGCCGCTGCGCCATCGGGCAGTGTCTGCTGGAACGCAGGAGCGCTACATGAAGCGTTGGCTTGCCTGCGAAGATCTGCAGCTGGATGTCGAACAGCGCAGGTAACATCACGATCCTCCGCGCAAGAGGTATTTCACTGCAAGTCAAAACGTCGGGGGGGCAATGACCCAGACCAGCACCGTCTCGCTTTCACCCGGGTTTTCCCAGCGGTAGGGCTCGTCGTAGACCCTGAAGCTGTCCCCGGTCTTGACATCGAATTGATGATCGCCCATCCAGATGCTCAACTGCCCACTGACGACGAAACCTTCCTCTACGGTGCCGCGTGTAGTGGGCGCCTCGAAGGTCGTGCCGGGTTTGATGGTGGCCAGGAACATTTCGAATTCGCCGCCAACATCAGGCGACAGCGACTCTTCCGTGAGCCCTCCGGTGGCTGGGCCAAGACGCCGGCGTGATCCAGAGCGCACGATACGGCCTACCTCTTCAGGGGGCTGTTCCTTGGATGGGAAGAACCAGTCCATGGGTACCCCGAGGGAAAACGCGATGCGCTTGAGGTCAGAAATAGGGATCTCGGCACGGCCTCGTTCAAGCTGGCTGATGAAACTGATGGAGCGTCCTGTAGCGGCCGCAATGTCGGCGAGTGTCTTGGCCCGCGCCTTGCGCAGTTTGCGGATTTCCTCACCCAGGGCAATCCGGTCGCTGTCGACGTCAGCTTCGAGGGCGCGGTGGGTTGAGGCGGTTTGATCGATTGGCATGCTGTGTCTCCTGGCGAGCTGACGATTCCCGCAACCCATAAAATGGCCCACCATAATCTTTGGTCGAAAAAATCACCATCGATTTGTTTTCAGGGTGCCCCCAGTCCTGCCGGGGTGCACTGTTCCCGGCGCGACAGCGCAGCCCGCGGGGCTGAGTGATCTCCTACAGAAATATGCGTTAAATAAGATAGTTATGGATTTTTTCCATTGAGGCTAGCGGGCGCCATGGCGAACAGCATCGCCCCGAGAAATGCACAGGCAGCCACTATATAAAGCGCCAGGTCTGTGCTGGCGGTCAGGTCCATGGTCCAGCCCACCAGCCATGGGCTGACCAGGCCAGCCAAGTTGCCCATGGAATTGATGAAGGCAACCCCGGCAGCTGCGCTGGCGCCAAGCAGCTTGGTAGGGACACTCCAGAACACCGGGAATGCCGCCATGACGCCACAGGTCGCGAGAGTCAGGCCAGTCAGCGCCACTGCGCCGTGATGGGCGAAACGCGCCGCGAGGATCAGCCCGACCATGCCCACCAGCAGTGCGACGGCCAAGTGCCAGCGGCGTTCGTTGCGTAGGTCCGAAGAGCGCCCTACGGCGATCATCACCAGGCTGGCGACCAGGTAAGGCACGGCGCTGAGCAGCCCCACGGACTGAATGTCGGAAAAGCCGGAATGCTGGATGATGGTCGGCATCCAGAACCCCAGCGCGTACTCGCCCATCTCTATGAAGAAGTACACCAGGCTGAAATACCAGACGACGGGCGAACGCAGGAATGCCAACACCGACTGGCGAGCGCCTGCCGAAGCGCTGTTGCGGGCTTGATCGCGAGCGAGTTCCAGGCGGATCAGCTGTTTTTGCTCCGCACTGAGAAACGCGGCTTCTTCAAAGCTGTTGGGCAGGCAGGGCTTGACCATGAACCCCACCGCAACGGTTGGAATTCCGTAGATCACGAACAACCACTGCCAATTTGCCAGGCCCAGTGCGCCTGCGCTCAAGGTGTTCATCACCCAACCTGAAACCGGCCCGCCAATAACGCTCGACAGCGGCGCGGCGGCCATGAACATGGCAATCACCCTGGCGCGCCGTTCACTGGGGAACCAGCGCGTGAAGAAAAAGATGACGCCAGGGAAGAAGCCTGCCTCTGCGACCCCGATCAGGAACCTGAACAGGTAGAAGCTGGCGATATCCGATGTCAGCAGCATGGCCACCGTCAACAGGCCCCAGGCGATCATCAAGGTGCCGATCCACCGTCGCGGCCCCACCCGCTCCAGAATCAAATTACTGGGCACGGCGAATACCACATAGCCAATGAAGAAAATGCCGGCGCCCAGGCCGTAGGCAGTTTCCGAAATGCTCAGGTCCTGCAGCATCTGCAGCTTGGCGAAGCTGACGTTGATGCGGGCAAAGTACGCAAGGATGTAGCAAAGGAACAGGAAGGGGATCAGTCGCCAGCTCATGCGTCGGTAGGCGGATTCGAGGATGTCAGGTGAGGCCTCGCGTGCGCTTTTTTCGGTCAGTTCCATTTCAGACCCTGCTGCTTGTTTTTGTAGGGAGGGTATCCAATCGCTTTCGCTGATTGAGGATGAACCATAGCTCGAAAAAAATTTGTGGAGAAAATTTCTTCGGTGAGCATAATCAAATGACAATTTTTATCGTTCAAGGCGCCTGGATGGCTGACACCTCCTCGGAAACTGAGCGGCTGTTT
Source organism: Pantoea sp. Tr-811 (assembly GCF_011752535.1). NCBI lineage: Bacteria > Pseudomonadati > Pseudomonadota > Gammaproteobacteria > Enterobacterales > Erwiniaceae > Pantoea > Pantoea sp. Tr-811. The sequence goes on from NZ_VWXJ01000022.1 coordinate 41,294, forward strand.
TCAAAAAAATAATTAAAAAACAACGGGTTGTAAGCGAACACGAGAGGCGGAAAGGGACGTCAAAAAAAACCAAAAAAAATTATGCAAAAATTATTTGAAGGTGCATAATCATCTTATAAAATTTTCCAGCAATTTTTTTCTGGGACTGGCTCGCAGATCCGACGAGGTTCAAATGACCGGTGAAATCGCAAGCGCAGCTGAGCGTGGAGGTGGCTTCGAGTTTCCCGAGGACCCGCTTGCATGGGGCAGGGAAATCCGCAAGCTGCGCAAGGCGCGAGGCAAAACCCTGGCTGAACTGGCCTTGGCTACCGGTCGCTCACCGAGCTTTCTCAGCCAGCTGGAGCGCGGCAATACCGAAATTTCGATTACTGATTTGAAGCGGTTGGCGGCCGCGCTCGGTGTGCCACTGGGGTGGTTCTTCACCGCCGACAGCAAGCCGCAATCGGAAGTCGGGCGTGTGGTGCGAGCGAACAGCCGGCGGCGCCTGGGTGCTTTCCTGGACGGTATTACCGAAGAACTGCTGTCGCCCGATATCGGCGGCATGTTCGAGATGTTTCTCAGCACCTTTGCAGTTGGCGCTACGCGGCCCGCCGCAGCGGCGCGGGATACCGAGGAAGAGCTCTACGTCGTCCAAGGGCAGTTCGATATCTGGATTGCCGATGACAAGTTCAGCCTCACGGCCGGTGACAGTGTCAGGATTGTGCGCGAGTCGTACCGTTGGGTGAATACCGGCGATACCGAAGTGGTTGTAGTTTGGGTGATCGCGCCGCCCACCTATTGAAATACCGTCGTACTTCGATAACACGATCCGGAGGTCGAAAAAGCAAAGCCTGATTACGTTCCATTTTTGGAATGGCGGGTGCGTGCACCCTGGAATTGACCAGGCTAATTAATCAAAAGCTGAAAACAAGAACAATAACGGCGCTTGATGTTCTGCCCTGAAATAAAGCGCTGGTGGGTAAGTGCAAACAACAAGGGCCCTGACGGGACGGGCCTCTATAAATTGCCTGCTGATGGAACAAGCGCCAACGCTTGTTCACGAGATGTCCAAACGACGGTTTTCTTATTTCAGGAGATTCAAAGTTGGCTTCCTTATCTAACAAGCGTATCGATGTTACGCCGCCGCAAGTCGAACCGACCGATTCCGGCTGGTACCTGGCCTCCGGCCCCGACCTTCCACTGAACCCGCTTTACGGCAACGTCACCTGCGAGTGCCTGGTAATCGGTGCCGGCTGGATGGGCCTGCATGCCGCACGCCGTTACGCCGAGCTCAACCCCCAGGCCCAGGTATTGCTGGTTGATGCCGGGCGCATCGGCAACAACGCTTCGGGCCGCTGCATGGGCTTTGCCATCGACCTGGCCCACAACCCACGCAAGCGCGACTTCGTCGAAGACCTCAAGGGCAACCAGGAAGAGCTGCATGTGAACCTGGAAGGCACCAATTACCTCAAGAGCGCGGTCGAGGCAGGCGTTGATTGCGACTGGGACCCCCAGGGCAAGTACCACAGTGCTGCAACCGCGGCGGGTGTGGATGACCTGGTGCAGTTTTCCAAGGCACTGGATCTGATGGGGCAGCAGTACAGCTGGGTCGAAGCCGATGGCATGCGCGAGCTGACCGGCAGCCGGCACTACATCAAGGCGCTGCACCACCCTGGCACGGTGCTGATCCAGCCTGCCAAGTACCTGAAGAACGCCGCGCGGATGTTGCCCAAGAACGTCAAGGTGCATGAAAACACCATCGTGCGCTCGGCCCAGTTCGGCAAGCCTCACCATGTGTTCGAAACCCAGAACGGGGTGATTCACGCCAAGAAGGTGATCATCTGCGCCTCGGGCTACCTGAACAACTTCGGCTTCTACAAGAACAGTGCGATCCCGGTGTACACCTTCGCCAGCATGACCCGCGTGCTCACCGACAAGGAACTGGCCAAGTGCGGCGAGGGCCCGTTCGGCCTGATCCCGGCCAACAGTTTCGGCACCACCGTCAGGCGCACCAACGACAACCGGCTGTTCTTTCGCAACGTTTATTCCTACGCGAAAAAGTACAAGACCACGGTCGAGGATGTGGCCCAGGCCAGTGTTCACCAACAAGTGTCGTTCGAACGCCGTTACCCGGAGCTGGCCTCGATGGGCTTCGTGTCCAGCTGGGGCGGCCTGCTGACCCTGTCGCAGAACGGCGGAATGATCTGGGGCGAGTTGGGCGAAAACGTCTACGGCACCGGTATCTGCAACGGCACGGGCGTTTCCCGCGGCACGGGGTTTGGCAAGGCACTGGCGGAGCTGGCCTCGGGCCTCAACTCCACCACGATTGAAATTCTCAAACGGCGTAAAGCCCCGTCGCGGGCCTACCCGGAAATCATCACCTCGCTGGGTGTGAAGTACGTCACCGGGCGTCGGTTCAAAGAAGCTGGTCAAGAAATCTAAAAACAGGAGAAGTGGCAATGGCAAATCTGATTGGTATCAACCTTGCGATGCAAACCACCTTCAACGACCGTGGTGAAGTCGACTACAACGCCTACGAGACGCTGATCGAGCAGTACATCGAAGCGGGCGTTCACGGCCTGGTACTGGGTGCCGGCAGCGGCCAGCACCCATACCTCACCGAAGCCGAATGCAACAAGCTGTACGAGATCGGCATCAAGCGCATCAATGGCCGCGTCAATGTCATTTGCCAAACGTCCGCGCTCAACGTCGATGAAGTCATCCGCCGTTCCCGCCATGCAGAGAAAGCCGGCGCCGATGCGCTGATGATCCTGCCACCGTACTTCGAAGGCCCAACCGACGACGACGGCCTGTTCGCGTTCTACCGCGAAATCGATGCAGCCGTGAGCATCGACATCGTGGGCTACAACATCCCGCAATCGACCCAGATTTCGGTATCGCCCGAGTTGCTGTCGCGCCTGCAGGAATTGAAGAACTTCAACTACATCAAGGACAGCGGTGGTGACTTCACCATCCACCAGCAGTACATCCAGAGCGGCGGCGGCGTGCTCAACGGCTGCGACACCATTGCCCTGTATGCCTTCCTGGCCGGCACCAAGGGCGCCATCTGGGGTGCGGCGAACTACATGCCGCGCGAAACCGTGCAACTGTTCAACTTCGTTCAGGAGAAACAGTACGAAGAAGCCCTGGCGCTGTGGAACAAGATGCTGCCATCGCTGCTGCTGATCCAGACCACCAACTACATCCCGTCCGTGCTCTACGCCGCCCACCTGCGCGGTTTCGGCACCGGCAACCTGCGCAGGCCGCAACGTGCGATCTCCGAGCAGGAAGCCACGGTGCTCAAAGCCGCCTTGCAACCGCTGCTGAACGGCTGAGCCTGCAGGCTGGAAAAACAATAAAGCGGTACTTTGCAGAATCCGGAGATGGCCATGCGTGTTTTCTACAGATTGTTTGCAGTCCTTGCTTTTATCGTTTTCTCAAGCCTCGCGAATGCCGATGAAAAGGTCATAAAGATCGGGGCGATGGTCTATGAAGATGTCCAGGCCATCTCCCTCATCAGCAAGCATTTTCTTGAGCAAGAGAATTACAAGGTTGAAGTGGTGAACTTCTCCGAGACGGGCATTGCGTACAGCGCGTTGGCCCGCGGTGATGTCGACTTGCTGGTTTCGATGATCAATTACGTCGCCTACGACTATTGGACAAAGAACAAGCAGCGGCTGGAGAAAGTGTCGGTCGTGTCCCATGGCTTGCTTCAAGGGATCGCGGTGCCTGACTACATGGCGATCAACTCGGTTGAAGAGTTGAACACGGTCAAGGACCAGACCGGCGGCAAGGTGATCGGTATCGAGCCTGGGTCTGGGCTGATGCGCGAGGTGGGCGATGCGGTGAAGACGTATGGCCTGCAGTACGACGTGGTCGATGGCAGCACCGCTGCCATGGCTGCCCAGCTGCAGTCGGCGTTGGAGCGCAAGCAACCGATTGCCGTGGCCTTGTGGAAGCCGTCGTGGATGGCCGAGCGCTACAACGTGAAGTCCCTGGAAGATCCAAAACATGTCTTCGCCCCGCCGCAGACGTACTACTGGATTGCCAAGAAGGGCTTCTCGGCCGGCAACCCGGGCCTGCGTGAAGCGGTAGCCAGCATCTATGTGCCAATCGATGACATCACCCGTATGACCGGTGCAGTCAAGGGTGGTGCCACGATGGAACAGGCCGTGGATACCTGGTGGAAGGACAATCAGCCCCTCGCCGGAAAGTGGGCGCAGATGTCGAGCAAGTGATGCAACCCGGCCGGGCGCCTCGCTGGCACCCGGCCGGTAACAAGAATAATCAACTTCCGGATAGGCCTATGAACATGATTACTCGACCCACTCATGTGGCGGCATCCCCGATTGTGGAATGCCGTGGTGTATGGAAGATTTTTGGCAACCAAAGCCCTGCAGCTGTCGATGCTGCAAAACGGTTCACCGAAGGCAAGGATGCGTTGCTCGACAAGCACGGTTCGGTGGTGGCAGTGGCGGATGCGACGTTCTCGGTGAACGAAGGTGAAACCTTCTGCATCATCGGTTTGTCAGGCAGCGGCAAGTCGACGCTGATTCGCCACTTCAACCGGCTGATCGACCCCACCTGCGGTGAAGTGCTCATCCATGGTCGGGATATCTGCAGGATGACCCCCGCCGAGCTGCGCGACCTGCGTTCACGCAAGATCGGCATGGTGTTCCAGAACGTGGCACTGCTGCCTTATCGCACGGTGCTGCAGAACGTCGTGTTGCCCCTGGAAGTGCAGGGCATGAACAAGCAGGAAGCCTTGCGCAAGGGCCAGGATGCGCTGGACAAAGTGGGCCTGGGCAACTGGGCCAATCGCTACCCCCAGGAGCTGTCTGGCGGCATGCAGCAACGGGTGGGCATTGCCCGGGCGCTGGCCGCCGACCCTGACGTGCTGTTGATGGACGAGCCGTTCAGCGCGCTCGACCCCTTGATTCGCAAGCAGTTGCAGGTCGAATTCAAGAAGCTCTCCACCGACCTGCGCAAAACCACCATTTTCATTACCCACGACATCGATGAAGCGATCCGTATCGGTGACCGCATCGCGATCATGAAAGAGGGGCGGATGATCCAGGTCGGCACGCCCGAGGAGGTGGTGCTCAACCCGGCGGACGACTACGTGGCCAGCTTCATGGAAGGTATCTCGCGGCTGAAGTTGCTCAAGGCGTACTCGATGCTCAAGCGCATCGACAACCACGACCTTGCCCAATTCGGCGGTCGTTCGTTGGACGCACTGGTCAGCGTCAACATCGATGCCGACCTTGAAACCTTGATCGACATTGCCGTGGGCAAGTGCGAAGAAGTGGTCGCGATCAAGGAACATGGTCGAATCGTCGGAACGGTCTGCCGCGAAACCCTGCTCAGGGCGGTGCGCGGGCTTGACCTGGCATAACTCATGGCAACTGCAACGGGTTATGGGAGGAAACGTTCATGACTGCAATCATCGATACATTTGATTCGACCATCGACACATCGCTGGCGTGGTTGATCGACGAAGGTGCCGGGTTCTTCAACGCCATGAGCACGGCCATGGACAGCGCCTATGGGGCGATCAACACGCTGCTGATGTTCGCGCCGTGGTGGGCGGTTGTGCTGGTGGTGGCGCTGATCGGCTGGCGGGTCGTGGGGCTGTTGTTCGCGGCCACTGCGGTTGCCGGTTTATGGCTGTGCCAGGCGATGGGCTTGTGGACCGAAACCATGGCAACCCTGACCTTGGTGTTCAGTTCAACGCTGCTGGCCTTGCTCATCGCCATTCCGGCGGGGGTGGTGGTGGGGCTGTCGGCCAGGTGGAAGCACGGCGCCGAGCTGGTGCTGGACTTCATCCAGACGATGCCCCCCTACATCTTCCTGCTGCCGGGTATCGCCTTGCTGGGCTATGGCCCTGCCACGGCGATCTGGGCCACGTGCCTGGTGGCCATTCCACCGGCGCTGCGCCTCACCGCCCACGGCGTGTTCATGACCCCGGTGCAGTATTGCGAGCTGGGTTCGGCGGTGGGAATGAAAACGGCCTCGCAGGTCATGAAGATTCGCCTGCCGTTTGCCATCCCGTCGATCCTGGCGGGCATCAACCAAAGCCTGATGCTCAGTTTTGGCATGGTGGTGATTGCCGGTATCGCAGGGTCCGGTGGCCTGGGGCAAACCATCTACGAGGCGGTGCGAACCCTGAAGATCGACCTGGCGGTGAACGCCGGGATCGCCATCGTCATCCTGACCATTGTGCTTGACCGCATTTCCCAGGCCATGTGCACCACCGAAAAAGGAGCCGCGTGATGGACATCAGCGTATCGCCAGGCTCTGCCGTGGCGCCGTTCCTGTCTTACCTGAACAGCAACTTTCACGCCGTCTTCATGGCGATAGCGCAGTTCTTCGATGTGTTCATCAGTGCCATTGTCACGGTGTTGAACCTGGCCTCGGCGCCTGTCGTCATCGCTGCCTTGTCAGTGCTGTGCGCACTGATTGCCGGCTGGCGCGTCGGGCTGATGACGCTCGGCGGGCTGGCCTGCTGCCTGGCGCTTGGCATGTGGCAGCCAGCGGTGAACACCATCGCGCTGATCGCCGTGGCGGTGGCGTTCTCGCTGTCGATCGGCATCGTCCTTGGCGTGCTGCTGTCGCGCAGCGAGCGCCTGAAGGCTGGCGCCCGGCCGATCCTGGACGTGATGCAGACCATGCCGCCCTGGGTGTACCTGGTGCCTGCCGTGGTGCTGTTCGGGCTCGGGGCGGTTCCGGCGTTGCTGGCCACGATCATCTTCGGCATCCCGCCGATGATCCGCCTGACCATCCTGGCCATGAACCAGATCCCCAGCAACCGCCTGGAACTCGGCGCGGCGATCGGCGCCCGGCCACGGGAAATCTTCTGGAAGATCGAGCTGCCCTCGGCATTGCCGACCCTGCTGGTTGGGGTCAACCAATGCGTGCTGCTGTCGTTGGCGATGGTGGTACTGGCAGGCCTGGTCGGCGCCGGTGGCCTGGGCTCGGAGGTCACACGCGGGCTCAGCCGCATGGAGTTCGGGCTTGGCGTGCGGGCCAGCCTGGCCATCGTGATTCTTGCGCTGATCATTGACCGGGTGTGCCGCGGCACCGTTCCGGCACGTTTCCTCAAGCATTGATTGGCACCCGCAGTAGCAGTCGTTCATACACACGAAATTGGGAGTAAGCATGCGCACTCAACTTTACATCGATGGTCAATGGGCCGATCCCGTCAGCAAGGGCACCCTGGATGTCATCAACCCGGCCACCGAGGAAGTCATCCACGCCATTCCCAAAGGGGGCGCGCAAGACATCGACCTGGCGGTGCGCGCGGCGCGCCGGGCCTTCGACCAGGATGGCTGGCCGCAAACCACCGGCGCGCAGCGTGCGGTGTACCTGCGGCGTATCGCCGAGCTGATCCGTGAACGTTCCGAGGAATTGGCCAGGCTTGAAGTGCTGGACAACGGCAAGCCGCTGCCTGAAGCCCGTTGGGACATTGGCGATGCGGCGGGGTGCTTCGATTTCTACGCAGGCCTGGCTGAGCAACTGGACAGCGACAGCAGCGCCGACCTGGCGATTTCCGACGACCGTTTCCGCACCAAGGTGGTGAAAGAAGCCGTGGGCGTAGTGGGCGGGATCATCCCGTGGAACTACCCGCTGCTGATGGCGGCCTGGAAGGTCGCCCCGGCGTTGGCCGCTGGCTGCACCATCGTGCTCAAACCGGCCGAGAACACCTCGCTCACTGCCCTGGAACTGGCGGCGATTGCGCAGCAGGCCGAGCTGCCTGCCGGTGTGCTGAACATCGTCACTGGCCTGGGCGGCGAGGCCGGGCAGGCGCTGGTGACGCACCCGCAGGTAGACAAGCTGGCCTTCACCGGCTCCGGCAAGATCGGCTCGCACATCATGGCCGAGGCCGCCAAGGACATCAAACGGGTGAGCCTGGAGCTGGGCGGCAAGTCGCCGCTGCTGGTGTTCGACGATGCCGACATCGAGAACGCGGTCGAGTGGATCATGTTCGGCATCTTCTGGAACCAGGGCCAGGTCTGCTCGGCCACCTCCCGGGTGCTGGTGCAGGAGGGCGTGTACGACAAGCTGCTCGCGCGCCTGACCGAGGAGGCCCGCAAGATCACCATCGGCGACGGCCTGGAGCAGGGCGTTTTGCTCGGCCCGCTGGTTTCCCGGCAGCAATACGACCAGGTCAACGCGGCAGTGGTGCGTGCCCAGGAAGACGGTGCCCAGGTGGTGACCGGCGGCGCTCGCCCGGCCGCGCTGGGCAAGGGCTACTACTTCCAGCCCACCATCCTCACCGAAGTACCGCTGAGCAGCCACGCCTGGAAGGAAGAGATCTTCGGCCCAGTGGTTTGCGTGCGCCGCTTCGCCACCGAGCAAGAGGCCGTGGCGCTGGCCAATGACAGCCGCTACGGCCTGGCCGCTGCGGTGATGACCACCGATGCCGAGCGTTCGGAGCGCGTGGCCCAGGCCCTGCGTGCCGGCATCGTCTGGATCAACTGCTCGCAGCCGACCTTCACCGAAGCGCCTTGGGGTGGCTACAAGCAGTCCGGCATCGGCCGCGAACTCGGCAAGTGGGGCCTGGAAAACTACCTGGAAACCAAGCAGATCACCGCCTACACCAGCAACGATGCATGGGGCTGGTACATCAAGTAAGTGGCCCGGCTCGATGGCCGCGTGGCGGCCATCGAGCTTGCCCGAATACAACGCAGTCAGCCGTTTTGCGGTAGGCAAGGAGGTAGATTTTGGCAAAGACATTGGTAGTGGTCGCACACCCGGACCTTTCCAGCTCGCGCATCAATGCCGCCTGGTACAACGCCCTGCAAGGGCAGCCGGGGGTTACGGTGGTCGACCTGTACGGGCGTTACCCGGATGGCAAGATCGACATCGCCGCCGAGCAGCAACTGATCGAGGCCCATGAGCGCATCGTCCTGCAGTTCCCGATGCAGTGGTACAACTGCCCGGCGCTGCTCAAGCAGTGGATCGACGATGTGTTCGCCGACGGCTGGGCCTACGGCAGCGGCAAGGCGGTGGCCGGCAAGACGCTGAGCATCGCCGTTTCGACTTGGTCGAAGGCCTCGGATTACCAAACGCAGGGGCGCTACGGGCGCACGCTCGAAGAGCTCACCAGCCCGTTCGAGGTGCTGGCGTTTCGTATCGACATGCACTACCGCCCCGGGTATTTCCTCAGCGGCATTGGTGATATTGGCGACGACGCCCTGCGCGACAACGCCGAACAGTACCGGCACTACATCACAGCGTTTGAATACCAGTACAGCGTTGACATGGCCTGACCGCCGGGCGCTGCCAGCACCACGCCAATGCTGGGTAACACGTTTGACTGATTGAACCACTTGATTAGCCTGCCGGGCGCGCCCGCGATTGAAAAGGGCGCGGGCGCCTGCAGCCATAAGAACAATGGAGGGTGTGATGCAAAGCGTTTCGTTCCGCCAGATGAAAGACGGCGTCAAAGAAGAATATGAAATGCTCCACCAGCTGGAGGCAGACTTCGCCACCCTGCTGCCGGACCGTATCCTGGCCTGCCTGCGTGGCCTGGAGAACTCGCTGAGCGGCTACCAGATCGACCGCCTGCAACATTCGCTGCAAACCGCCACGCGCGCCGAAAACGACGGCGCCGACGAAGAGATGATCGTCGCCGCGCTGATTCATGACCTGGGCGATGAACTGGCGCCCTACAACCATTCGCAGTATGCCGCCTCGATCATTCGCCCCTACGTGCGGGCGGAAGTCACCTGGGTCATCAACTACCACGGCCTGTTCCAGAACTTCTACTACGTGCACTTCTTCGGCGGCGACCCCAACGAGCGGGACATCTACAAGGACCACCCGTATTACCAGAGCTGCGTGCACTTCTGCGAAGCCTGGGACCAGGCGTCGTTCGACCCGGACTACCCGACCTTCCCGCTCGAACACTTCGAGCCGATGGTGCGGCGCATTTTCACCCGTCCGGCCTTCGACCCACGGTATGTGGGTGACGAGCGCATGAGCATCAGTACCGAACGCTCGGTCGCCTGAACCACGCGGATTCGCAGCCCACAAGGAGAACACCATGGATGACCGTGCAGCAATCAGTGGCACCACGCGTGTCTTTGCCATCCTCGCCGACCCCATCGCGCAAGTGAAGTCGCCGCAGGCGGTGAACCGGCTGGCCAGCGAGCGGGGCGAAAACAGTGTGCTGGTGCCGTTGCAGGTCGCACCGGCCGACCTTGGGCGGGTGGTCGAAGGGTTGCGGGCATCGCAGAGCCTTGGCGGCTTCGTGGTAACCGTGCCGCACAAGTCGGCGGTGGTGGAATATTGCGATACGGTTTCCGATGCGGTGCGCCAGGTTGGGGCAGCCAATGTCGTTACCCGCAGCAGCGATGGCCGCCTGCACGGGCATAACCTCGATGGCCTGGGTTTCGTCGCCGGGCTAAGGCTGGGCGGTATCGAGCCTGCCGGCTTGTCGGTGTACCTGGCTGGGGCAGGGGGGGCGGCCTGTGCGATCGCCTTCGCCCTGGCGCAGGCGGGTGTGCGCAGCCTGACGGTGTACAACCGCACTCCGGCCAAAGCACGGCAGTTGCTGGAGCGGCTGGCCGAGGCCTATCCCGCCCTTGGCACTGCGGTAGGCACGGATAACCCCAGCGAACATGATTTGGTCGTCAACGCCACCTCGCTGGGCATGCGCGAAGGTGATGAGCTACCGTGTGACGCCTCCCGCCTGGAGGCTGGCCAGGTTGTTGCAGAAATCATCATGGAGCCTGCGCTGACGCCGCTGTTGCAAGCGGCCAAGCGCCAGGGCTGCCAGACGCACCCGGGGGTTTCAATGATGGAGGGCCAGATCGAGATGATCTTCCAAACGCTGCACCAGGGAGGTTGACGATCTCGCAGGCTTGAAAACAACAACAGCAACACACCGGCTTCAGGACTACCTGTTGGCCCTTGCTACACGTCGTCATGCTGTACCCGGACTGCCTGGTCAATCACTGATATCCATAATAAAAGGTGTACCATGTCCAACCCTGTTTCTCTGGAAGACGTGCCTTTCAACCGCTTTCATCGGTTGCTGGCCTTGCGCTCCAGCGGCGGCTCGTTCGTCGATGGCTACGTGCTGAGCATCATCGGCATCGCCATGCCGTTCCTCGTTCCGGCCATGAACATCAGCAGCTTCTGGGAAAGCCTGATTGCTGTTTCGGCGCTGGTCGGTATCTTTCTGGGCGGTTTCGTTGGCGGCAGTCTCACTGACCGTTTTGGCCGGCGAGCCATGTACTTTGTCGGGCCGATTCTGTTTACCCTGTGTTCGGTGTTGCAACTGTGGGTCGACTCCGGCCTTGGCTTGTTTGTGCTGCGCTTGCTCATTGGTATCGGCATTGGCTTCGAGTACCCGGTGGCCACGGCCTTCCTGGTCGAGTTCCTGCCCAGGAAAGCCCGCGGGCCACGCCTTGCCGGGCTGAGTATCTATTTCTTTGCCGGGGCCGCGGCTGCGTACATGTGCGGCCAGGCCTTGATCGAGGCGGGCGGGGCTGAGGGATGGCGCTATGCGCTGGCCAGCACGGCGCTGGTGAGCGGCTTGCTGCTGCTGATTCGCAAGGGTACGCCGGAGTCGCCGCGCTGGCTGATCAGCAAAGGCCGCACGGCTCAGGCTGAGCGAATCATCAGGCAGATCTATGGCCAGGGCTTCGGGCTGCAGAACCTTCCCGAACATCCCAAGCCTGCGAAGTTGTCAGTGCGCAGCTTGCTGCATGCAGGCTATGGCCGGCGGATGTTTTTCGTCACCACCTTCTGGACGTGCTCGGTAATCCCCGTGTTTGCCGTCTATGCCTTCGCGCCCAAGGTGCTGGACGCCCTGCACCTGGACGCACAGTGGGCGGCCTACGGCTCGATGATCATCACCCTGATGTTCGTGGTGGGTTGTTTCGTCGCCACCTGGCTGGTCAATGCCATGGGCCGCAGGAGCCTGTTGATCAACAGCCTGCTGTGGTCTGGCCTCGCCTTGCTGCTGCTGGGCAGTTTCTCCGAGCAGTCCTCGTGGCTGACCGTGGCGCTGTTCGCCGCCTACGCCTTTTTCATCGGTGGCGCCCAGGTGCTGCAGTTCATCTACCCGAATGAGATCTTTCCCACCGAGATCCGCGCCGTGGCCGTAGGGCTGGGCACCTCGGTGTCGCGCATCGGTGCGGTGGTGGGCACTTACCTGGTGCCCGTGTCGATCCAGTCCATTGGCATTGGCCATACCCTGTACTTCGCCGCCGGCATCACCTTCATCGGCCTTGTGGTGTCCTGGCTGATGGCGCCCGAAACCCGTGGTATCGAGCTTTGCAAAGCATCGTCGCTGGCGCCTCAAGCCAGCCCGGCCCGGCAGCCATCGGCCAGCCCGCTGCACAAAGCTACCTAGCGCATCAGGGCTGCCCCCCAAGGGGCAGCCCTGCACACGGAAGTGCCTCGGCTCGCAACGGGTCGGGAACGTCGTAGTGGAGCAACTACCGAAACTCAACGTGTTGTGACTCACCATTTCAGTGAAGGGGTTACGTATGCATAAGCTGTTGAGAGTGCTGGCTATTGCCTTGCTGTGTGTGTTCGCAAGTGTTATTCAGGCCGCGGAGAAAACCACCCTTAAAATCGGCACACTACCGTGGGAAGACACGGTGCCATTATCGGATATCGCCAAACGGTTTTTGGAGAAACAAGGCTATCAGGTTGAAGTGACCACTTTCCCTGATTGGGGCATTGCCTTTGCTGCACTGGGGCGCGGGGATGTGGACCTGATGGTATCGCACATCAACTATGTCGCGGCCGACTATTGGCAGAAATATCATCAACGGCTGGAAAAGATATCGGTGGTATCCCATGGCCTGCGCCAGGGCATCGTGGTGCCTGATTACATGCCGATCAAGTCCATCGAGGAACTTAACGGGATCAAGGACCAGGTCGATGGCAAGATCATTGGCATCGAGCCGGGCTCTGGGGTGATGCGTGATACAACCGAAGCCATCAAGCAGTACGGGCTGCAGTATGCCCTGGTGGACGGCAGCACCGCGGCGATGACCGCACAGTTGCAGTCGGCCATCGAGCGTAAAGCGCCAATCGTTACCCTGTTGTGGCAGCCGTCGTGGATGGACATGAAGTTCAAGGTTCGCTACCTGGAAGACCCCAAAGGCGTATTCCCGCCGCCACAAACCTATTACTGGATCGCCAAGAAAGGTTTCTCGGTTGCCAACCCGCGCGCGCGCGAAGCCATGGCGAGCCTGTATGTGCCCATTGATGAAATCACCGCCATCAATATGTCGGTCAATCAGGGCATGACCATGCAGCAGGCGGTGGATAAATGGTGGGGGCAGAACACCAAGTTGATCGACAAGTGGGCCGTGATGGCCAAGTAAAGTCGTGAATAAAACCCTCAGCGTGTGTTGTGGTGTTTCCAGAACTTGAACAACAACAAGACAAGTGGAGCGCAAGCATGGCAACCGTGTTTCCAAAATCGCACAACGACCTGTTGCAGGAGCGTCAACCGGGTTTCAGCATGCCGAGCGAGCTGTATGGCCGCCAGGATGTGCTGGACAATGACATCGAGGTGATCTTTCACAAGCACTGGATCATGGTCGGCGTCGCCGCCGACGTGCCCGAACCCGGTGATGTCTACGCCGTGGACATCGGCAAGTCGTCGGTGTTGCTGGTGCACGATGACGATGGCGTGATCAGGGCATTTCGCAATGTTTGCCGCCACCGTGGGGCGCGGCTCAAAGGCCCGGGCAAGTCCACCGTTGGTATGCTGGTCTGCCCCTACCATCAATGGACCTACGACCTGGACGGCGCCCTCAAGCATGCCGGGCACATGGGCGCAGACTTCGACCGCAGTTGCCGCAGCCTGATGCCGGTGCATGTGCGCGACATTGCCGGTGTGCTGTTCGTCTGCCTGTCCGACAACCCGCCCACGGACATCGCCAGGCTGGAAGAGGAGATGGCCGCCAGGTGGGCGCCTTATGACCTGCGCAATACCAGGATCGCCTACGAGAGCGACATCATCGAAGCCGGCAACTGGAAGCTGGTGATCGAGAACAACCGCGAGTGTTACCACTGCGCCGCTGGCCATCCCGAGTTGCTGGTCAGCCTCTCATCGGCGGATCTTGGATACTGCGCTGAAGAAATGACGCCGCAAGAGCGCGAGGAAGTCGATGCCTTCGAGCGCCTGAGCGAACGTCAGCGCGCCAGTTGGGATGCCGACGGCATCATCCACCATGTGGTCGATGCAATGACCGATGACAACCCCACCATGTTCCGGGCCCAGCGCCAGGTCATCATTGGTGCCGGTGAGTCGCAGACCATGACCACCCACGTGGCCTGCCAGAAGTTGCTCGGCGGTGGAGTGCGTCGGGACCTGGGCAGTAGCCACCTGTGGACGCATCACTCCTGGACCCATGTGATGAGCGACCACGCGGTGATCACCTACTGCATTCCGCTGACACCGGATACCACCCTGGTGCGCAGCAAATGGCTGGTGCGCGCCGATGCGGTGGAGGGCGTGGACTACGACCTTGAGCAACTGACCGAAGTGTGGAAAGCCACCAATGCCGCCGATGCCCGCTTCGTCGCGATCAACCACTGTGGCACGCAAGACCCTGGTTACTTGCCCGGGCCTTATTCCAGGTACACCGAGGTATTCCTGGAACGCTTCGCCAGCTGGTACTCGGCCAGGCTTGCGGCGCATGGGGTTCGTTGATCGGCGAGGTCACTGGCGGGCCCGAGCCTGCGGAGGGTTGCAACGATGATGTTCGACACAGTATCAGACCCAGCCACCTGGGCACGGGTGGGCACGTTCTGGCCCAGTTCGCAACGGCGCATGCTGACCTGCATCGGTATCGTGCAGGAAACCCACGACGTGCGCACGTTCACCTTCAGCGCGGCAAATGGCGAGTTGTTCAGCTTCGAGCCTGGCCAGTTCATCACCCTCGACGTCGACATGGGGGCAGCGCGCCAGTCGCGCTGCTACACCCTGTCGTCCTCGCCCACCCGGCCCTTCACCTTGAGCATCACGGTCAAGCGTGTGGCCAATGGGCCGGTGTCCAATTGGCTGCACGACAACCTGCGCCTGGGCGATGCGCTGCCGGCTTACGGCCCCTCCGGTGCCTTTACCGCAAGCGGCGTTGCGGCGCAGCGCTACCTGTTCTTGTCCGCAGGCTCAGGGGTTACGCCGTTGATGTCGATGGTGCGGGCAGCGGCCGACCTGGACCTTGACCGGGATGTGGTGTTCGTCCACAGCGCGCGTACGCCAGGCGACATCATTTTTCGTGAGGAAGTCCAGCGGCTGGCGCGTCGGCATTCGCAGCTCAAGGTGCTCAACATCGTCGAAGGGGTAGGCGACGAGCCGGCGTGGGATGGCCCGGTGGGGCGGCTCGACCTCGCGGTGTTGCAGGCCCATGTCGCGGACTGGCGGTACCGTGAAGTGTTCGTTTGTGGCCCGGGCCCCTATATGCAGGCCGTGCACGACATGCTGATGGGGCTGGGGTTCGACATGTCCCGCTACCACTGCGAAAGCTTCAACCTCGGAGTGGCGGAACTGCCCGCTGCCGGCAACGCGGCAGCGCCGCCCACTGCCGGTGCTGAGCTGGCCGGGTACAGCGTGCGCTTCAGCAAGTCGGGTGCGGTGTTCAGCGCGCGCAAAGGGGAAACCGTGCTCAGCGCTGCCAAGCGCTCGGGCGTGGCGATTGCGTCATCGTGTAGCCAGGGCATGTGCGGCACCTGCAAGGCGCAGCTACTCGAAGGCACCGTGGATATGCAGCATGGCGGCGGCATTCGGCAGCGGGAAATCGACAAAGGCCTGCGCCTGATGTGCTGCAGCACACCGCTGTCGGACATTGTCGTCGACCTTTGAGCAAAGGGTGTTATGTCGGCTTTCAGGGGCGTGACCCGCCCCTGCTTTTTTTAGGGGTAGCGTTGGCAATGAAAAGAACGACGGCACTGACCTGCCTGGGACTGGGTATCATCTGGGGCTGCACCTACACCTTTCTGCAGTGGTCGACGCAATTGATCACGCCGCTGCAGACCACCTTCATTCGCGTGCTGTTCGGTTTTTTGCCCATTACCGGTTACGCCATGTTCACCGGCGTGCTGCAGTGGCGGCACATGCGTCACCTTCACCACTTTGCCGCGATGTCCATCCTGGCAGGCAGTGTCTACTTTTTTGCCATTACCGCAGGCACGGCACTGCTGCCGTCAGGCATTGCCGGGTTGCTCAATGGCGCGATTCCGCTGTTCGCCTTTCTGTGCGCTTGGCTGTTCTTGCGTGAGGAACGGCTAGGGTGGCTCAAGGGGGTGGGCATCCTGATGGGTTTTTGCGGCATGGTGCTGATCGCCGCGCCGTGGTCCGGCATGCAGGCCGTGAACCCCGAGGGGGTGGTTTACATGCTGTTCGGGGCGCTGTGTTTTGGCGCCTCGTTCGTCTACACGAAGCGTTTCATCTCGCCGCTGAAAATACCGGCCGTGGCGTTGACCACCTACCAGTTGGGGTTGACCTTGCTGACCTTGCTTGCCATCACGCCGATGACTGGGATCGCCAACCTAGCGGCCAGGCCGGGTGCGATGGTGGGTATCGTGATTGGGCTCGGTGTGCTCAGTACCGGGGTTGCCTACATCGCGTTCTACCGCTTGGTTGAAAGCGAAGGCGCGGTGGCGGCCTCGGTTGTGACCTACATTCCACCGGTGGTTGCACTGTTGATCGGGGTGGCGGCTGGCGAACCCACCGCCGTCACTGCCTGGGTGGCAATGCTGTTGATTCTCGCGGGCGTGGCTGTCGTTCAGCTGGCTGGCCACTTTGAACTGCGCCTGGGTGTAGCGCCTGCTACCGCACGGCGCTTGAAATCATTCTGACGACGGTAAGGAGCGACTTCATGGATGCTGTTCCCCAGTTCCAGCAAGCCCTGTACTTGCGTGCTGACATCGTGGCACTGCGTACCGACCTCGCGCTAGCCCTGCGGGCCGCGGACTGGCACGGGCTTTCCGAGGGTGTCTGCAACCATTTCAGCGTTGCCGTCCCTGGTGAGCCCGATCTTTTCTTGCTCAACCCCCGCGGGCTGGCATGGTCGGAGGTCCAAGCCGATGACATCGTGCTGGTGGACAGCGCTGGCCGCTGCCTCGCAGGGCGCCATGAGATAGAACCGACGGCCATGTTCATTCATGCCGCGATTCACCGCATTACCCAGAAGCACTGCGTGCTGCATACCCATATGCCCTATGCCACCGCACTTTCACTGACGGTGGCGGGCGCGCTGGACACGACACTTTCGCAAAACGCGATGCGTTTCCATGAGCGCCTGGTGGTAGACCGTGACTACAACGGGTTCGCCTTCGATCATTCCGAGGGCGAGCGTATTGCCCACGCGATGAAGGGCGCCGATGTCGTCTTTCTCGGCAACCATGGGGTGGTGGTGTGCAATGACCGAATCGATTACGCCTATGACGACCTCTACTACCTGGAACGTGCCTGCTGCGCCGAAGTGCTGGCCCGCTCTACCGGGTTGGCGCTGGCGCCATCCTCTGCGGACATCGCCAGGAAGGTTGTGGCGCAGCTGGATGCAGGGCGCCTGCAAAGTGAGCTGTTTTTCGAGTCACTGCGCCGTCATGTGTAGCAGCGCTTTTGAGTTCACCCCGTTTTTTCCCTACGTCCAAGGAGGCAAGTCATGAAGTGCTGGTTCATTACGGGAGTTTCGCGTGGCTTTGGCTTGGCGCTCGCCAAAGCGGCCCTTGCCAATGGCGACAAGGTGATCGGCACGGTGCGCAGCGAAGCGCCAACCGTGCATGACCCCGAAGGCCGCCTGCGCGTGCTCAAGGTCGACATGAACGATGACGAAGGCGTTAGCGCTGCGGTTCACCAGGCATTCGAAACCTTGGGCCGGATCGATGTGCTCGTCAATAACGCAGGTTATGGGGTGCTTGGGCCAATCGAAAGCTCGACCGATGACGACTTGCACAAGCTGTTTCAGGTAAATGTCTTCGCCCCGATCCGGATCATTCGCACGGCGTTACCTTACTTGCGTAGGCAAAAAGGCGGGCACATCGTCAATATTTCCTCGATCTCCGGGCGTGCGCCGGGGGTAGGGGCGGGGCTTTACGCCGCCACCAAGTTTGCCCTTGAGGGCTTTACCGCCACCCTGGCGCGCGAGGTCGAACCCTTTGGCATCAAGGTCACTGCCGTTGCCCCTGGCCAGTTCCGCACCGACTTTCTCGACGCCAAGCCCCGGCAAGCGGACACGGCAGATGCCGCTTACGGGGCAACCGTGGGGGCGGCGCTGGATGCGCTGTACCGCTTGAACCATCTCCAGCAAGGCGACCCCGAACGCGCGGCCCAAGCGATCCTGAAAGCCGTGGCAGCAGAACAGCCTCCGCTCCAGCTTCTGCTGGGCGCCGATGCGGTGGAGCGGGCGCGGGCCAAAATGCGGGCGGTCGAGGAAGAGATGGTACGTTGGGAGGACGTCAGCAGCAGTACAGGGTTCCGCGAAGCACCCTCATCGAACAAATCGTAACTATCTGATTTAAAAATAGTTCTGTAGGAGCGGGCTTGCCCCGCGAAGCAGCCACCGCGGTGCATGGCACCGGCTTCGCCGGTGTTCGCGGGGCAAGCCCGCTCCTACAGAGGGTGGCGGCGCGCTTGCGGGCACTGTTCCCTGCGCGCCAGCGCCGCCATCAGCCTTTGCGGGTCAGCCTGAACAGCAGGTAGACGCCTCCCAGCGGGATGGCCATAAGTATGCACACGACGGCAAACAAGGCGCGACGGGGTTGGCTATATCCATGTAGCCTCTGTGAAATCGAGCGCCGCAAGGCGGTGTTCGTTCGCACCATCGTAGCAGGTCACCAAGGGCATTTCTGGTCCACGGTTAGAGCGGAAATTCAGAATTTTTCCCTTCCGTGTAGGCCATTTCCCAAAGATACTCTCTCCGCCTTTTTTGCGTTGCGGTCGCTTGGACACAGCTCTAGTCTCGGCTTGTCGTTGCAGTTCAACGACACGGCTTTGACAGGCCGGTTTCGATAGAGAAGGTATGGCTACCTTTATGGTGGCTGTGCGTGGGGCACCTACGGGTGCGCCGGGTTACCTCTGTCGACCGGTCTGTCAACCCATGCACAGCTACCACCCAATTGTTTGACAGCAATGGGTGTTGGCCCAATCGACAGAGGTTCGTCATGCTTAAGTTTGCCCCCGATTCACCCCTCCAATCTCAAATCCTTGAAGCCACCCGAAAAGGCTTGGACAATTTCAAGGAGAAAACCCGATGACCACAGACACTACCCCACGCACCGTCGGCAAAACCACCTTCTACCAAGGTGAGCACCAGACCCACCCGCTGTTTCGCATTCAGCCCGGCATTCCCTGCCAAGATGCCCGCGAACAAGCTTCGGAATTGATGGGCTACGTGAACGAACTGACCATCACCGGCCTGATGGACGAAAAGCCTATGTTGCTTTGGGCATCGCATTATCTTGGGGCGATGGCCAAGGCATTGTTGGATGATGCAGAGATGGGGATGAAGGGCGTGAAAGGCCAAGGCTGAGAATGCATCACGGCCTTTAGGCGGTCGCCATCACCCTTGCAGCGCCTGTGAGATCGAGCGCCGCCCGCGCGGCGCATCGCAGGCAAGCCTGCTCCTACATCTGTTTCGGGCCAGTAACGCCTGTGCCATCGCGCGCGACCGCCTTGTTCGTTCACCTCGATATCGAGACATGCGCCAAGGGGTACGCGCGCCAATGGCACAGGATTGATTGGCCCGAAACAGATGTAGGAGCAGGCTTGCCTGCGATGCGCCGCGCGGGCGGCGCTCGATCGCATCAGCGCTGCAGATCCAAAGACGATCACTGACCACACCCGGCGGATAAGCTTTGCCATCCACGCCGCAGCTCTCCATACTCCACCCAACAAGCCAACTGGCAAAGCCCCAGCCTGTACCGGGCGCTTGCCACAAAAATTGGCACACCTACCGTGAACCTAGCCGTTTCCTCTGACCACAAGCGGAAGTGACGGATGTTCGATACAAGCCAGTCCCGTTCAATGCTGTTGCGCCTGGTTGGCGTGATGCTCAGTGTGTTCCTCTGCGCCGCCCCAGCGGGCGCTGCGCAGCCGTTCAAGGTCGTCACCACGTTCACCATCATCGCCGACATGGCCAGGAACGTGGCCGGTGACGCTGCCCAGGTGGAGTCCATCACCAAGCCTGGGGCGGAAATTCACAACTACTCCCCAACCCCCGGCGACCTGCGCCGCGCCCAGGGCGCCCAGTTGGTTCTGTGGAACGGCCTGGGCCTGGAGCTGTGGTTCGAAAAATTCTTCCAGCGCCTGGACCAAGTGCCCAGCGTGGTGGTGTCCGACGGTATTGAGCCCATGGGCATCGCCGCCGGCCCCTACACGGGCAAACCCAACCCCCACGCCTGGATGTCGCCGCGTAACGCGCAGGTGTACGTCGACAACATCCGCGATGCGCTGATCAAGTACGACCCGGCCAATGCCGCGGTCTACACGCAAAATGCCCAGGCCTACAAAGCACGTATCGACGCCACCATCGCCCCCATTCGCGAGCGGATCCAGCAGATCCCGCCCGAACGGCGCTGGCTGGTCAGCAGCGAGGGTGCATTCTCCTACCTGGCCCGGGACTTCGACCTCAAGGAACTCTACCTGTGGCCGATCAACGCCGACCAGCAGGGCACGCCCAAGCAAGTGCGCCAGGTCATCGATACCGTCAAGGCCAACGGCATACCGGCTGTGTTCAGTGAAAGCACGGTGTCCGACAAACCCGCCCGCCAGGTGGCCCGGGAAACCGGTGCGCACTACGGCGGCGTGCTCTACGTCGACTCGCTGAGCGCCAGCGATGGCCCCGTGCCCACCTACCTGGACCTGCTGCGGGTCACCACCGAGACCATTGCCAAGGGCCTGAACGAGGCGCATAACCCATGAACCATCCCGGCACGCCCACCCCCGAGGTTCGCGCCATGAAAACCGCAACGCTCGAACCTGGCATCGTTGTCCAGGGGGCGACGGTCACCTACCGCAATGGCCACACCGCGCTGCAGGATGCCAGTTTCGAGCTGCCCCTGGGCACGATCACCGCGCTGGTCGGCATCAACGGCTCCGGCAAGTCGACCTTGTTCAAGGCCATCATGGGCCTGGTGCGCCTGGCGGCCGGCTCCATCCGCGTGCTGGGCATGCCGGCCGAACAGGCGCTGCGCAAGAAGCAGACCGCCTATGTGCCGCAAGCCGAGGAGGTGGACTGGGACTTCCCGGTACTGGTCGAGGACGTGGTGATGATGGGCCGCTACGGGCACATGGGCCCGCTGCGCATCGCCCGGCGCGCCGACCATGAGGCGGTGGACGCCGCCCTGCAGCGGGTCGACATGGGCGCACTGCGCAAACGGCAGATCGGCGAGTTGTCCGGTGGGCAACGCAAGCGTGTGTTCCTGGCCCGGGCGCTGGCCCAGGACAGCAAGATCATCCTGCTCGACGAGCCGTTCACCGGCGTTGATGTGAAAACCGAGGACCAGATCATCCAGCTGCTGCGCGAACTGCGCGAGGAAGGCCGGATCATGCTGGTGTCCACCCACAATCTGGGCTCGGTGCCCGAGTTCTGCGACCGCGTGGTGCTGATCAAGCGCACCGTCCTGGCCCATGGGCCCACCGATGAGGTGTACACCCGGGCCAACCTGGAACAGGCCTTTGGCGGCGTGCTGCGGCATTTCGCCCTGGTGCAGGGCAGCGAGCAACTGCACCCACCGGTGAGCGTGTTCAGTGACGACGAGCGCCCGCTGATCCTGCGCGACGGCCTGCCGGCGCGGCGAGAAAACGACAGCGACAACGAGGCCCACCGTGATTGAACTGCTGATCGAACCCTTCGCCTACGGCTACATGCGCAACGCCATGTGGGTGTCGGCGCTGGTGGGCGGGGTGTGTGCGTTTCTGTCCTGCTACCTGATGCTCAAGGGCTGGTCGCTGATTGGCGATGCCTTGTCCCATTCCATCGTGCCGGGGGTGGCAGGCGCCTACATGCTGGGCCTGCCGTTCTCCCTGGGCGCGTTCTTCGCAGGCGGGCTGGCCTCGGCGGCCTTGCTGTTCCTGCAGCGCCGCACCCGGCTCAAGGAGGATGTGGTGATCGGCATGATCTTCACCTCGTTCTTCGGGCTTGGCCTGTTCATGGTGTCGCTGTCGCCCACCTCGGTGAACATCCAGACCATCGTGCTGGGCAATATCCTCGCGATCACCCCCATGGACACCCTGCAACTGGCAATCATCGGCCTGGTAACCCTGGCCGTGCTGCTGGCCAAATGGCGCGACCTGATGCTGACCTTCTTCGACGAGAACCAGGCCCGTGCCGTGGGCATTCGCCCAACACGCCTGAAGCTGCTGTTCTTCGCCCTGTTGTCGGCCTCCACCGTCGCGGCCCTGCAAACGGTCGGGGCGTTTCTGGTGATCTGCATGGTCATCACCCCCGGCGCCACGGCCTACCTGCTAAGCGACCGTTTTCCCCGCCTGCTGGTGATCGCCGTCAGCATCGGCGCGCTCACCAGCCTGGCCGGCACCTACCTGAGCTACTTCCTCGATGGCGCCACCGGCGGGGTGATCGTGGTGCTGCAGACCTTGATCTTCCTGCTGGTGTTCGTGTTCGCGCCCAAGCACGGCATGCTCGCGGCCCGGCGCCGCGGGCGGCAGGCACTGGAGGTGCTGCCATGAACGCACTCACGCTGTTGCTGGAGCCTTTTCGCTTCGACTTCATGGTCAATGCCTTGCTCATTGCCGTGCTGATCGCCATCCCCATGGCGTTGCTGTCGTGCTTTCTGGTACTCAAGGGCTGGGCGCTGCTGGGCGACGCCATTGCCCACGCGGTGTTCCCCGGCGTGGTGATCGCCTACATCGTGCAGATCCCCTATGCCGTGGGCGCGTTCCTGGCCGGTATCCTCTGCGCGGTGGCCACGGGCTTTCTCAAGCAGAACAGCCGCATCAAGCAAGATACGGTAATGGGCATCGTGTATTCGGGCATGTTTGGCCTGGGCCTGGTGCTGTACCTGAAAATCGAGTCGAGCGTGCACCTGGACCATATCCTGTTCGGCGACATTCTCGGTGCCAACGCCCAGGACATGCTGTTGTGCGCCGCCATTGCCGTGCTCACGGCCGTGGTCGTGGCCACCAAGTGGAAAGACCTGATGCTGTACACCTTCGACAGCATCCAGGCCCATGCGGTGGGCCTGCGCACCGGGTGGCTGCACTACGGGCTGTTGTGCCTGATTTCGCTGGCGGTGGTGGGGGCGCTCAAGGCTTCCGGGGTGATCCTGGCCGTTGCGCTGCTGATCGCTCCCGGCGCCATCGCGGTGCTGATGACCCGTGAGCTGCGGCATATGCTGTGGGTGTCGCTGGTGGTGGCGATTGGTTGTGCATTCCTTGGGGTGTACCTGTCGTTCTTCCTCGACAGTGCCCCGGCGCCGACCATCGTCCTGGCGTTCGCCGTGCTGTTCATGCTGACCCTGGGCTACCAGTCGGCCAGGCGCATCGGCACCGATGCGCCGTCAGGCAGCGATGAGGCTAGCCGCCGCGGGGGCTAGCCCGCAGCGGCTGGCTCAGAATGCCGACTCCCGAATCAGCACAGCCACCAGCGTGCGCCAGCCTGCCAACAGCAGGCTCTGGCGCTCGCCTTCGAGCACCACGGTGCCGCGCAGCAGCAGTGCCGGTGCAGGCTGGTCATCGGTGACGCTGAGGTCGGCGCGGTACAGGGCCTGCTCGGGCCGGGCGAGGCCTTGGGAGTCGAGCGTGGCGGCAATCGCGCCGTCATACGGCGAGGCCAGTTCGGCGGCCATGCCCAGCTGCTTTACCGCGGTACGTGCCAGCTGTTCCAGGCGCACGGGCCGGGTGGGCAGGGTGATGTTCTCGGGGTAGAAACGGCCCTCGCTGGCGCTGCCCAGGCGCTGCAGGTCGTGTTCTTCGACAAACGCCTCGACCCGCGCCGCCTCCGGCTGCACCAAGGTGCCCAACCATTCGCCGGGCGGTAGCCACTGGCCGGCCTGCAAAGGCTCGGCGATATCGCGCAGCTGGCCTGCGACCGGTGCGCGAATGGTCAGTTCCTGTACGTGCTGGCGCAGCAGCTGCAGGCGTTGTTGCGCGGCCGCCAGTTCCTGGCGCACCACGCCGATGCCCGCCGCGCTGTCGCGGTCGAGCAACTGGAAGCTGTTTTGCCACTGCAAGGTCAAGGTGCGCAGTTGCACGCTGTGCAACTCCTGCTGCAGGTCTGGCGCTTCGAGCTCGAACAACGGCTGGCCGGCGCTGACCGAATCGCCAGGCCGGGCCAGGATGCGCACCAGGCGCCCGCCCACCGGGGTATACAGGTTGGCTTGCCCGGCCGCCTTGAGCAGTGCCGGGGCCTGCACACTGGCGCGCCAGGGCAGGCACAGCAGGGCCACGGCCAGCAGGCAGGCGGTGAGGGTAATCAGGCTGTTGCGGTTCATGCGCAGGTCCTTGCGGCGGGCATGCCATTGGCGTGCTTCGTTGATCAGGGGCAGCAGGATGAAGTAGCCGATTTCCACGGCGAACAGCAGCAGGCCGAGCAGCTTGAACGCGAAGTGGTACACCAGCAGGGCGATGCCCAGGAACAGGAACAAGCGATACACCCAGGTGCCGAGCGAGTAGGCCACCAGCAAACGGCGCAGGCGCGGGGGGAAGTATTCCGGCGCGGGGTCGCCAAAACCGAACAGCCATTCGCGCAGGCGCCAGCGGGTCAGGGCGAAGGCCCGCTGCTGCAGGTTGGGCACGCCGAGCAGGTCCGACAGCAGGAAGTAGCCGTCGAAACGCATGAAGGGGCTGAGGTTGACGGCTAGCGTCAGGATCCACGTGGTGCTGGCCAGCATGAACGCGGCGCTGCGCAGCATGCCGTCCTGCAGAAAGCTCCACAGCAGCGTGGCCCAGCAGGCCAGGGCGAGCTCGGCCGCCATGCCTGCCGCGCCGATGGCCAGGCGCTGGCGCCGCCGGGGCAGGCGCCAGGCACCGGAGGTGTCGGTGTAGAGCACCGGCCACAGCACCAGCAGTGCCACCCCCATGGTCGCCACCCGGGCGCCCTGGCGCTTGCAGGTGTAGGCATGGCCAAGCTCGTGCAGCACCTTGGCCAGCATCAGCGTCAGCCCCGCCAGGGCGGCGCCTTCCAGGCTGAAGAAATGCAGGAAGGTGTGGGTGAAGGTGTCCCACTGGCGCAGCACCAGGGCCAGGCCAATCAGGCCGGCCGCCACGGTCAGGGCGAAGAAGGTCAGGCTGAACAGTGGCGCTACCCAGGGCAGGGTGCGTTCCAGGAAGGCGTCCGGGCGCAGCAGCGGCACGCGGATGAACAGGTAGTTCTTCAGCAGCCAGCGTGCCCAGCCGGTGCGCCCGGCGGCCAGCCGGTCGTTCAGGCGGCGCTGGTCATCGGGGCCCAGGCTCTGCAACAGTTGGTGCTGGCGCAGGAACGCATGCAGTTGCAGCACATCCTCGGCTTCCAGGCGCAAGGTGGTGGTGGCGCTGATGCGCTGGGCCACCTGGGCAGGGTCGCCCAGCGCCCAGCAGCCGAGCATTTCCACTTCGGCCCAGCCCAGGCGAAAGAACTGGCCGCTGGCCGGGTCTTCGAGCGTCCAGCCCGGTGCCCCGGTGGCGTCACTGGGCCCCGGGTGCAGGCGCAGTTCTTCGCGCAGCGCGCCCAGCGCCGTCACAGCGCCAGCCACATGCGCAGGGTTGCCAGCGGGCGGCGCAACAGGTAGGTGAACAGCGTGCTGCGCTCGCCGTAGACCTTGGCGGTGCCCTTCAGGCCGATGTGAATGCGCGGGTCGTCCTCGCTGAACACCGCTTTCAGGCGGTAGGCCATGCTGCCGTCCGCCGTGGCGCTGGCCCGGTAGCCCAGGTGCTCAAGGCGCGCCTGCAGCGGCGAGGCCGGGTCGGTATTGAGGAACATCAGCACCTGCGCGCCACTGTGCAGTTCGATGGCGTCCTTGACCGGCAGGCGCACTTCCAGCTGCGCCTGGTGCGGGTCGGCCACCTGCAGGATCTGCTCGCCCAGGTTGACCGGGCGGCCTTGCCACTCGGCCGGGTCGTCGTACAGGGCCACGCCGTCGTGGGGCGCGACCATGCGCGTGCGGGCCAGGCTTTGCTCCAGATAACGCACTTCTCCCAGCGCCTGGTCGCGGCGGCCTTGCTGCACCGCCAGGCCAGCCTTGCTGCGGGCGTCGTTCAAGGCCTGCTGCTGGCCCTGGCGCAGCTCGCCTTCGGCGATGGCCAAGGTTTGCCGCGCCGCCTCCAGGCGGCTCTGCAGCTCGCGGGCATCCAGCTGAACCAGCGCTTGGCCAGCGCTGACCGGCTGGTTGGGCTCCACCAGAATGCGCTCCACCACCCCTTGCAGCGGTGCGCGCAGCACACTGGGGCGCAGCGCAGTGATTTCGGCCGGTGCCAGCGCGGCCTGGCGCACCGGCAGCAAGGCCAGGGCCAGCAGCACGCCTGCGCCGATCAGCCACGGCTTGCGCTGGTTGCGCAGGCTTGCGAAACGGGCAAGGCGCGGGCGCTCGAAGCTGGCCCAGGCATGCCCGTAGGCATCCTGCAGCAACGGCAACAGGCTGCTGTCGGCCATGCCCAGCGGCTGGTCGCGGGCCAGCAGCAGCGCGCCCAGCAAGCGCTGGTTGCGGTCCTGAAGCGGCAGCCACAGCAGCCATGGTGGCAGGTACTCGGCCCACAGCGCCTGATCCTCACGGGGCAGGGCGCTGGCATTGAGGCTGGTCAGCTGTGGCCCTGGGTGGGCCTGCTGCCAGGCTTGGCAGCGGCTGGCCAGCCAGTGGTTGAAGGGTGCGTCCGGCTCGACCGTGGCCAGGCCAGACAAGCAGGCCAGGCGCTGGCTGCGGGCGTCCCACAGCATGGCCTGGCGGTAGGGCAGCAGGTGGCGGGTTTCGTTGACCATGACGAAACCCAGGGCCGCCGCGCTGTCGGCGGCCCTGGCCTGGCGTTCGAGCTGCAGCAGCGCGGCCAGGGTGGGGTCATTGAGGGCAGCGGTCATGAGTCGGCGCTGGCCGGTGGGGTGATGCGCGCATTGCCGCTCATGCCTGGCAGTAACTGGCCAGCCTGGGCATCGATTCGGCCGAACACCTTGATCGACTGGCTGAGTGGGTCGATCACCGAACCCAGGCGGTCGACCTTGGCCGGGTAGTCGCTGCCGGTTTCATCCAGGTGCACGCTGAAGGCGAACCCAGGCTTGAGCCACACCATCCAGCGCGATGGCACGATCAGTTCCACCTCGAAGGCGCTGTCGTCGTAAAGCGCCAGCAGTTCCTTGCCCTCGGCCACATACTCGCCAGGTTGCACCTTGCGCTCGGCAACCCGGCCGGAAAACGGCGCGTCGATGCTGCAGTGCTGCACCATCACCTGGTTCACGCCGTTCTGCGCCCGCGCCATGCTCAGCTCGGCCTGGGCCTGGCTGAGGTCGGACACGCTGATCGACTGCAGCTGGTCCAGCTTGCGCGCCACCCCCAGCTTGCGGCTGGCCGCTTCCTGGGCGGCGGCGGAGTGGCCCAGCCGGGCGCGGTGGATGGCGCAGTCGAAGCCGACCAGGCGCTCACCCTTGCGGAAGCTGTCACCTTCCTTGACCTTGACCTCGGTGATCTTGCCGGCTAGCTCGCTGGAGATCACCGTGCGCTGGCGGGCATTGAGTTGTACCCGCAAGTCCGGTTCGGCCAGCGAGGCTGGCGGTGGCTGCAGCGGTGGCAGTTCATCGGCCATCACCGGCAGGCTGCCGAGCAGGGCCAGCAGGCACAGTTCAGCGACGGGCCGGCGCATGGCGTACCTCGACCAGTTCGGCGCTTTGCAGCGAACCCAGGCTGCTCCACATGTCCACCTGCGCCGCGGCGATGCGCGGGGCGCCAGGGTAGGCCTGGCTGGCCACCTGGTAGCGTGCCATCAGTGGCGGCTGCACCTGGCCCTGGGCCAGGGCCAGGCTGTTGCGGCCGATGGCGCGGGCCAGTTCGGCAACGCTGTCACCGGCCAGGCGCTCGGGCAGTGGGTCGAGGCCGGCGGCCTGGTAGATGGCGCCGTAGGCGGTTTGCAATTGGGCAAAGCTGCGGTCGCGGCTGCGGGTGGCAAGCACGGTCTCGGTGGCTGTGCGCACTTGTTCGAGCACGCTCTGGGCGTCGCTGCGCACGGCGTTTTCGGTTTGGCCGAGGATGCCGGCCTGTACCCGTTGCAGCTCGTTGGAGCGTTCGAACAGGCGGGTTGCCTGGTGGTATTGCTGCCAGGCCACGTTGACCTGGGTCAGCACGGCCATGCGCAGGGCCTGGCGGCGCATGTCGGCCAGCGCTTCGCGGGCTTCGCCGGTGCGCGCCACGCTTGGGTAGGCGAGCACGTTCATCAGGTTCCAGCTCACCTGCACGCCGGCATCGGCCCATTTCTTGTTGGCGGTGTAGCTGTTGCTGTCGTAGTTGCTGCCGACGAACAGCGACGCGCCGGGCATCAGCCGCAGCAGGGCTGCGCGGGTTTCCAGCACGGCGTTGCGTGCCTGGTAGCTTTCCTCGCGCACTTCCGGGCGGCGGACCATGGCCATGGCTTCCAGGTCGGCGAGCGGGTAGGCCAGGTTGGGCGCCTGCAGTTGGCTGTCGCTGGGCACGGCCAGCTGGAAGTCGGTGGCCGGGGGCAGGTTCATCAAGCCGGCCAGGCGCGCCTTGGCGGTGGCCAGCTCGCTGTCGACGGTTTCCAATTGGCGCACGGTTTCCAGCAGGCCTTTCTGGAAGCGCAGCGCCTCGACCGGGGCCAGCAGGCGTTGGCGTTCGGTTTCCCGGGCCTGGCCCAGGGCCCGGCGGGCATCGGCCAGGGCACGTTGCACCTGGGGCTGCAGGCGCTGGGCGGTGGCTGCTTCCCAATAGGCGCTGCGCACTTGCTGGATGATATCGGCGATCACCCGGCGGCGGCGTTCTTCGGCAGCCAGCACTTTGTTGGCCTGGGCCTTGGCACCGAAGTAGCCGATGCCAAAGTCCAGCACGTTCCACGACAGTTGCAGGTCGGCACTGCGCAGGCTGCGGTCCTGGCTGGTGGAAGGCTCAAGCGACTGGTTGCCGGTGCGCAGCGACTGGCTGGACGATGCCAGTTGGTTGTCGCGGCCACGCCAGCCGGCACGGGCAGCGAGCTTGGGCAGCAGGTCGTAGCTTTGCTGGTCGAGCAGGTTGTCTTCCAGGGCCCGTTCCATCAGGGCCAGGCGCTGTTGCAGGTTGTACTTGACCGCACGGGCCATGGCCTGGTCGAGGTCGATGGCCTGGGTGACCGGTTCCTGGTTGTCGAACATGCGGCTGCGGTCGGCGCTGGCCTGGGCCAGTTGTTGCTCCAGGGTCAGCGGTTCGGGGGTAATCGCGCAAGCGCTCAGGCCCATGGCCATGAAGCCCACGGCGATTTTCAACGGCGCCCGCTTTGACGCGCCTGGCAGATGCTTCTTGATCACGTGATTTCCCTTGAACGTATGGTGGGCCGCGGCCCGGTGATGCGGGGCGCGGCGGGGAGAAGATAAGAATTGTTCCCAATACCGGGCAATGGTGGGTTTATTAAGATTGCTTAATGCGATGTCGCGTTCTGAATGGCTGAAGCGCCGGTCAGGGTTGCCATGTGCCTGCCGTGAGAGGTGTGGCGCCTATGAGATCGAGCGCCGCCCGCGCGGCGCTTCGCGAGCTGCGCTCGCTCCTACGTTTGTTTCGGGCCAGTTATGCCTGTGAAATGCGCGCGCGGCCGCCTTGTTTGTACGACGCGATGTTGCGCCATGCGCCAAAGCGTTCGCGCGCAAATGCCCCAGGACTCACTGGCCCGAAACAAACGTAGGAGCGAGCGCAGCTCGCGAAGCGCCGCGCGGGCGGCGCTCGATTTCACAGGCGCTGAAAATCTGCCGGCGAGCACCCAGAGGCCTTAAAAAGGCACCTGCGCGCAGCCGCCTTTCAGCGGTTGCCGAAGACGGTTACCAGCAGCTCCTGGGCCTGACTCATCCAGCTACCGCTAGCCTTGGCCTGCAATTGCGCGCTAAGCCCCTGGTGGCCAGGCAGCGGCTCGGCCGATGCCTGGGGTTGGCCCTGGCTTGCATGCAGGTGCAGCTTGACCGTGGCCTGGTGCCCCGCGCTGTCCTGGCCACGCAGCAGCAAGTCGAGCTGGCCGTAGCGCTGCAGCGCCTGGCCCTGTACCTGGATCTCCCCGCGTTGCGGGTCGAAGCGAATCCACGCTGGCAGCGGCAGGCCGTTGGCCAGGCGCACGCTGATTTGCACGCGACCGTCGCGGCTGCTGAGTAGGCCGCCTGGCAGCTTGATTACGCCGCCGGGCGCGGCGGCCAGGTGCACGTCGTGGCGTGTGGCCTGTACCCCGACAGCCAGTGGGTCGATGGCCAGCAACGGCGCGCCAAGGCGCAGCGACACCGGCTCGTCGCGGTGTTCGGGCAACGCATCAGGCTCGGGCAAATCGGCAATCTCCTGGGTGCGACGGTCGAAGGCGGCCTGGCTGTCGTCGATCTGGCGCAACACCTGGGCGGCGACATCGGCCCGTGGGGCATCGCGCTCGACCGTTGCGGCAGCCGCAGTGGCCTGGGCAGGCCAGAAGGGCGCTTGGGCGTCAAGGATGACCGGGTTGACGGAATCCACGGGAACCGTCGGCTCTACGGGTTCCACAGGGTTTGTCGGTTCAGTTGGGTCGACAGGGTCAACAGGCTCCACGGGGTCAACAGGATCGACAGGGTCTACAGGGTCTACAGGATCGACAGGGTCTACAGGATCCACGGGATCAACAGGCTCCACTGGCTCCTGAGCCGCCCCCACCAACACACTCACCCGCACCGCGGCACTGTCCAACGCGCCGTCATTGAGTGTCAGCGCCAGGCGTACCTCGCCGGTCTGCGTCGCGCTGCTGGCATACGACAGTTGGTGCAGCAGGGCATTGGCCTGGGCGCGGGTCAGCGCCGCCTCGATCTTCACGCTCAGTACGCCGTCGACACTCTGCAACTGCGCTACCACCTGGCCGTCGAGCAGTACCTGCCCATTGACCAGGCTGAAGCCATTGCCGGCGATCAAGCCGAACTGGTCGCTGGCCACCGCGCCGCCTTCGCGTTGCAGGCTCAGGCTGGCACCCTGGTAATTGCCCAGGCCACCATTGGCTGCGTCCATTTCCGCATCGCCCAGGCGCAAGGCCGGGGCCAGCGCCACCGGTTCGCCGGCCAGCGTGTAGTGTGGCTGCGCAGCGCCGGGGGCCTCGAACTGGGCAATGCCCTGGCCAATCACCAACACCTGGCCAGCACTGCCCAGCTGGATATGCCCGCCCTGGGTGACGACCGCCGAATGCTGCTCGTCGAGCCGTTGCAGGCCTTCGCTGCTGGCATACCGCTGGACCGTGCCATCGGCCAGCACCAGGTACAGGCTGCGGCCATCGGCGCTCAACGCCATGTCACTGATCCCGCTCACCTCGACACGGTCGAGCAGGCTCAGCGTGTGGCTGGTCGGGTTCAGGCTCAGGCGAGTCACGCCGTTGCCAGCGGCGATGTACAAGGTGCTGCCATCGCTGCTCAGTTGCGCACCCACCAGCCCGCTAAGGTCAAGGCCACCGGCG
Source organism: Pantoea sp. Tr-811 (assembly GCF_011752535.1). NCBI lineage: Bacteria > Pseudomonadati > Pseudomonadota > Gammaproteobacteria > Enterobacterales > Erwiniaceae > Pantoea > Pantoea sp. Tr-811. Next base: position 72,816 of record NZ_VWXJ01000022.1, read on the forward strand.
GTACTGGCATCGGCATGGGTGACCAGCGTCAGCACACCTGCGGTATCCCGCTGGTAGACGATCACCGCCAGGTGGTTCTGGAAACCGGTAGTCACCACCAGCAGGTCGCCTTGCTGCGACAGGCTACGGGGCTGCCACAGGTAGGGGGCCGAGAAGCCGTTGCCCGCCAGTTGGCTGGCCAGGGTCAGGGCGCCGTCGGCACCGCGCTCGAACACGGCCAGGCCGTAGTCCCCGGCCACATACACGTGGCGGCCGTCCTGGTCCACCAGCACCTGGCTCAGGCTGCCCAGGTCGCTGAGGTAGCCCGTGCTCTGCACGAAAGTCAGGTTGCCGTCGGCATCACGCAGGTAGGTCCGCACCTCGTTGCCGCCATTGGCCACGGCATACAGCGACTGGCCATCGCTGCTCAGCGCCAGGCTGTCGATGGTCACGCCCTCGCTGGCAGGCAGGCGCCCCAGCGCGCTCAGGCTGCCATCGGCGGCCAGGGCGAACCAGGCGATCACGCCCTGGCTGTCGGCCACGAACAAGGTCTTGCCGTCGCTGCTCAGCACGGCGCTGTGCACATCGGCCAGCCCCGCCAGGCTTGCGTCTTCATGGCTCAGGGTGAAATCACCCAGCGACAGCACCGGGTCGTTGTCCACTTGCGGGGCGTCGTTGACCTGCAGCACCTGCACGGTCACCGCCAGCGCCGCCGACGCCAAATGGCCATCGCTGAGGGTCACGCTGATGTGCACCTGGGCGGCCGGGGCGCGGTTGCTGCTGGCGAAGGTCACCTGGCGCAGCACGTTGTTGACGTCGGCGCGGGTTGGCGCAGTACCGGCGTCGTCGTTGAAGTGCACCACCAGGCTGGCGCCTTCCACGGCGACCGTGCCAATGGCCACGCCGTTCTTGAGCAGGGTGCCGTCCACCAGGGTCAGACCGTTGCCCTCGCGCAATGCCAGGGTGTCTCCGGCCTGGGGCGCGTCCAGGGTGACCGTGAGCGTTGCGCCTTGGTAGTTGCCCAGGCCGTTGCCCAAGGCATCGAACTGGGCGTCGCTGACACTGGCCTGGGGCGCGATGGTGATCGCTGCTCCGGCCTCGTTGTACAGCTGCGCGGCGCCGTTGTTGCTCACTTGCGGCGCGCTGTTGTCGGCGGCGCTGCGTTGCAGGGTAACGGTGACGCTATCGGCCAGGGTGGTGTCGAGGTTGACATTGTCCGCCTGGGCACTTTCGACGATGGCCAGGGTGAGCGTGCGGCTGCCACTCAACTCGCCGGCGCTGTTGTAGAACGCCAGGCTGTCGATCAGTGCCGCGGTGTCGGCGGCAGAGCGGTTGACGTACAGGGTCAGCGTGGTCACACCGCCTTCCACGCGGATCATGTACTGCAGGCCGTCAGGCAGCGTGGGGGAGGAGTCGATGGCCTGGTCGAGGTTGATTTTCTGGCCCAGCACGCGGATTACATCGTGGGCGGCCACGGCGTCCAGGGTGATGACCACCCGGGCGATGTTCTGGCCGCTTTCGATGGTGTCGATGCGGGTGCCGGTGAACAGGTTCACCGGGTCGCCCCAGCCTTGCAGCGTCGGGTTCAACGGCTGGCTTTCGAGAGTGGCCGGGTCGTTGACCCCGATGAGGGTCAGGTCCACGCTCAGCCGGGTGTTGTTGCCGTCGCCGTCGTTGAAGGTGATCTGCACCTGCTGGCGGGTGCCGTCGCGGGTCGGGTCATGGCTGAGGTTGCGGTAGTCGATCTGGCGCAGGATCGCCTGGGCATCGGCCTGGGTCAGCGGGGCGATGAACAGCACGGTCAGCTGGCCATCGGCCTGGGTGAGGCTGGCAATCGCCGTGTCGCCCTTGAAAATCTGGCCGTCGCGCAGGGTCAGGCCATTGCCGTCGACAAAGCCGAACAGGTCGTCGCTCGACGCCCCGCCCTGGCGTGCGATCACCAGGCTCGCGCCCTGGTAGTCGCCCAGCGCATCCAGTTGCTGGTCGCTCAACGCGCCGCTTGGCAGCAGCAGGGTGGCGGCGTCGCCTTCGGTGACCTGCAGGCCGTCCACCTTGATGCGCAGGCCGACGACCTTGCTGCCGTCCACATCGCCGGCCAGGTACAGGTGCTGGCCATCGGCGCTGAGGCTAAGGCCGGTCAGTTGCTCGGTGCCCCATTCATCCAGCTGGAAGCTGCGCGCCTGGCTGCTCAGCAGGCCGTCGCTGGTACGGGCGAAGCTTTCCAGGTGCTCGCCGCCGGCGACGAACACGGCGCTGCCGTTGCGCGCCACCACCAGGTCGATGGCATCGGCTTGTACCGTTTGGCTGCCGAGCAGTTGCAGGCTGCCGTCGGCGCCCAGGGCGATGCTGTACAGCACGGTGCTGTCTTGCTTGTCGAGCACGTACAGCGAGCTGCCATCGGCGCTCAGGGCCAGGGCGGCCAAGTTGTGCGTTTCGCTGCCGGTGGCCAGGGTGGCGACTTGGCTCAGCGAGCCGTCGCTGGCGATGCGCAGGGTGGCCAGCAGGTATTGGCCGCCCATGCCGCTGGCCAGCAGGTACTGGCCGTCGGCGCTCACCAGCAGGCGGTGCACGCTGCCAAGGCCGGTGAAGTCGGTGTAGGCGGCCACCTGGCTGAGGCTGCCGTCTTCGGCCTGGCGCAGCACGAACAGGCCGGCGTTGGTGGCCAGGTACAGGCTGTCGCCATGTTGGGCGATGTCGTCCACCATCGGCAGGCTTTCGCCCAGGCTGTCGGCGCTGAAATGGCTGGCCAGGGTGAGGGCACCGGTGTCGCTGTTGCGGGCGAACACTTGCACGCTGTTGTCGCCCGAGGTGATTACGTACAGCCATTTCTGGTCGGCAGACAACACCACCTTCTCCGGCACGGAGAGGGTAAGGTCACCGCTGCCCAGGGTTTGCACCAGCGTCAGCTGGCCGTCGGCGTCGCGGCTGAACACGCTGATCGCTGCCTTGCTCGACCCGTCCCAGCCGCTGGCATCGGCAATTACGTACAGGTAGCGGCCATCGTCGCTGAGCAAGGTGTCGCGCGGCGAGTCGATCAGGTTGGTGCCGCTGTCGTCCTGGTTCACGCCGCTGCCGACCTGTTCAAGGTCGGTGGTGTCGGCTGACAGCTGCGGCCGTTGGTCCGGTGCTGCCTGCACTTCCAGTTGCAGTTGCACCACGGTTTCGGCGCCGCGGGCATCGCTGACCACCAGGCGCAGGCTGTACTGGCCAACGCTGCCGGCGGCCGGGCTGCCGCTGATGGTGCCGGTGGCGGCATCGAACGTCAGGCCTTCGGGCAGGCCCTGCAGGGTGAAGCTCAGGCTGTCGCCTTCGGCGTCAGTGAACGCGGCCAAAGGCAAGGTGGCCTGGAACGGTTGCTCGACTTCGATGCTGCCCAGTACCGGCATGCCTTGGCTGCTGGTGGGCGCGTGGTTGACATGCAGCACGATCTCGCGGCTGCTCTGTTTCAGGCCGTCGTCGAATGTCAGGGTCAGGCTGACCTGGGCGTCGGTGGCGCTGGGGCCTGCGCTGTAACCCAGTTGATGCAGCACGGCGTTGACGGTTTGTGCATCCACCGCGCCGGTAAAGGTCAGGGTCAGGGTGCCTGCGCTTTGCACCAGGGTTGCCACCGGCTGGCCGTTGAGCAGCAGGCGCTGGCCGTCCTGGGTCAGGCCGTTGCCGCTGACGAAGGCGAACTGGTCGGCGGCCTGGGCCGCATCGCTGCGGCTGACGGTCACCACCAGGCCGGCATAGCTGCCCTGGGCCTCGTAGTCCACGTCGCTGACCGTAAGGCCTGCGGCGAACAGGTTGTCCGCGCCCTGGTTCCAGGCTTGGGTATGCTGGGCGTTGAGCACCCCCAGCCCACCGCTGACCAGCACGGCGCCGGTGTACAGGTTGCGCCCGTCGCTGCTGATGATGACCCGGTTGGCGCTCATGCCCAGGGCGATGTTGTGGCTGTGGGTGAGGGCGCCGGTGGTGAGGTCGCGGCTGAACACCACCAGTTTCTGCGCGCCAAAGGTGGTGGCATAGACGGTCTTGCCATCGGCGCTGATGGCCATTTCGCGCAGGAAGGTGCTGCTGGTCAGGGCATAGGTATCGATGGCGCCGGTGAAGGTCAGCTTGCCGCTGCTTGGGTCGCGGCTGAAGCTGCTGATGTAGGCCGGGTCGTTGCTGCTGATGTACACCGTGCTGCCATCGGGAGCGATGATGATGTCGTTGGCGTTGAGAAAGCCGGTGTTGCTTGGCAGCGCGGCACTGGCCGGGTCGCTGCTGATGCTGTCGAGGGTCAGCGTTTGCAACAACGTCAGGGTGCCGCTGCTGGCATCGCGGCTGAGTACCGTGAGGGTACGGCTGCTGAGGTTGCTGATGTAGGCCGTGGCCCCGTCGGGCGACAACACCAGGCCGCTGGGGCGCGGCATGCTGGCGCTGTCGGCGTAGCTGCCAACCCAGGTCAGGGCGCCGGTCTGCGGGTCGCGGGCGTAGATGCCCACGGTCGCCTTGCCGGTACTGCCGTCGGCCACCGTGGCGCCGTTCACGGTGTAGAGGAACTTGCCATCGGCCGACAGCACGATCTGCCCAACCTGGCCATCCAGGCCTTTCACGCCGCCTTCGAGCTGGCCATCGGCATTGGCCACGGCGCCGTCGCCCTGGTGGGCCTGCACGCCTTGGTAGGTCAGCTCGCCGGTATTGGCGTCGCGCTGGAACAGTACCAGGGTGCCGGCGTCCTGGCCGCTGATATAGCCGGCCACGTACACCGAGTTGCCATCGGCGGAGAAGGCCACCGAGCTGGTCTTGTTCAGGCCGTCGACTTCGATGGCCACGGTGCCTGGGTCGTCGCTGGCGCCTTGGGTGAAGGTTTGCAGCAGGGTCAGGCTGCCGTTGCTGGTGTCGCGGGCAAACACCTGCACGTAGCCGGTGCCGGTGGCATTGGTGGCGCTGTTGCTGGCCACCACCAGGGTTTTGCCATCGGCGCTCAGGGTCAGGCTGATCACGTGGTTGCTGAAACCATCGAGCTTGCCGTCGAAGTAGATCAGCGTGCCATCGGGGGTGAAGCTGTCGCTCAGCTGCGGAGCACTGCCGGTGCGCAGGGTGAGTTGCGCGGTGATGGCCAGGGCCCGGGTGTCGACGCCGCCGCCTCCGCTGCCGCCATTGTCGGTGACACTGGCCAGGGTGATGCTGCGCACGCCGCTGACGGCGCTGACGTGTTCGTTGCGGTAGGCGATGCCATCGACCAGGTTCTGCACGGCGGCAGTGGCAAGGCCGCTGCTGCTGGTCAGTACCAGCGTGGCCTTGGCGCCGTCGCGGGTGTAGCTGTAGGCCATGCCGTTGGCCAGGGTGCCACTGGCGGACTGCTCCAAGGCGATGCGGGTGCCGTCCACCAGCAGGTACTCGTCGCTGGCATCGGCCAGGCCGTCGAGTTCGAAGGCAAGCCCGGTGATGCTCTGGCCGGCCTCGCCGGTGCTCACCTGGGTGCCGCTGAACAGCTGCACTTGCACCCCCGGGGTGTCGTACACCGGGTTCACCACAGGTTGCGCGCTCAGGGTGGGCGCGCTGTTGATGCCGATCAGCAGGGCCACGACCTGCGCCTTGCTGTCGAGCTGGCCATCGTTGGCCACCAACTGCAGGCTGACGGCGCCTGTGTCGGTGGCGTTGCGGTAGATGACCTGCTGCAGCACGCTGTTGGCCTGGCTGCGGGTGAGCGCGGCGCTGAAGGTCACGGTCAGCGTGCCATTGGCCTGGGTGAAGCGGCCAACTTCCACGCCGTTGCTCAACAGGCGCTCACCGTCCACGCTGAAACCGTTGCCGGCGGCGAAGGCGTACTGGTCGTTGCCATTGGCCCCGCCCTGGCGCTGCAAGGTCAGGGTAAAGCCGCTGTAGTCGCCCAGCCCTGCGCCCAGGGCATCGGCGTTGCTGTCGCTCAAGGTCAGGCCTTGGCCGATGGCCAGGTCGCTGCCGCTCATGTAGCTGCGCACGGCGCTGAAACGGTCGATGCCCGTGCCCAGGGCAAGCAGCGACTGGCCATCGGGGCTGACCAGCAAGCCTTGCGCACCGGCGGCGTCAAGGCTGCCGCTGGCGGTCAGGGTGCCATTGGCGCCGATCTGGTATTGGGTGACCTTGCCATCGCTGGTGCTGGCGTACAGGCGCAGGCCATCGGCGCTGATGGCCAGGGCGTTGACGTTCGCCAGGCTGACGCTGTTGAGCCGCACCAGGCCATTCTGGCCGAGCTGGAAAATCTGGATCACGCCGTCCTTGCGGTCGCCTACATAGATCAGCCCGCTGTCGCTGACCACCAGGCTGTGCAGGGTCTGGCCGGTGAACTGGCCGGCGGTGAGGTTGGCTGCGCCCTGGTCGACTGCACTGAGCGAGCCGTCGGCATTGCGCTTGAGCACGGTGAGGGTATCGAAGCCGATGTACTGCGGATCGGTGGTGACATACACATAGTCGCCACTGACGTAGACCTTGTCTGGCGCGGCGTTGCCAAAACTGCCCTGGCTCAGCGACTGCACCACGCTGCTGCTGACCGCACCCAGCACCGAGTCGCGCTGGTACACCTCCAGGCCATTGTATTGGGTGCTGACGTACACCCGGGTGCCATCTGCAGACAGCGCAAGGCCGGTGACGCTGCCCAGCTGCACCGCCTGGATCTGGCTCAGGGTGCCGTCGGCGGCCACCCGGTAGGTGTGGATCTGGTTGTCGCTGCCGGCGGTGTACACGAAGTTGCCGTCACTGCTCATCACCAGGGCATTGAGGGTGCCCAGGCCTTGGGGCGCGTCCAGGCTCTGCAGGGCCGTCAGGTTGCCCAGGGCATCGGCCTGGAATACCTGCAGGCGGCCGTCGCTGCCCGCGCTGTACAGGTAATGGCCGTCGCTGCTGTAGAGCGCCTTCTGCACCGTGCTGCCCAGGCCGCCGATGCCCTGGGCCAGGTCCAGCGGCGCATCGGATTGCAGTTCCGGCGCCCGGTTCACCGTGCTCACCAGGGTCAGCGTGGCACTGATGGCCGGTTCGCTGCTGTTGTTGTCCTCGCCCATGTCGCTGATGCGCGCCAGGGTTACGGTGCGCGTGCCGCTGTCGAGGCTGCCATCGAGGGTGCGGTACTGGATGCTTTCGACCAGCGCCTTGAGGTAACTGGCCGTGTTGTGCTTCTCGTTGCTCGACGACAGCGCGATGTTGATGGTGGTGAGCGTGCCTTCGGTGGTGACGGTGTAGCTAAAGTGCTCCCCCTGGGTTTCAACGCCTGCGCCAGCCGCCGGCTCCAGCACGATCTGGGTGCCGTCGATCACCAGCGCTTCCTGGCTGCCGGCGCTGTCGATGGTGATGCGCAGGGTGTCGAAGCCCTGGCCCTCGTCGTTGCTGTTGGCCACGGCATTGCTGAACAGTGGGGCACTGGTGCTGGCCTGTTCGCTGACCGTGTGGCTGGCCTGTGCCGGTTCGGCGCTGAGGCTGGGGGCGTGGTTGCCGGCAGCGGCCTGCTGGGCGTCGGCCTGCTCGGCCGTCTGCACCGCCGTGGTCACCGCGGCGGCGTCGAACATCATGCGCGGTTCGAGCGCCAGCGCCAGGCGGGTAGGGGTGGCAGGGTTGCGGGGGCGGGGAGCACTCATGGCGGGTCCTTGTCAGTCGATCAGGCGCACGAAGCGCTCGTGTTTGATGCGTTGGGCGATGTCGCTCAGCAGGTTCTTGATCTGCGCTTCGCCGTCGGCGAAGTTCTCGGCATTGGCGAAGGTCATGCTGCCGTTGCCGGCACACACCTGCAGGCCGGGGCCGGCGACCTTGTCGAACAGCACGCGGCCGAAGTCCTGCGGGTCGCCAGGGCGCACGCCGAGGAAATGGAACTTCAGGCCACGGGCGCGAAAACTCTGGCACAGCAGGGTGAAGCGCTGGCCGGCGACGTCGTTGGCCGAGACGCTGCCGTTCTCGCCGTTGATGGCTTGGCCAACCTCGGCGTTGTAGGCGTCGGTGTCGAACCAGTTGCCGGTGGTGTTGGCCAGCATCACGATGATCTTGGCGTTGTCGCCTTCACCGTCGGCGTTGAAGTCCAGCGGCAGTTCGTTGTCGCCCCAACCGGCGCTGCCGCGCATGCGCGGGGACAGCGCCATGGCGGCCCAGCCCATGGCGATGGCGTAGTTGGTGTTGAAGCGGGTGGTGAATTGCTCGCTGCGCCGCTCGATCTTGTCGATATCGCGGGTCAACGGCAGCAGCGCGGCGGCTGGGCAGCCTTTGTCGGCCACCATCCAGCGGGTGTCGTTGACCCCCGAGGCCTGGCCGAAGTCCGGGTTCGGCCCGACCCAGGAAATGGCCGGCGCGCCGGGGCTGCCGTTCTCCGGCAAGTCGTGGCGGTAGTAGATCTTGAACTGCCCGGAAGGCGCCTCGTCCCAGAAGTAGTTTTCCCCCAGGCGCAGGCCGCGATACATGCACAGCAGGTTGGCGCGCCGGTCGGGAATGCGCTGGTCGGCCAGGCCGCTGTAGCCGGTGCGAAACAGCGAGCGCAGCTCCACCGGGGTGAGCGCGCTGGGGGTGGCCCAGCGGCGGATGCGGTTGCTGTCCTCGTCGTCGTAAACGTTCACCGCCTGGCTGTAGGGCACCAGGGAAATCCAGGTCTTGCCATCGGGGCGGGTGCCCAGCACCTGTTTGGAAAACTCAAGGGTCAGGCGGCGCAGGGCGGCGATATCGCTGTCGTTCTCGCTGAGGGTGTTGGGCACCACCAGGGCCACTTCCACCGGGCGGTTGACCACCTCTGCGGTGGAACTCACCTGCAATGACTGGGGATTGGCGCCCAGCATGTCGGCATGGGCAACGAAGCTGGCCGAGACGGTGATGTTCAGCTTGCCGTCGGCGTCGCGCGTTTGCTGCACATCCACCGCGCCGCTGTCGACCTGGTCGATCAGTTCGCGGTCGGTGCCCAGGTTGGCGCGCACGAAGCCGGCGGCCAGGCCCTGCATCTGGGCAAGGCTCAGGCGGTCGTCGAGCAGGCGCTGGTTGCCCACTGCCATGGCTGCGGCGTCGGTGGCACGCTTGAGCTGCGCGGTGTTTTCCAGGGCGCGGGTTTGTTCGATGACGAAGGCGGTGGCCAGCAGGGCGCCGCCGATCACCAGGATGGCGAAGGGGGCGACGGCGCCGTGTTGCTGGCGGGCGAACTGTCGCAGCCGGTGGCGCAGAGGCAGGGTGGCAAGCATGGGGCAGGGGTTCCTGGGCGAGGCGGGTGGTGCTGGCCTTCTCGGGCCGCGCTGCAAAGATAGGAATGCTTCTTGTTAGCAGCAATCGCCGTACCATTAAGATTGCTTAACCCGGCCGCCGGGCGCGGCCGGTTCAGGCGGTCACTGGGTTTCGCCCTGGGGCATGACCTCCTGGGTCAGGGCTTTGTCCAGGGTTGGCGTGCCGTGCTGCAGGCGGCTCACAGCTTGCACTTGCAGGGTCTTGTCGGTGAGCACCAGGCTACTCAGCACCAGCCGGTCGACCTCGGTACACAGCTGCACCACCACCACCGAGCTGTCGGTGTCGCTGGCCTCGTCGTCACTGTCGTCGTCGGCGGCGCGCGGCACTTCCGGCAGCTCGCCGGTGTACTGCGCCCCGGCGCTGTTGGCCCGGCAGATGCCGCTGGCGCCGCCGCGGTGCAGGGGCCGCCAGGCCATGCTGCGGTCGGGCTCGACCTTGCTCACGATCAGCTCGAACGGCACCGGGTCGAGGTCGGTGTTCAACCGCGCGGTCATGCGCGTGGCTTCGTCCACCAAGGCCTGCAGGCCGTTGGCATCCAGCGTGCTTTGCACGCCCAGGGTGGAGGCCAGGGTATGGGCCGATTGCTCCAGGTAGCTGCGCGCCTGGTGCAGGGTGTAGAGGTCGGCGCCGAGCAGGGTGACGCCGATCAGGATGGGCATGATCAGGGCGGCCTCGACGCTGGCACTGCCGCGTTGGCTGCGACGAAAATTCATTGGCCGTCCTCGGTTTGCAGCGGGCTGGGCAGGTTGCCGAGCAAGTGGCGGTATTGGTACTGGTAGCCATCCCCGAGGCCGAACAGCGCGGGGAAGGTGGTCATGTAGTTCTGCTTGAGGTCGACCGTGACGCTGAGAATCGGCGGCGACAGCGCCGTGTCGGTGGTCTGCTGCTCTTCCTGGTCCGTGCTGTCGTCCTGGCTTGGGCCGTAGCGCGACTCGCCAAAGCTGCGCAGGTTCTCGAACGGCAGCACGTCGACCTTGAGCTCCCCGGCATCGAACAGGTTGAAGCTGCGCTCGACCATGCGCTGGGCCACCTGGGACTCCATCGCCTCGGGGCTGAGCCGGTAGTAGTCGGGTGTGGTGCGAAAGCGCTGCACGGCGTGTTCCAGGGCCAGGTTGCCGGCAGCGATCACCATGGCCATGTGGGCCAGTTCGAACAACATCATCAGGCCGAACAGCAGCACAGGCAGGATGAACGCGGTTTCCACCGCGGTCACCCCCTCCTGTTGGCGGCGCAGGCGTTGCAGGGCTGCTTTCATTGCCACTCAGTCCTGGCTGGCCAGTTGCAGCGGCTGCTGGCTGGCGGCGAGCAGTTCGCTGTCGATCGGCGCACCGCCTTCGATGCGCTGGCGCGTGGCCTGGAAGCGTTCGAGCACGCGGGCGGCGTAGTCCGGTGCCAGGCGCTCTTCGAGAATGCGCCGGGCGGTGTCGTCGTGGCCGTCGAGCACGTAGGCCAGGGCCAGGTTCAGTTGCAAGGTGACGTCGGCGCCGTTGCGCGCGGTGTTGAGCAGGCCAATGGCCTTGCTGCGCTGGCCGTCGGCCAACCAGCTCAGGGCCAGGTTGTTGGTGGCGGCGCTGTAGCCGGGGTCTAGCTCCAGGGCCTGGTTGAACGACTCGCGCGACGCCGCGTGCTGGCCCTGCTGGGCCTGGGCGACGCCCAGCATGTTCAGCAGTTGCGCCCGCTGGCTGCGGTCACCTTGCACGGCCAGTGCGCAGCGCAGGTCGGCTTCGGCGCGGGCGGCATTGCCCAGCGCCAGCGCGGCGCGGCCCAAGCCGCCGCACAGGGCCTGGCGCTCGGTGGCGGTAAGGCCGGGCATGTCGGGGCCGATCTCACGGCGGGCACGGTCGAACAGGGCGTAGGCTTCCCGGGCCGGGCGCACGGCGGCGGCGACGCTGGCGTACTCGACCAGGTAGGCGCCCTTGAGCTGCTGGCGCTGGTCCATGCGCTGGTACACCTCGAACGCACCGGCCAAGCGGCCGTTGTCGCGCAACACGCGGGCAAGCTTCAAGGCTTCGCCGGCCTCCTGGCCGGCTGGGGCATCGGCGCTGGCGTGCAGGGCCGGGGCCAGGCTGCTGCAACCGCTGAGGGTGAGAACGCCGAACAGCGACAGGGCGATAAGTGAACGGGACATGGCAGTTACCTGTGGGAAGTCGGGGGTCAGTGGGTCAGCAGGCGCACGATGCGCACCAGGGCCGGGGCGCCCATCATGGCGATGATCGGCGGCAGGATCAGGGTCATCAGCGGCACGCTCAGTTGCGCGGGCAGCTTGCCGGCGCGCTCTTCGAGGGTCAGCACCAGGGTCTTGCGGCTTTCATCGGAAATGGTGCGCAGGGCGTGGGACAGCGGGGTGCCATAGCGCTCGGCCTGAATCAGCGTCGACACCATGCTTTCGATGCCACTGACCCCGGTACGCTCGGCAAAATGCTGCAGGGCCTTGGCGCGGTCGCTGACCAGTTGCAGCTCGGCGCAGGTGTAGCGCAGTTCCTCGGCCATTTCCGGCGCCGACAAGGCCAGCTCCTTGGCCACCACTTGCAGGATGCGCCCCAGTGGCAGGCCGGCCTCGGCGCAAATCACCATCAGGTCCAGCGCATCGGGCAGGCTGCGCTCCAGGCGCCCGCCGCGGCGCGCGGCCCGGGCCTTGAGCCACAGCTCTGGCAGCAGGGTGCCGACGAACAGGGCGATCAGTGCGGCGGTCATGCCGTTGAGGGTCAGGCGCTGGCCGCTGTCGAAGCCGGCCAGCAGCACCAGCGACGCCAGCAGCAGGCCGAGCAGGTACTTGCCCAGCACCAGCAAGCCCAAGGCTTCACGCTGGCGCAGGCCGGCCAAGGTCAGCAACTCGCGCAGCTTGCGCCGGTCGCGCTCGGCACCGGCCAGTTGCTCGCCCACCCGGGCGCTGGCCTGGGCCAGCGCTTGCAGTTGCTGCGGAACCTGCAGGGCCTGGTCGCGCAGAATGTCGGCCTGGGCCTGCACGGCGCTGCTGTCGCGGGTCAGGCGCTCGCGCAGCACCGGTTGGCGCTGGCGCCGGTGCAGGCCGATCAGCGCCATGCCCAGGCCGCAGCACAAAAGGCCCAGCGCGGTGAGCACGAAGGGGTCGTCAAGCCATGGGGTCATCCGATCCTCCGGACCATCAGTTGGGTGATCAGCAGGCCCAGGGCGACGCTGCCAAAGGCATAGAACAGCACGCTGTTGCCAGTGGGGTCGTTGAGCAGGAAGCGAAAGTCCCGGGGCGAGTTGAAGTACATGTAGCCCAGCGCGCAGGGCACCAATGCGGCGACGATCTTGGCCGAGGCGCGGGCCTCGGAGGTTTTCGCCTGGATCTTGAGAAACAGCTCCTGGCGTTCGCGCAGGGTGGCCGAAAGGCGGTCGAGGGTTTCGCCCAGTCGGCCGCCGGCTTCCATGTTGATGATCAGGATCACGGCGAAGAAGCGGTACTCGTTGAGCGGCACGCGGTTGGCCGATTCCTGCATCACCTGGCGCAATGGCACGCCCAGGCGCAGCCAGTTGTCGATTTGCACGAACTCGCGGGCCAGGGGCCCGGCCAGGTTCTGCGCGACCATGCTGAAGGCGTTGCTGACCGGCACCCCGGCGCGGGCGGCGCGGGTGATGGCATCGATGGCCTGGGGCAGGTCGAGCTTGAGCTGGTGCAGGTACTTGCCCATGGCCTGGCGGTACAGCACCAGGCCGCTGAGGCTGAACGCCAGCAGCGTCAGCAGGCTGCCGTACAGCCAGGGCAGCGGTGTTTCGCGGCCCAGCAGCACGCCGAAGGTCAGGCTGGCGAGCAGCAGCATGGCCAGCCGGCTGCGCAGGTTGGCGCGCCAGCCCAGGGTGTCGAGGTCGGTCCACAGCCGCGCCAGCGCGGTGCCGATCACCGGCCAGCGGGTGAACGCCGGCCCTGTGCTGTCGCGCAACAGGCCATCGTCGCCGCCGAGCAGCGCCGCACCGCTGCCAAGGCTGGCCTTCAGCGCCGCCAGCCGCTCGGCCTGGGCCAGGCTGCGCTGGCGCTTGCCGCTGAGGCTGCGCACGGCATAGAACGCCACCAGCACGCCAAGGAACACCACCAGGGTGAACAGGTCGAGGACCGCGTTCATCACAGGCCTCCGAACAGGTGCGCGTGCTGGGTGTAGAACAGCGGCCGTTGGCCGCTGGCGACAAACTGGCCGCTCAGGCGGCCTTCGGCGTCGATGTGGGTGGTTTTGAAACCGTACAGCTCCTGGGTCTGGATCACGTCGTTCTCCATCCCGCACACCTCGGTGACCGAAACGATGCGCCGGGCGCCGTCGCGCATGCGCTCGACCTGCACGATCAGGTTCACGGCACTGGCGATCTGCCGGCGAATGGCTTCCAGCGGCAGCTGCATGCCGGCCATCATCACCATGTTCTCCAAACGCATGATGGCGTCGCGCGGGGTGTTGGCGTGCACCGTGCAGAGCGAGCCGTCGTGGCCGGTGTTCATGGCCTGGAGCATGTCGAAGCATTCACCGCCGCGCACCTCGCCAAGGATGATGCGGTCTGGGCGCATCCGCAGGGCGTTGCGCACCAGGTCGCGCTGGTCGACCTTGCCGGTGCCTTCGGCGCTGACCGGGCGGGTTTCCAGGCGCACCACGTGGCGCTGCTGCAGTTGCAGTTCGGCGGCGTCTTCGATGGTGATGACCCGGTCGGCATCGCTGATGTTCTGCGACAAGGCGTTGAGCAGGGTGGTCTTGCCCGCGCCGGTGCCGCCGGACACCACGATGTTGAGCTTGGCCAGCATGCCACGCTTGAGCACCTCGACCATGTCGGCCGACAGCGCGCTGCGCTCGGCCAGAATCTCCAGCGACATGTTGCGGCGCATGAACTTACGGATCGAGATGGTGGTGCCGTCGATGGCCAGCGGGTGGGTGATCACGTTCACCCGGCTGCCGTCGGCCAGGCGCGCGTCGACCATCGGGTTGGCCTCGTCGATGCGCCGGCCCACGGCGGCGGCGATGCGCTGGGCGGTGTTGAACACATGCTCTTCGTCGATGAAGGTGATGGGCGAAAGCTCCAGCTTGCCGTAGCGTTCGACGAACACCGTGCCGGCGCCGTTGACCAGGATGTCGTTCACCGAGTCATCGTGCAGCAGCGGCTGGATCGGGCCGATGCCGACCATCTCGTTGAGCATTTCCTCGCAAACGGCCTGCTCTTCCTGGCGCGACAGCTGCAAGCGGCTGTCGTCGCAGATGCGCCGGACCACGCCCTCGACCTGCTGGCGCAGGGCGTCGCGGCCCAGGGCGGCGGCCTTGAGCGGGTCGATCTGGTCGTACAGCTGGTTGCGGATCAGCCGGCGGTTCTGCGTGCCCAATGTGTCGGCCGGGCGCGCCGCGGCCACGCGCTGTGGGGCGTCGTTGGCAGCGCGGGCCGCGGCGGGTGCCGGGTTGCCGGGTGTGGCTTCGGGGCTTTTGCGGGTGGGGCGGATAATCATGCGCGCACTCCTTGGTTCAGGCCGCGCGGCGCGTGCGGCCGAGGGCCTGGCGCAGACGCAGGATCAGGTTGCCGGCGGCCAGTGGCGGCGCCACCGGCGTGCGCCCGCAGGCCAGGTCGGCAAGGTCGAGCAGGGCCTGGCGCAGGGCCGGGGCGCGGTTGAGCTGCAGCGGGCCTGCCAGCAGGCTGTCGGCCAGGGCACTGCCGGCGTGGGGCAGCACCAGGTCGACCTTGCGGCTGATGAAGTCTTCGAACTGCTCGCGCTCCACCACGTCGGTATTGCCGGGGCGCTGTGGGTTGGCCACCAGCAGCAGGCGCTGGCCGTTGCTTTCATCGCCAATCTCGCCCAGCAGGTTCAGGCAGTTGCGCGCATCCTGCACGCTGAAGTCGCACAGCAGGATGCGCGTGTCGGCATGGGCGAGCACATCCAGGGCGCCGTGGCAGCGGCCGCTGGGCAAGTCCCAGATCACCTGGTTGAACAGCTGGCACAGGCTGGCGCCCAGGTTCAGCAGGTGTTCGCGGCTGAAGCTGTCGGCGGCGTGCAGGTCGGGCGCTTGCGCCAGCAGGTACAGGCGCTCGTCGATCTGGGCGATGGCGCGTTCGAGCAGGCGCGAGTCCAGTTCGCTGGCGGCCAGGGTGGCGGCCAGGCCGGCATCGCCCTGGTGGCCGAGCAGCAGGGCCTGGTCGCAGCGGCCACGGTCGAAGTCGACCACTGCGCTGCTGCTGTGGCGTTCGTTCGACAGCAGCCTGCCGAGCGCTGCCACCACGGTGCTGGTGCCGCGCCCGCCGCCCACGCCGGTCACGGCCAGGGTGCGGCCGGTGCGGCTGCCGGGGGTGCCGTGTTCCTGCGGGTCGCGGGCGCGGCGCAGGGTGCTGGCGAACTGGTCCAGGGGCACCGGTTTGCACAGGTAGTCATGCACACCGGCGTGCAGCAGGGCGCGGTACAGGTTGAGGTCGTGGGCGCTGCCCAGGGCCACCAGGCGGGTGGACGGCGGGCATACCTGGCTCAGCTCGGCAATGGCCTGCAGCGGTGAGGCCTGGCCGTCGAGGTCGACCACCAGCACCTCGGGCACGCTGTGCAGCTCGCAGCCGCTCAAGGCGGCGCTGAAGCCGCCGGCCTGGGCCAGCGCCGGCGACAGGCCAAGGCGTTGCAGGTACTGGCCGAACAGCTGCGCATCGCTGCCGCTGGCGGCGTACAGCGCCAGCGCCGGGCGTGGTTCGGCGCTGGCCTGTGGGGTTCGCGTGGTGTCGTTCATCGGGGCGCTCCGCGGTCAGTCCTTGTTGAAGTTGATGTCCAGCAGTTCCACCGTTTCGTGGCGCTGGTAACGGTCGACGGCGTTGGTGGCGGCGATGCCGTCACCGCCGTCCAGGGCCTGGGCGCGGTTCAGGTCGCGAGGGTCGGCGACCATCCGGGCGATGTTGGCGCGGTTGGCGCAGCCCAGGCTGCCGATGGCGGTGAAGGGCTTGACGGTCACGCTGTCGGGGTCGCGGATCAGGCAATCGGGCACTTGCGCGACCACGGCCTCGGACACTACTTGCAGGTCGGTGTCGCCGCTGCGTTGCAGCTGGGTGGGGGCGACGATCACCTGGCGCACGCCCAGCTGGCGCAGCACCTGGGCAAGGCGCGTGGCAACCTGCTCGCCGCCTGGGGTGGCCGGGCGCAGGGTCAGGGTTTGCTGGCTCAGGCGGCCCTGGCGGGCCAGCAGGGTGTTGAGGTCGGCCAGGGAGGCCTGGTCCAGGCCTCCGGCTGGGGTGGTCTTGAGCTGCGCGACCAGTGCCGATGGCACGGCCTGGATCGCCGGCATGGGCGCACCGGGCGCGTAGGTGGCCACGCGCTGGTTGTTGAAGTTGCGGTCGCAGCCGCCTAGCAGCAGGCCGAGCGCCAGGCTGAGGAGCACGGGTTGGGCAAAGCGCATGGGGTGTTCTCCTTGGCTCAGAACAGGTAGCCGGCGGTGGCTTGGGCAGGGGTCAGGGCATCGAGCTGGGCGATGCCCCGGCCTGGCGTTTGCAGCTCGCCCGGGGTGGTGGGCTCGACCACATAGGCGGTGGCGATGATCACCAGCTCCGTGTCGGCCTGGCTGGAGGTGTGGGTTTCGAAGAACCGGCCAAGCCCGGGGATGTTGCGCAGGCCGGGCACGCCGGTGACCTGCTGGGCGCTGTTGCTGCGCAGCATGCCGGCCAGGGCGAAGCTTTGGCCGCTGGCCAGTTCCACGGTGGTGTCGGCGCGGCGCACCTTGAAGGCTGGAATCACGTTGCCTTGCAGCTCCACGGCGCCTTCATCGGACAGGTCGCTGACTTCGGGGGCGACATGCAGGCTGATGCGGTTGGGCGACAGCAGGGTCGGGGTCATGCGCATGATTACGCCGTACTGTTTGTACTCGATGGTGATGTTGTTGTTGGTGGTGATCACGATCGGCACCTCGCCGCCGGCGGCAAAGCCTGCGGTTTCGCCCGACATCGCCGTCAGGTTCGGTTCGGCCAGCACCGTGGCCAAGCCGTCCTGGGACAAGGCGGTGAGCAGGCCGGCCACGGTGGTCGAGCCATAGCGGTGGAAGCCCCCGGCCACGGCGTTGCTGACGGTGCCGCCACTGAAGGCGCCGGTGGTGGCATCGAACAGGCTGGCGCCGTTGCGGAAGAAGTAGTTGCCGTCCTTGAGCGTGGCTTCCCAGTTCAGGCCCAGTTGCGAGCTGAGGCTGCGCGACACTTCGACGATGCGCACGCTGAGGTTGACCTGGGCCGAGAGCTCGACCTTGAGCTGGTTGATGACCCGCGGGCCTTGTTCGCTGCCACCACCGCCTGCAGCGCCGCCGCCGCCGCCGCCGCCGCCGCCACCTCCGCCACCGCGCGTGCCGTCCTGCGGTGAGCCCAGGTAGCTCTCCACGGCAGTGATCACTTGGTGCGCCTGCTGTGGGGTGCGCACGCTGCCGCGCACCACCAGGCCGTTGGCCGAGGCCGGGCTGAACTCCACCTGGGCGCCGGGTACTTCGGCGATCACTTGCTTGCGCAGGGCGTCGAGGTCGTAGTCGGCCACCACGCGGATCGCGGCGATCACCTGTTCCTTGTCGTCCAGGGCATACAGGGTGGTGGTGCCTGCGGTTTGGGCGAAGACGAACACGCTGCCTGGGGTGGGCGCCTGGAAGCTGGCGATCTTCGGGTCAGCGACCAGCACCCGGGTGGCGGCCCTGGGCAGTTGCAGCAAGCGCCCCTGCTTGACCAACAGGTGCACGTCGCGGGTTTCGCTGACCTCGGTCAGGTGCGCCGGCAGGTGCGCGTTGGCGTCGGGGGCGGCCGGGTAGGCCGCTTCCTCGGCGTAGGCCTGCGGGTCTTCGGGCTGCTCGGCTTCGGGGTACTGCGGCGGCAGCTCCAGGGGTGGGTCCAGCACCACCACTTCGGCGTGCGCCGGCAGTGCGCAGAACAGGCCCAGGGCGCAGGTCAGCGCCAGGGAAAGGGGAGAGCGGGGGAACGTCATCGTCAGTGCTTCCGGAATGGCCAGTCGATGCCCGGGTGGGGCAGGTCGGGATCTCAAGGTTTCGCAGGGCGTACGTATTCGACCTGGTCGCCGCGGTAGAGCACGGGCAGCGAGTCGCCCAGCCCGGGCTTGGCGTACACGTCGGTGGCCTGGGCCAGGCGGGTGACCTCGCGGGTGCCGCTGCGGGGCAGGCCGTCACCCGGCTCGCGGTTGCCACGCAAGGCCAGCTGCAAGGTGCCGGCTTCCTTGCTCAGGGCCAGGCGTTCGGCCTGGGCCGGGGTCACTTCCAGGGTGACGGTTTCGAAGTAGCGGTTTTCCTTGTCGTTTGCCGCTGCCGCCGGTGCAGCCGGCTCAGCGCTGTTCAGCCGTGCGGTGAGGTCGCGGGCGCTGCGGTTGACGGCCAGCACGCGCACATCGCGCAGCAGGGTTTGCGCGGCGAGCTTGGGTGGGCCGAGGTCGCGGTCGTCGTTCTTGCCCACCTTGAGCGAAAGAATCACGTCGACCCGGTCGCCGGCGCTGACCAGCCCCTGGCTGACGGCTACCGCCGAGGTGGGCAGCGACAGGCCGCGCATGCCTGGCTTGAGTACCGCGGCCAGGAAGCCCGGCTCGCCAGCGCGCACCAGCAGCGCGGCGGTCAGTGCCTGGCCGGCCTTGAGCGGGCGGCGCAGCACGGCGCCGGCGCCCAGGTCGAGCTTGCCCTGGCCACGCTGGAAGTACTGCTCGGCCGAGGGCAGCGACTGCACTTCCTGCCAGCGCAGCATGCTGCGGTCGATCAACTGGCCAGGGCGCAGGTCGGTGGCGGCTACCAGCACGGCCAGCGGCGCCTTTTCCGGGGTAGCGGGCTTGGCGGCGGCAACGGCGGCCGGTGGAGGGGCGAGCAGAACGCGGGCCAGCAGGGCTGCGCCACCGGCCAGGACCAGGGCGCCTGCCAGCAAGAGGACGGAAGGGGTTTTCATGGGACAACCAGATCGTCAGGGGTGGATGGAAGAGAACAAGGTGAAGAAACTGCCGGTCGCGATGGCCAGGCCGTAAGGCAGGCCCTGTGGGCGCTCACGGGTGAGCACGGTGGGGATGCCGATGCCCAGCGCTGGCAGGCGTGCGCCAAGCTGTTGCCAGAGCAGTGCACAGGTATGCTCCAGCGGCGCCAGCACCGGCATGGCCAGGGCCAGGATGCCGCCTGCCAGGGCGGTGACGATGAGAAACGCCATCTGGTTGCCGCTGCTCCACAAGCACAGCACGGTCATCAGCTTGACGTCACCGGCGCCGACCTGGCCGATGCTGAACAGCATGAACCCGACCGCCAGTACCAACACTGCACCGAGCAGCGCGCAGCCCAGCATCGGCAGCAGTTCACCGGCGCTCATCGCAGCCCAGGGGCCGAGGCCGAACACGGCGAACAGCGGCTGCGAACACCAGACCAACAGCAGCATCACCACCAGCAGGTTGTGGATGCGGCGATACAGCAGGTCCGAGGCGATCACCCAGCACAGTGCCGGTGGCAGGACGATAAGGGCCAGTTGGCTGTTCATGGCGGTGCCGGCGGCTTACTGCGCCGCGCCCTTGCCGCCGCTGATCTGGTTGCCGATGGCTTCGAAGCGGTTTTTCAGTGCCGAGATGAACACGCCGTCTTCGCCGAAGATGATGCCGATGGCCGCGGCCATGGCGGCAGCGAGAATGCCGTACTCGATGGCGGTAACACCGCTTTCGTCGTTGAGGAAGGCGCGGATGTGAGGGGTCATGGCAAATCTCCGAACGGGGCATGGTTAACAGGAAGGCCCCGGCGGGGCGTGGCTGATATTACGAGTGATTCTCAATTGCCGAGCAAGGCGACAACCATTAAGAATGCTTAAGGAAGGCCCGCTCAGCGCCCGGCCAGCACCTGTTTGCGCACGTTCAGGCTGGCTGCCAGGCCCGGCTGGTTGTCGCCCAGGCGCAGGTCGCCGCCATGCACCTCGGCAATCGCCCGCACCAGCGTCAGGCCCAGGCCATGGCCGTGGACATCGCCCTTGGGTTCAAGGCGCTGAAAACGCTCCATCGCCCGCTCGCTGTGGGCGGCACTGATACCCGGGCCGCGGTCGCGCACCTGGAGCATCCCCTGGCCATTGCGCCCGCGCGCCGCCAGGGTGATCGCCAGGCCCGGTGGTGCGTACTTGAGGGCGTTGTCGATCAGGTTGGCCAAGGCCTGGAACAGCAGGGCGCGGTCGCCGAACAGCTGGCAGTCCTTCTGTACTTCCAGCTCGAAACGGCAGCCGCGTTCATCGGCCAATGGCTGGTAGTACTCGGCCACGTCTTCGAGCAGTTCGCGTACGTCGATGACTTCGAAATGGCAGGCCATGCGCCCGGTTTCCACCTCGGCGATGCGCATGACGGCGCGGAACAGGTGCTGGATGCGCTCGCTGTCCTGTACTGCGCACAGCAGCTCCTCGCGCGCCGGCCCCTGGAGGTGTTCGCTGGCGTTGAGCAAGCGGCTCTGCAGGCGGGTCAAGGGCGTGCGCAGTTCGTGGGCGATGTGGCTGGTGATGTGCTTGACCTCGTCCATCAGCTTGTTGATGCGCCGCAGGCCGTGGTTGATCTCGATGCCCAGTTGGTCGAATTCGTCGCCATGCTGCACGGCAGGGGCCATGGCCGTGTAGTCGCCGTTGGCATAGCGGGCCAGGGCGTCACGGATGCGGTTGATGCGGTAGAGGTTGTGCAGGCCGAAGGGCAGGGCGGTAATCAGGATCGACAGCAGCAAGAGCAGCAGCCCGGCGCCGGTGGCCAGGGGAATGATGCGCGTGCGTTCGAGCATCGGCCGCAGGTCGAAGGCGCTGTAGTACTGGCCGCCATCGCCCAGGGTGATGGTCAGGCCCAGCACTTCGGCAGCCTCGCCTTGTTCATTGGTGAGGGTAATGTGGTACCAGCGCAAGCGGTCGGAGGCCGGCAAGGTTGGTTCGGGCAGCAACCCGCGGCTGCCGAACAACAGCTTGCCGTCGCGGTCGACCACCGTGGCCTGGCGTTCCTTGCGCACATCCAGCTGCTGGCGGTAACGCAGTGCCCAGCTCAGCCGCTCGGCGCTGACCATGGCGCCCTGCAACTGCTGGCTGCGCACGTCGTTGAGGATCATGTCGCGCACGTGGCTGCGCATCACCACTTCAAGCAACTGGTTGCTCAGCACGATCGAAATCAGCGAGAACAGCAGGCAGATGAAGGCGATGGTGGTGGCTTGGCGCAGGCTGCTGGTGGTCAGGAGTGGGCGAAGTTCAGCCCAGGACATAACCGATGGCCCGTACGGTTTTGATCAATGCGTGTTCGAAGCCTTTTTCCAGCTTGGTGCGCAGTTTTGACAGGTGCACGTCGATGAGGTTGGTCTGCGGGTCGAAGTTGTAGCCCCAGACTTTCTCCAGCAGCATGCTGCGGGTGACCACTTGCCCGGCATGTTCGGCCAGCACTTGCAGCAGCTTGAACTCCTTGTCGGTGAGCTCGATGCGCTTGCCCGCGCGCTGCACCTGGCGCGTGCCCAGGTCGACGCAGAGGTCCTGCACCTGCACCACTTCCTGCGGGGCGCGGGGTTTGTGGCGGCGTGCGAGCAGTTCCAGGCGCAGCAGCAGTTCGTTGAAGTCGAACGGTTTGCCCAGGTAGTCGTCGGCACCGGCGCGCAGCCCTTCGACCCGGTCGCTGGTTTGATCGTTTGCGGACAGGATCAGAATGGGCGGGCGCTGCTGGCCATCGAGCTGGCGAAGCACTTCGATGCCGTCCATCTTGGGCAGGATTCGGTCCAGGATGACGACGTCGAACACTTCATTGCCAATCATCTGCAGGGCGCCCTCGCCGTTGTCGATGGTCCGGCAGGCATGGCCAGAGGCGTGCAGCTTGCAGCCGAGCCAATGGCTAACCGACGGGTCATCTTCAACTACCAATACTCGCATTACGGTGTTCCCTCACTGGAGACGTACGCTGTTTCTATCAGTCAAACGGTTCAGGTATCAGTTAAGAATTATTAAGATTCGAAACTGAGAATCATTCGCAAAAAATGATAGCACTCTAGCATGGCGGTGGAAATGGGCAGGTGAGGGAAAGTGCTATCGCAGATGCACCGCGAGGCCTCAAGGGCAGGCAGACCGGGTGCTTGAGCAGGGGGGGAGCGGTCTTGGGATGGGGTAGGGACTGGCGCCTCCAGGCCCGCCTCAGCCCGCGCGCTGGCACGGCGGGCGGGTTTAAACCGGGCGCGTTCTGTAAAGAATGCGCGTCCGGTCGCCAGCGTTGGAGCTTTTGGGGTGGCAGGTCAAGACGAAAGCTTTTCAATGACAAACAGGATGCCCAAGCCAATGTGGATCGATAGGGCAAGCCAATACCCTGGTCGCTTGTTCCCGTTGGCGTGTTCAAGACGTACCAGGTTCATCTTGAATGCCAGGAGCACCAGTGCGACAACACCAGCACCCACTATCCATAGCGTCATGATCGTCATTTTCCGATCCTGCCAAGCTGTATGGCCGTGTTCGCTGTTCCCAGCAGTAGCAACTGGAGAACCTCCTGCTCTCGTTTGGTCATGCGCTTAGGCTCCGTTAAAGCGGTCAGTTGAATTTTGATCACGTGCGCGAGGGTGGGCGGCAACGGTGCCATGGCTGGCGACTTGCACGAAGGCCCTGCGAAACGTCGGGGATTGAAAGAAGGCGCGATACTGCCAGCAGTCGCGCCGCCATCCTTTGTAGGAGCGGGCTTGCCCCGCGAACACCGGCGCAGCCGGTGCCATGCACCGCGGTGCTTGCTTCGCGGGTCAAGCCCGCTCCTACAGAATTCACCGTTAAATCAGATAGTTGCGATTCGTTCCTTAGGACGATGTAGTAATCTTGAAAACTCCGGGTGAAAAAAATTTGGCCCCGAGCGTCTTTGTAGAAAGGCAGAGGAGATGCTTATGAAAACGGATTGGAACCTGATTCGCGAAATGATGAATACCGCTATCGATAGCTGTGAGCAAATCGATGCTGCAGGCTTTGACGAATCACTCCGTTCAGCCGTCATCAACATCAACGGCGTCGAGTACACGGTCATGGAGTTTCTAATCAGCGCGTGGACGATGCCGGAGAACATCCGTTATAAAATTATCCGAGACAGGCATGATACCCAAACGGACTCACCCTACGTTCCCGAAGCGGCACGCATCCTTCAGGCGATGGCGCAAGCCTGTTCAGAATTAATCGGTGCAGGGAGCCTGCCATCCTCACAGCAGGCGATTGCCGGCATGAATCACTGGTTTAAATCCTACGCCGTGCCCCATATCGTTGCGGCGGTTGCCCAGTCAAGAGAATCAAAACACTGAGCGATAGATCACGGCTACCGACTAGTCTTGATGCTTGATAACAGCACTGCACCTGATAGGAAAGTTGACTGAATTGGCAATAAAGCATTCGTGGTGAGCGTTGTCATGCAGGCGTCTTGCAAGATCCAGATTTGATTGGCTGCTGATGATGACCTGGGGCCTAAGCTCTGCGTCCTTGAAATGGCCTTTACGCTGGCCATCTCCTTCAAACATTCGGGCCACTGGGTGATCGACGTATGCCAGCACGTTCACATCGTTGACGGCGCACAGATGAAGATACCAAAGCTTGTGGCAGGCCGAGATCGAGGCCAGCAACATGTCTTCAGGATTCCAGCGTTCGGGGTTCCCGCGAAAGGCAGGGTCGGCAGAGCCAAGGATAGGTGCCTTGCCTGGAGCCTCCACGTTGAAGTCTCTCTGGTACGCCGTGTAGCTTGCAGTACCTTCACCCGTATTACCTATCCAATTTACGGTGACAGCGTAATGGTGTTCTTTCATGGTCACTCCTGTGTCGAAAGATGGCTGGAAAACCTTGCCCACCGCTTCTAGGGTATAGGCGCTGTATGGCCCATGGCGTGCAGGAATGCCGAATCGGTCATTCAATTTTGTTGCAGGCCCTTCTTGCAGCGCAACCCCTGGCGATTTCTTGCCATGCGTCGCTATCGGGTTTCAGCTCAGGGTAGGCTTGCAGTGCCACATCCACAGTCGCCGCGAGAACGCCCGCCATGGCATGGCCGAACGATTTCTTGAGCTCGGCATAGTCCTCTTCCGAGGCATGCAGCATGACGCGCTCCAGGGCGCTGTTGAGGGCCGAAGTGGCGTCGATGCCACCGTCAAGCAGTGCTTTTGCCGCGTGCAGGGACAAACTCATTTGCATCTCATCCACCTTTTGGAATGTTCGGGCAACACTAGACGGCTGAGTGGCGCTGTTTTTCAGCAGCGTCGGCGCTCGATCTCATAGGTGGTGAAAATTTCACGGTGAACGCATCCGAACACCATGCTGACCCAAGGTATGGATCGTCCGCAATGGTGACGGTTGCAGCCATTCGCTAACGACCGCTATCGACCCAGGCTGTGTGAAAACGCCAGTAAGTACGTCGAGTAGCGAAAGAAGCTGGGACCCCCTGTAAATTCAGCAGATCTAAGTGCAGATCTACCTCAGTCGGGCACCAGGCGCGACCTGTGCTATCCGGG